>NZ_BOPO01000075.1 GCF_017312725.1 Actinocatenispora comari | reverse complement strand
AGTCCTGGTCCGTGCCGTGCCGGGATGCCGCGATCGGTCCGCGCTCGGCGCCGTGCCGGGACGTCGGGTCCGGCCCGGCATCGGTGCCGTGTCGCGGCGCCGGGTCCGGCCCACGATCGGTGCCGTGCCGCGGCGCCGGTACCTCCGGCTCGGCACCGTGCCGGGGTGCGGGTGACTGCGCACCGTGCCGGCGGGCCGGGGTGGCGGGCTCCGCGCCGTGACGCGACGTCGTCGCCTCCACACCGGTACCCGGATCCGGCTCGGCGAGGCCGTGCCGGCCCGGGGTTTCGAGCGCCCCGTTCCGGCCATGCCGCCGCCGGGATTCCGGTGCCTCGTCCTGGCCGTGGCGTCCCCGCGGTTCCGGAGCTTCGTCCTGGCCGTGCCGCCCCGCCGCGTTGCGGTACGGCGCCGGGGTTCCACGGCGCTCGGCGGATCGGCGCCCGCCGTCCGAACCCGCGCCGGCGCGCTGCGTCCCACGCGTCGTCATGGGTGGTTGCGGTGCCGCCTCGGCGCGGTCGGCTCGCGCCGCCACGTCGGCGCCGTCGGCGCGGTCCGTGGCGGGACTCGACCGGCGCCGCGGCGACGGGCGGCGCGGTTCGCCGTTCGCCGGCGACTCGGGCCGCAGCCGGACGGTACGTTCGGCGCGGTCGTCCTCGGCCTCGTCGGCCACCGGTACCGGGCCGCCGAACAGCGAGCGACGGATGCCGGTGCTGCCGCGCGAGGCGTACACCCGGGAGGACTGCCCGTCGCTCACGAACGCGCCACCCCCGCCGGAAGGCCGACCACGCTGCGCGCGCGACTCGCTCGCCGACGAGCACTCACGACCGCTCCTCCCGGCGGAACGTTCGGGAGGCACCACGCCGCGACACCCGTGATTCGCTCGATCATGAACGCACCCGGCGGCGGTGGGTGGCGGCGGTCGACTCGGCCTCCTCGCGGGCCATCGCCTGCTCGGTGAAGTGCACGAACACGTCGTCCAGGCTGGGCCGCTGCACGCTGACCGAGGTGGCCGGTACGTCGATGTGGCCGAGCAGCCGGCCGATGCCGCGCTCCGCGTCGGGCACGCAGCACACGATGATCTCGCCCTCCGCCCACGCCGGTACGCCGGCGGCCACCAGCTGGTGCAGCGCCAGCGCGTTGTTGGTGGTACTGAGCCGGATCCGGTCCAGCCCGACGGCGGACTTGAGCCGGCTCGGGGTGTCGATCGCGACGAGCTCGCCGGCGTTGACGATGGCGAGCCGGTCGACGTTCTCGACCTCGTCCATGTAGTGCGTGGTCATCAGCACGGTCAGCCCGTCCCGGTCGCGCAGGTGCCGGATCTCCTGCCAGAGCCGGGTACGGGTGGGCGGGTCGAGGCCGAGGCTCGGCTCGTCCAGGAAGAGGATCTTCGGCTTGTGCAGCAGCGCGCGCACGATCTCCAGCCGCCGGGCGAGGCCGCCGGACAGCCGCGCGACCAGGGCCTTGGCGTGCGGTTCGAGCCCGAGCAGCAGCAGCGCGTACTCGATGCGTTCGTCCAGCTGGCGTCGCGGCGTGCCGTACAGAGTGGCGTGGAAGCGCAGGTTCTCCAGCACGGTCAGGCCGGGGTCGAGGGTGCTCTCCTGGAACACGAACCCGATCCGGTGCCGTACCTCGCGCGGCGCCTTGACGGTGTCGTACCCGGCGACGCGGGCCCGGCCGCCGCTCGGCAGCATCAGCGTGCTGAGCATCTTCATCGTGGTGGACTTGCCGGCGCCGTTGCGGCCCAGCAGCGCGAAGATCTCGCCGTCCGCGACGTCGAAGCTGATCCCGGCGACCGCGCGGTGCTGCCCGTAGTACTTGACCAGGTCGGTGACCTCGATGGCCAGTGACTGACGCATGCTGCTCCCGTCCACGGTGCGGGCCGTGCGCGGTTCCGGTACCGCGAGCTCGGCGAGCCGGCGCATGGCTGCGCAGCGGCCACGTACCGGCACCGCTTCGCGCCACGGTGCCGGTACGGCAGTGCGGGGACCCGGTCGGCGCCGGTTTCCCGCCGACCACGGTCCGTCTCGGGCCCGGTTCGGGCCGCGAAACTCAGAATCAGAGGCCGAGGTTCTGGTCGGCCACGGTCAGGTCGAGGTGGTTGCCGGCCTGACCGGGCGTGCCCAGCCCGACCACCTCGTGCCCACCGGCCGCAACGCCCAGGTGGGCGCTCTGGTCGGCCAGGTTCACGTCGCCGCCCGCGTTCACGCCGGCCGGGCCGTGCACGCCGACCGCGCTGGTGCCGGTCAGGTCGAGGCCGGCGCCCCCGTGAATCGGGCCGGCCTCGAAGCCGGTCGCGCCGTGGGTGGCGTCACCCAAGTTGTCCAGCGGCAGAATTCCACCGAGACTCATCTGCGCGTACTCCCTCAAATTCGGTCAGTAATCAATGAACCAGGCGCCTGGTCCGGGCCAGTTTGACCAGCCAGACCGGAGGCGTCAAGTCATGATCTGCCGTATCTCTGCCGATTTAGCCAGCCTCTCGGCACCATTCATTGATATATATCGGTGAATGGCTGCGCACATTCCGTAGTGATTGCTGTTGAAATGGCGGCGGGAAAGCGATCGCCGCGCGCCGTGCACATCCGTACGAGATCGACGCGGCGTGACGAAGAAAATTGCGGAAAAGCTGTGACCGGGTGTTGCGTGCGCTGTCAGCCACCGACACCGACCGCACCGCGTACCGCCGAGGGCACGCGGCGCGGTCGGGCCGGGTCGGCGACGCCGGCGTCGCCGGGGACGCCGGCATCGGGTGGAGTCGGTGCGATCAGCGAGGCGTCGCGTGGGTCAGCTCGGTGCCGGCCGGCAGCACCAGGAAGACCCGCGGCGCGATCCGGTCCATCCCGCCGCGCAGCCCGAAGACCAGGCCGGAGGCGAAGTCGACGACGCGCTTGGCGCCCGCCTCGTCCATCCCGCTCAGGTCCATCAGCACCGGCACACCCTCGCGGAACCGCTCGCCCACGGTGCGCGCCTGGTGGAAGCTGGTGAGGTGAATGGTGGCGAGACGACGATCGGCAACGGGCGCGACGTCCGGCACACGAGTCGGCACGGCCTCGTCGTCGTGCGGCTCACCGGAGTCCAACCCCAGCCAGGAACGGGACCTGTCCACCGCGGCCATCTCGGGCACCTCCTCCCACGTCGCTGCTGCTACGCGCTCCCACCTGTCGTTCGACCTGCGAGTTCCACAATGGAGTGTCGCACCGGCAGGCAAGCCCGCGCGAGTGCGATATTCGCTTGGTGAT
The DNA here is from genome assembly GCF_017312725.1 of Actinocatenispora comari. Classification (GTDB taxonomy): domain Bacteria; phylum Actinomycetota; class Actinomycetes; order Mycobacteriales; family Micromonosporaceae; genus Actinocatenispora; species Actinocatenispora comari. The sequence goes on along the minus strand of NZ_BOPO01000075.1, from coordinate 84,035 downwards.
CACAGGTTAACCCAGATTCACCTACCCACCCGGTACGCCGCGCGCACCTACCGGGTGATCCACAGCCAACGCTACGGCCGGCACCGGCGCTCACCACCCACCCTGACGCCGATCCGACAGTCGCCCCGACCGGGCCGCACACCGATTCCGCCCATTCCCGATGCCGTACCGACGGCACCCAGCCGCACCGCCGCAACCGGCTACGGTGGCGCCGTGGCCAACAATGCGCTGTCCTGGCGAGCGTTCCTCAACGCCAAGCGGGAGACGGGCGCGCGCAAGGTGCTCGCCCGGATGGCCGAGCGGCTCGACTGCCCGATCGAGAGCCCGACGATCGAGCCGTACTGGAAGATCCGCGGGATGCACGTCGCCGACTTCAGCACGCCGGCACCGCCCGGAAACGTCGCCGACGCCCTGCTGCGCGCGCTGCTGCTGGCACAGGCGCTCGGCGCGGACTGCCACGTCTCCGGCCCGCACCTGTACCAGGACGGCAGCGGGAACGCGGAACTCCAGCTCGGCGGTGGCCCGCACCCACGGTTCCGCGTGTCGGCGCGCACCTGGTCATCGTGCACTACTCCGGCCACCGCGGCTGACCGAAGGCCGCGCCGGCGCGCATCCGGCCGGCCGCCCGATCACGCCCGGTCGGACCGCGGACCCGCCGCGATCCACGTGTCGACCAGATCGGACATGATGTCCAGCGGAACGGAACCCTCCGCGAGCAGACAATGGTGGAAGTCGCGGATGTCGAACGCGGCACCGAGCCGCCGCCGGGCGCGGTCCCGCAGCTCGTCGATCCGCACCCGGCCGATCATGTACGACAGGGCCTGGCCGGGCGCGGCGATGTAGCGGTCGACCTCGTTGTCGATCTCGATCAGCGGCAGCGCGGTGTTGTCCCGCATGAACTCGACGGCCCGGCCGCGCGACCAGCCGTGGTGGTGCAGCCCGGTGTCGACGACCAGCCGGGACGCCCGCCACGCCGCGCTGGCCAGCATGCCGAGGCGGTCGACGTCGGTGCCGTACAGGCCCATCTCGTCGGCGAGGTGCTCGACGTACAGGCCCCAGCCCTCCGAGTGCGCGGCGGACTTGCGGTACCGGCGGAAGTCCGGCAACGCGAGGTCCGCGCTCACCACCCCCTGCAGGTGGTGGCCCGGCACGCCCTCGTGGAACGCCAGCACCTCGTACGCCGCAAGGGCCCGCTCGCGCGGCCGATCGGTGTTGACCCACAACGACCCGGGGCGCTGCCCGTCGGCCGACGGCCACAGGTAGTACGCCGCGATGCCGCCGCGGGCCTGGATCGGGTCCATCTCGTTGATCGTGCACGGCGGCACCGGGTAACCGCGGAACCAGTCCGGCAACGCCGCGAGCGCCCGCCCGTACGCGGCCGACACCCGCCCGGTGATCTGCTCGGCGCTGTCACAGCGCAGCGCCGGATCGTCGCGGAGCCGCCGGAACGTGTCGGCCACGTCGGCCGTACCCAGCGCTCGCGCACCGGCCGCGGCCACCTCGGCCCGCAGGCTGTCGAGCAGGTCGAGCCCGGCCTGGTGGATCACCTCGACGGGCATGGTCGTGGTGGTGAACAACCGGGCCAGCGCGGCGTACCCGGCGGTGCCACCCGGGACGTGGCAGAGCCCCACGTGCTCGTCGTCGCGCGCGGCCGGCAACAGCTCCTCGGCCAGCGTGCTCCGCAGCCGCAGCAGCGCGGGCCGGACCTGCTCCGCTCGCGCCCGCTCGGCGCGGCCCCGCCACCGCTCGACGTCGACCCCACCGGTCGGTACCGGCCGCAACAGCGGATCGTCCGCGGGCCCACCGGCCAGGTAGTCGTCCAGCTGCCGCACCGCCTGCCGGATCCCGGTGGCCGTCGGGTACCGGCCGTCCTTCGCCGCCGCCAGATGCCGGTCCCGCACCGCGTCGAAGTAGCCGCCCAGCCCGGACAGCCGCCGCAGGTACGCCTCCGCCCGGTCCGGGTCGGACAGCGCGACCCGGGGCACCGTCGACAGGATCATCGACAGCGTGCCCGCGACGCTCGCGGACACGCTGACCTCGCTCAGCCCGTCCAGCGCCTCCGCACGCTCGTCGGTCAGCCGCTGTTCGAGCACCGCGCGGGTGATCCGGTCGGTACCGGTGAGGGCCGCCCGGTCGACCCCGGCGAGCTCGCCGGCCAGGGCGGCCAGCGTGCCGGCGTACCGCTCGGACTCCGCCCGGGACGGATCGGTCACCTCGCCGAGATGCTCCGCCATGCCGAGCATCGTCGCGCTGATCGGATCATGCGCCAGGTACCCGGTGAAGTAGCTGGTGGCGATCCGGTCCAGTTCGCGGCTGTCCTGCGACATCGGCCTCCCCCTCGTGGCGCACCACTCGGCCCGCGGCGACTCCGACACCACGGGACGCTCCGAGCCTACGCGCGCACACCCCCCATCCCGCCCCACTGCGACCCAGCTCTCCCGCCCGCACCCACCTCTCCGCGCCGGCTTCGCACCCGACCCGCCGTCGAGAGCGGTCCGGGACGGCACACAGCGATGCCCCGGCGCCCTGGCCGGGGCATCGCTGAACTGCCGGAGTCAGAAACGGTTCGCCATGATCACTCGGGTAGCGGGCCTGCTCCCGGGGCGCCGTGGCACTTCTTGTACTTCTTGCCGGAGCCGCAGGGGCAGGGGGCGTTGCGGGACGGGCCGGAGCCGACCTTCTGGCCCGGCGCGTTCTGCTTCTCGCCGGCGGCGATCTTCGACTGCGGGCCGGTGCGCAGCGCCGCCGCGGCGGTCGCCGAGCCGGAGTCCTGGCCCACCTCGACCGCGCCGCTGCCGGCGGCACCGTCGATCGTCGGCTGGGAGTACTGCAGGGCCTGCGGGGCGCGCTCGCCGAGCCCCTTGGCGTGGATCTCGACCTTGCCGTCGCCGGCTGGTGCCGCGGTCCCCGCCGCCTTGCCGACCTGCTCGGCGAACTCCTCGGCGGTCAGCTCCTTCGGCTCCTCAGCGGCCGGCGGCTCCTCGCCCTCCTCCTCGACCTGGACCTCCAGGTTGAACAGGAAGCCGACCGCCTCCTCCTTGATGCCGTCCAGCATCTGCTGGAACATGTCGAAGCCCTCGCGCTGGTACTCCACCAGCGGGTCGCGCTGCGCGTACGCCCGGAGACCGACACCTTCCTGCAGGTAGTCCATCTCGTACAGGTGCTCGCGCCACTTGCGGTCGATCACCGCGAGCAGCACCTGGCGCTCCAGCTCGCGCAGCGCGTCGGCGCCGAGCTCCTCCTCGCGCCGCTCGTACGCCTCGTGCGCGTCGTCCTTGAGCGCCTCGGCGAGGAAGTCGGCGTCCATCGCCTCGAGCCCGCCGGCCTCGTCCTCGAGGTCCTCGATGGTGACCGAGATCGGGTACATCTGCTTCAGCGCGGTCCACAGCTTGTCGAGGTCCCAGTCCTCGGCGTAGCCCTCGGCGGTGGCGCCCCGCACGTACGCGTCGAGCACGTCGTCGATGATGTTGTCGATGTAGTCGTGCAGGTCCTCGCCGTCCAGCACCCGCTTGCGCTCGGCGTAGATGACCTGGCGCTGCTTGTTCAGCACCTCGTCGTACTTCAGGACGTTCTTGCGGATCTCGGCGTTCTGCTGCTCGATCTGGGTCTGCGCGCTGCGGATCTGCCGGCTGACCATCTTCGACTCGATCGGCACGTCGTCGGGGATGTTGAGCCGCTCCATCACCGTCTCGACGGCGCCGGCGCGGAACCGGCGCATCAGCTCGTCCTGCAGCGACAGGTAGAACCGGGACTCACCCGGGTCGCCCTGCCGGCCGGCACGACCGCGCAGCTGGTTGTCGATGCGGCGGGACTCGTGCCGCTCGGTGCCCAGCACGTACAGCCCGCCGGCGTCGAGGACCTCCTCGGCCTCGGCCGCGCACTCCTTCTCGGCCTCCTCCAGCGCCGCCTCGTACGCCTCGGCGTAGCCCTCCGGGTCCTCCTCGGCGTCGATGCCGGCGTTGCGCAGCTTCGCCGCCGCGGTGAACTCCGGGTTGCCGCCGAGCAGGATGTCGGTACCGCGGCCGGCCATGTTGGTGGCGACGGTGACCGCGCCCTTGCGACCGGCCTGCGCGACGATCTCCGCCTCGCGGGCATGGAACTTCGCGTTCAGCACCGCGTGCTCGATGCCGCGCTTGGTCAGCATGTCGGAGAGGATCTGGCTGCGGTCGACGCTGGCCGTCCCGACCAGGACCGGCTGGCCCATCTCGTGCCGCTCGGCGATGTCCTCGACCACCGCCTCGAACTTGGACTGCTCGGTCTTGTAGATGACGTCGGCGCGGTCCTCGCGGATCATCGGCTTGTTCGTCGGGATCGGGGTGACGCCGATCTTGTAGACCTTGTTGAACTCGGCCGCCTCGGTCAGCGCCGTGCCGGTCATGCCGGCGAGCTTCTCGTACAGCCGGAAGTAGTTCTGCAGGGTGATCGTGGCGAGGGTCTGGTTCTCCTGCTTGATCTCGACGCCTTCCTTGGCCTCGATCGCCTGGTGCATGCCCTCGTTGTAGCGCCGGCCGTGCAGGATGCGGCCGGTGAACTCGTCCACGATCAGGACCTCACCGTCGGAGACGATGTAGTCCTTGTCGAGCTTGTACAGCTCCTTGGCCTTGATGGCGTTGTTCAGGAAGCCGACCAGTGGGGTGTTGACCGACTCGTACAGGTTGTCGATGCCGAGCTGGTCCTCGACCTTGCGCACGCCGGCCTCGGTGATCGCCACCGTGCGCTTCGACTCGTCCACCTCGTAGTCGCCGTCCGGCTCCGGCGCCCGGCCGCCGAGCGACGCGGTCGGTGCCATCGGGCTGGACCGCTTGAGCCGCTTCACCACCCGGGAGAACTCCGTGTACCACCGGGCGGACTGCTCGGCCGGGCCGGAGATGATCAGCGGCGTCCGGGCCTCGTCGATCAGGATCGAGTCGACCTCGTCGACGATGGCGAAGTGGTGCCCGCGCTGCACCATCTCGTCGGCCGACCAGGCCATGTTGTCGCGCAGGTAGTCGAAGCCGAACTCGTTGTTCGTGCCGTAGGTGATGTCGCACTCGTAGGCGGCCTTGTGCTCGGCCGGCGTCATCTGCGGCAGCACCACCCCGACGGTCAGGCCGAGGAAGCGGTGCACGGCGCCCATCCACTCGGCGTCGCGCTGGGCCAGGTAGTCGTTGACCGTGACGATGTGCACGCCCTTGCCGGAGAGCGCGTTCAGGTAGGCCGGCAGGGTGGAGACCAGGGTCTTGCCCTCACCGGTCTTCATCTCCGCGATGTGCCCGAAGTGCAGCGCGGCGCCGCCCATCAGCTGCACGTCGTACGGCCGCTTGCCGAGCACCCGGTTGGCCGCCTCGCGGACCGTCGCGAACGCCTCCGGCAGCAGGTCGTCGAGCGACTCGCCGTCTTCGAAGCGCTCCTTGTACTGGTCGGTGAGCTCGCGCAGCTCGGCGTCGCTCAGCTCGGTGTAGTCGTCCTCGAGATCGTTGATCGCGGACGAGATCGCCTTGAGCCGCCGCAGCATCCGGCCCTCGCCGGTGCGCAGCATCTTTTCCAGAACCGACACTTCTCAACGCTCCCTGGGGGATGTTCTCCGGCGACCATCGTAGGCAGGGCGGCGCCCGTTGGACACATCCCGCCCGGCAGACCGGCTCCGGATTGTCACACGGCACCCTGATCCGGTCATTGGACCACGGCCCGCAGTGCCGGTGACCAGCGGCACACCCGGCCGGCGGCCCGCACCCGCTACGCCGGTGCGACGGCCGGCGGCGGCCGGGCCGGGCGCCGGGCGAGCGGTCACGGCCGGATCAGGCGGGACAGGACGCCGCCGACGACCAGGTACGCCACCGCCGCGATCACCCAGTCGACCAGCACCTGCCTGGTGTGGTCGGCGAACGTGAACAGGTCACCGAACGGCCCGGCCAGCCAGCCACCGGCCCGGGTCAGCCCGCCGACCAGCACGTTGTCCGGGTTCGCACCGAATCCGACCAGCACCGCACCGAGCCCCAGCAGCAACGCCACCACCAGGGCCACCGTCATGATCGTCTTCGCCAGGTAGGTCCGGCCGATCCGCACGCCCGACCGGACGCGCGTGCTCACCGCCACCTCCGTGGTCTCGGCGCCGTGTTTCGCCACTGCCACCGCCTCGTCACCGACCGTCCATGGTTACCAATGGGTACGAGTGTGCCCTCCCGCGCCCGGTTTTCCCAGCCCGGCGGCCCACGGGAGTCGGGCGCCCACGGGGGCAGGGACGCGCGGGCGGGACGAAATCGGTGTGCCGGTCCGCGGCGGTCCGGCAGGATCCCCGGCATGGATCCGGTGGAGCTGACCGACGACGAGCTGACGCTGCGCTGCTGGCGCCCGGACGACGCGCCCGCGGTGTACCGCGCCTGCCAGGACCCGGACATTCAGCGGTGGACGACCGTGCCCAGCCCGTACGCCGAGGCCGACGCGGTGCGGTTCGTCACCGGGGCGCCGGCGACGTGGGCCGACGGCAGCGTCGCCGCGTTCGGGGTGTTCGACGCGGCGAGCGGGGAGCTGCTCGGCTCCCAGGGGCTGGACATCGCCGGCGGCGCCGCCGAGCTGGGGTACTGGACGGCTCCCTGGGCCCGTGGCCGCGGGGTCACCGAACGGGCCGGCCGGCTGGTACTGGCGTGGGCGTTCGACGCGCTCGGCCTGCACCGGGTGCGGTGGCGTGCGGTGGTCGGCAACCACGCGTCCCGGCTGGTCGCGGCGCGGCTCGGGATGCGGCCGGAGGGTGTGGTCCGGTCCGGGCTGGTGCCGCACGACGGCACCGATCCGCAGGACGGCTGGCTGGCCGGGATGCTGCCCGGCGAGCTGCGCCCGGCCGGGCCGGACGGTCCGACGCTGGCCCGCGCCGCGCGGCAGGCCCGCACCTACCTGACCGCGCAACCCATGATCGAGGCCGGCCGGTACCTGCTGCGTCCGCTCGCCGAGGCCGACGTGCCGGCGCTCGTCGAGCTGTGCCGTGACCCGGCGATGGCGGAGTTCACCACCGTGCCGGTGCCGTACCAGCCGTCGCACGCGGCGTACTTCGTCCGGCTCGCCCGGGACCGCTGGGTCGCCGGCGACGGGGCGATCTTCGCGGTGGCCGAGCCGGCCGGCCGGCTGCTCGGAACCGTGGACCTGCGGCTGGTCGACTGGCCGGCCCGGATCGCGGAGATCGGCTACTCGGTCGCGCCGTGGGCCCGCGGCCGCGGCGTCGGCACCTCCGGGCTGCGCGCGGTCTGCGACTGGGCCTTCGGCGCCCTCGCGCTCGACCGGATCGAGTGGCGCGCGTACGTCACCAATCCGGCCTCCCGCCGGGTCGCCGAGAAGGCCGGCTTCACCGTCGAGGGCACCGAACGCGGCCACACCCTGCACCGCGGCACCCCGGTCGACACCTGGTACGGCGCCAAGCTGTCCGCCGACCCCCGCTGACCCGAACCGACGGCCGAAGCCGGGTCCGAGGCCGAGCCCGCGGCCGAAGAGCCTCTTCTCGAATGGTCGTGACGTCTCCCCGAGGGGACGCGGCGCAGCGTCCTCACCCTCTGGCGTGGGGAGTGAGCCAGCGGAGCGGGTCGGGGCCCTTCGGGACGACGCCGGTGGGGTTGATCTTGGGGTGGGTCAGGTAGTAGTGGCGCTTGATGTGGTCGAAGTCGACCGTGTCGCCGAAGCCGTGCGTCTGGTAGAGGTCGCGCGCGTACGCCCACAGGTTGATGAACTCGGTCAGCTTCTGCCGGTTGCACTTGAAGTGGTTGTGGTAGACGGCGTCGAACCGCACCAGCGTGGTGAACAGCCGCACGTCCGCCTCGGTGATCGCCTCGCCCATCAGGTACCGGCGGTCGGCGAGCCGCTCCTCGAGCACGTCCAGGCGGGCGAACAGCGCGTCGTAGGCCGCCTCGTACGCCTGCTGGCCGGTGGCGAAGCCGGCCTTGTACACCCCGTTGTTGACGTCGGTGAAGATGTCGGCCATCAGCGGGTCCAGCTCGGCGCGCGACGCCTCCGGGTACAGGTCGGGCGCACCGGGCGCGTGGTGGTCGACCCACTCGGTGGACAGGTCCAGGGACAGCTGCGGGTAGTCGTTGCTGACCACCCGGCCGGTGATGGTGTCGACCAGCGCCGGGACGGTGACCCGGCCGGCGAACTCGGGATCGGTGGCGAGGTACGCCTCGGACAGGAAGCCGATGCCGAGCACCGGGTCCTTGCCGCCCTCGTCCAGGGTGAACCGCCAGCCCTTCTCGTCCCGGATCGGGTCGACCACGGCGAGCGAGATCGCCTCCTGCAGCCCGAGCAGCTGCCGGTCGATGATCGACCGATGCGCCCAAGGGCACGCGAGCGAGACGACGAGCCGGTAACGTCCGGCCTCGACCGGCCAGTGGCCGTGCTCGTCCGGCCCCTCGCCCGGAGCGGACCGGGAGTCGCGGGTGACCCGGTCGGTGAAGCGGTTGGGCTGCCGGACGAACGCACCGTCCCCCGCCGTCTCCCGACCGAACTGTGCGGTGTCCTGCTTGCCGCCCGGCTGCGTGGCAGCCGACGACCCGGTGCCGGGCGCCGTGGCACCCTGCTGCGTGGTCGACGAAACCTCAGCGGTACTCATGACGGCAAGCCTGCCGCAGTCGGCCGGCGAGCGCATCGGAAAAGTGGTTCGAGCGGGCGGCGAATGTCCCATTAGTTTGGTATGGGAACTGGGGAGGGCGCATGGATGGGCTGCCACGGGAGGAGCTCGACACCGTACGGCTGCGGCTGCGCGCGCCCGCACCCGGTGACGTCGGCGACCTCGTCGCCGCGGGCCGAGCGGCCGGCGCGGCCGGTTCGGGTGGCGTGGTCGGGGGCCGGGTCGGGCTGGCCGACGCGGCCCGGGCGCGGGAGTTCGTCGAGGTCGGGGCGCCGGCCCGGTGGGCGGCCGGCGGGGCGGTGTTCGTCGTCGCCGACCGGGACACCGACCGGCTGCTCGGCTGCGTCGAACTGGACCGGTACGTCGCACCGCTGGCGCAGGCCGAGGCGGGCTACTGGCTCGCGCCGTGGGCGCTGGGCAAGGGGTTCGGCGGTGAGGCGGTCGCCGCGCTGACCGACTGGGCGCTGCACCACGGGCTGGCCCGGCTGGAGCTGCGGGCGGCGCCGGCGGACGCGCAGCGCCAGCGCGTCGCGCTCGCGGCCGGGTACCGCCGGGAGGGCATCCTGCGCGGCGCCGGTACCGGCCCGGACGGGGCCCGGCGCGACCTCGTGCTGTGGGCCCGGCTGACCGGCGACCCGGACGGGCCCACGCCCCGGCTGCTGCCGGACCTGCCCGGCGGCGAGCTGTCCGACGGGGTGGTCGCGCTGCACCCGCTCGACCAGACCGACGCCGACGACGCGTACGAGGTGCTGCGGCTACCGGAGGTCTACGAGTCCTCGGTGCCGCCGGTACCGCCGACCCGCAGCCAGGTACGGGAGAGCTGCGAGACCGCGCAGAGCCAGTGGCTCGCCGGCGCCGCCGCCCGACTCACCGTCCGGGACGCGCCGAGCGACCGGTACGCCGGGGAGATCGTGCTGCACTACACCGAGCCGGTCACGGCCAGCGCGATGCTCGGCTACCACCTCGCCCCGGCCTGGCGGGGCCGCGGTTTCGCCACCCGGGCGGTACGGCTGCTCGCCGGCTGGGCGTTCGACCACGTGCGGCTGGCGCGGCTGTACGCCGGCGCCGACGTGCGCAACACCGCCTCCCAGGCGGTGTTGGAACGGGCCGGGTTCCGCCGGGTCGGCCGGGAGCTGAGCCGCCGCCCCGGCGCCCACGGTGGTCGGGTCGACGACGTGCTGTACGAACTGGTCGGCGGTCCCGCCTGACCCAGACGGTGACGGCCCGGCGCCTGAGGGCGCCGGGCCGCGATCCGATCAGGTGCCGAGTCTGCTCAGCTCGTCAGCCGAAGGATGCCGTAGTCGAACCCCTTGCGCCGGTAGACCACGCTCGGCCGACCGGACTCCTTGTCCATGAACAGGTAGAAGTCGTGGCCGACGAGTTCCATCTGGAACAGTGCGTCGTCGACGGTCATCGGGTCGGCCGGATGCTCCTTCTCCCGGACGATGCGACCCGGCCCCTGCTCGTGCTCCACCTCCGCCAACTCGTCGGTGCGTTCCAGCACGGCCACCGCACCCGGCACCGGGCTGTCGGCGCCCAGTGCCGCGGTGGCTGCCGCCACCGACTCCGGGGTACGCCGGCCGCGATGCACCCGGCGCCGGTCGGCCGACTTGCGCAACCGTGACTCCAGCTTGGTCAGCGACGCGTCCAGCGCGCTGTAGAAGTCGCCGGCGCAGGCCTCGGCGCGCACCGCCGGGCCGCGCGAGCGGCAGGTGATCTCGACACGCTGGCAGCGGCCGGATTGCCGCCGGTTGCGCTCGTGGGACAGCTCTACGTCGACCTCGAACATCTTCGGGTCGTACCGGCCGATCTTGTTCATCTTGTCGGTGATGAGCTGGCGGAAGTGGTCGGGCACTTCCAGGTTTCGGCCCTTGATCACAACATCCACGCCTGACCTCCCACGGTCTTCGAGTGGGTTACGGCGGACCCGCAACGCTGTGCGTACCGACCGGCGAAGGCGGCGCCCCACGGGCCTCGCGGCGGCCGGCACTGTCGTCTCTGTCGACCTCCCTCTCGCTTCGGTGCGAGCACATCGGGTGCACCCGACGGTAACCTCCTGGTCTCGATTCGGCATCCCCAAGGTCAGCGAGATTTTGGGGCACCGACACCGCTCCCCCGCGTATCGGCGCAGACCCACCCACCGGTGACGCACTGGGTGTGCGTTCCGGCCGAGCGCGCTGGCTGCGGAGCGTGCTGCCAGGAGCCTCCAGCCTAGGGTCGCCGGCCCGGAAACAACCTGCTAATTCGCCGTGAATTACCAGGTCGAGTGGGTGGTGGGCGGGTGGCGACGCTGCGTCGCCGCGAGCGTGACGGCCGCGGTCACCGGCACCTCGGCGGCGCCCAGCAGCCGGGCCGCGCCGGCCAACGTCGCTCCGGTGGTGATCAGGTCGTCGAGCAGCACCACCGGACCGACCCGGGCCGACGGCACCGCTCCCGGACGAAGGCGGAACGCCTGGTCGGCCCGGGCGATCCGGGCCGCGGCGGTCAGCTCGGTGGAGTCGGCACCCCGCGGCAGCGCCAGCAGCGGCCGGCGCACGACGGCGGCGGTCCCGTCCCGCGCGAGCCAGCGGGCCGCGGACCTGGCCAGCCGCAGCATGTGGTCACCGTGCCTGGCCCGGGCCGCCGCACCGGTCGCCGGCACCGGCACCAGCACCACCGGCGCCGCCGCACCGACCCCAGCGCTGGCGGCAACCCCGGCACCACCGATGGCCGCCGGCCTGGCAGCGCCCCCGGTGCCGGCCGCGACGCCGGCACCCGCGGTGTCCACGGCGCTGGCGGTGACCCCGGCACTGGCGGCGGCCGCGGTGCCGGCGGTGACCGCGGTGCGCACGGCCCCCGCCAACGCCCGGCCCAGCGGCCCGGCGAGCCCCAGCCGGCCACGCTCCTTGTACGACAGGATCAGCTCGCGCAGCAGACCCTGGTACGCGCCGAGCGCGTGGCACGGTGGCAGCCCCGGCGGCGGTGGATCGGGGGCGGTCGGCCGCACCGTCGAGTGCGCCAGGATCGAGCCGCAGCCGCGGCACAGCGGCGTCGCCGGCCCGGCGGCACCGCACCCCGGGCAGTCGGCCGGGAACACCAGCTCGACGAGGTCAGTCAACACGGCACGCATGCGCCCAGCGTCGCTCGCCGGTGGCGCCGGTCGGCGCGCCGTGCACAGCCCTGTGGACAACCCCGCCGCCAGCAGCAGCGCGTGGTAGAGAAGCTAGTTCGGGAAGAACGGGGCGGTGCCCGGCGGCGGTTCCGCGGCACCGTCCGGCGGGGCCAGTTCGTTGCCGGTCAGCTGCCACAGCTTGCCGTTGATCGAGATCAGGATGATGCCGTGCGCGGCACCGCGGGCCGGGTCGGTGGTGCCGGACGCGACGTACTCCGGGACGCGGTCCCCGCTGGTGCCGGTGAGCAGATCGGACGAGACGTCGTCCAGGCTGAACTGCCAGGCGCCGCCACGCACCGCGCCGGACTGCCCGCTGGCGGCGGCGACCGAGCCGCGGCCGCCGAACGCGATGTCGTCGTCCTGGGTCCAGGAGACCTCGCTGAGGTCGGTGAAGCTGCTCGCCACCGCGCGCATCCGGCCGACCGACAGCGCCGAGCCCTGCTGGATCAGCGGCGCCACGTACAGGTGCCCGCCGCGCACCAGCGCGATCCGGCAGCCGTCCGGCGAGACCGCCACTGCGGTCACCTCGCCCCCGGGCGACCCGGGCGCGAACGGCACCTTCTCGGTGTGGCCGGTGCCGGTCGCCATCCGCAGGCTGCCGTCCACCGGTACCAGCGCGGTCGACGAGTGTGGCAGCAGGCTGGGGCGGCCGATCTCGGTGGCGCCGCCGAGCCCCTCGGCCCGGACGAACCGGGCGTCGGTCGACTTGGCGTCCCCGATGGTGTGCCCGATCCACAGCGCCGGCCGGCCGTCGTCGTCGCTGCGCACCAGCGCCGTGGCGGACGAGTCGACGTTCAGCGCGGCACGCTGCACGTCGCTGTTGAGCCCCGTGGTGGCCGGGGCCGACAGCACGCCCGGCAACCACTGCTTGCTCGCCGCCGGGATCACGATGCCGTGCGAGACGTAGTACCCGCCGGAGTTGGCGGCGAGGGTGCCCGGGTTGAACGTGCGCAGCGAACCGGTGTCGAACGTGCTGCCGCCGTCCCTGATGCCCGGCACCGGGAACGGCCTGCCCTCGACCCGCAGCTGCAGCCGGGACACCCGGGCGCGCAGCGTCCAGGCCAGCTGCGCGGCCATCGTCAGCAGGTGTTTCGCGCCGACCGCCTCGCTGGTCAGATCGACCACCACGACGTCCTTGTCGCTCTGCGCGACCACGTTGCCACGCCGCTTGGTGCCGTCCGGGATGTCGTTGACCACGGCCGGGGCGAGCCACCGCGACGGGCCGTCGAGCAGCCAGTCGACCAGGATGGTGCGCTCCTTCACCGGTGCGATCGTCTTCGACACGTACCGCAGGTCGGGCACCAGCGACTGGTGGTCCGGGCTGGCGAAGTAGACCGGGGTGGCCGTGTAGTCGGCGGTCATCGCCTCGGTGGAGATCAGCGTGTGGTCCGGCGGGTTGGTGATCAACCACTCCTTGCCGCCGGTCCCGGTCGGCCACTGCTCGAGCCGGAACTCCTGCCGGTACTGCCGGCTGGTGTGCGGGCTCGGCGACTCGACCGAGCCGTCGTCGGTCAGCGTGCCGACCAGCTCGCCGCGTACCTGCACGGTCGCGGTGGGGCGGCCGTGCCTGTCCTTGCCCTGCGCGGTGACCGTGTTGGTGTTGATCCGCACCACGGTCAGCCCGGCCGGGTCCTGGTGCCACCGGCCCCGGGCGTCCGCGGAGAAGAACTGGGTCACGTTGGCGCGCAGCTGGTCCGGGCTCGGATCGTAGCCGGCCGCCCCGTAGAACTGGTTGACCAGGTCGGTCGGGCCGCTCGCGGTGGCCGGGTCGGGCGGCGGATCGCGGTGCGGCGCCTGCGGCACGTTGTCGTCGCCGGCGCCCACCGGCGCCGACTTCACCACCACCGGCGGACCGGAACTCGGCACCCCGCAGGCGGTGACCGTCACGCCCAGCAGCCCGGCGAGCGCGGCACCGAGCAGGCTCCGGCGCGGGGCGGCGCCGAGGAGACTCCGGCGCGGGGTGGCGCCGAGCAGGCCGCGGCGCCGGCTACTCATCGCCGCCTCCGCGGGTACTGCCGGCGGTGAGCGGGTCGGCGTCCGGGTCGAGGGACGGCGTCCCGTCGTCCAGCGTGCCGGTGGCCGGCCCGGCCGGCAGGGCCAGCGGTGCCGGCGACACGTCGGCGTCCGGCGGGACCAGCGGCAGCGGCGACGACACGATCCGGTCGCCGGCACGGGCCGGCACGGTCAGCCGGAACTGGGAACCCTGCCCCGGCGCCCCCCACGCCTCCAGCCAGCCGCCGTGCAGCCGGGCGTCCTCCAGGCTGATCGACAGCCCCAGCCCGGTACCGCCGGTCTGCCGCGCCCGGGACGGATCGGCCCGCCAGAACCGGTTGAACACCAGCTTCTCCTCGCCCGGCCGCAGCCCGATGCCGTGGTCGCGAACCGCGATCGCGACGGTACGGTCGTCCGCCGCGAGGTGGACCTCCACCGGCCGGTGCTCGCCGTGCTCGATCGCGTTGCCGATCAGGTTGCGCAGCACCCGCTCGACCCGGCGCGGGTCGACCTCGGCGATCACCGGACCGTCCGGGGTGTGCAGCTGCACCGGTGCGTGCAGCCGTTCGGCCAGGACGGCGAAGCCGGCGGCGACCCGCTGCACGATCGGTACCAGGTCGACCGCCTCGGCGTCGAGCACGGCGAACCCGGCGTCGAACCGGCTGATCTCCAGCAGGTCGGTCAGCAGCGCCTCGAACCGGTCCAGCTCGTCGGCGAGCAGCTCGGAGCTGCGGGCCGCGGCCGGCGGGAACTCGTCCCGGCCGGCGTAGAGCATGTCGGCGGCCATCCGGACCGTGGTCAGCGGGGTGCGCAGCTCGTGCGAGACGTCCGAGGTGAACCGGCGCTGCAGCCGGGACAGCTCCTCCAGCCGGACGATCTGGTTCTGCAGGTTGCTCGCCATCTGGTTGAACGAGGCGGCGAGCCGGGCGAGATCGTCCTCGCCGCGCACCTCCATCCGTTCGTGCAGCAGCCCGGCGGACAACCGCTGCGCGGTGCGCGCCGCGGCCCGCACCGGGGTCACCACCATCCGGGCCACGATCGCCGCCATCAGCGCGAGCAGCAGCACCAGCGCGAGCCCGGCGATGATCGTCGTGTTGCGCACCAGGTTCGCCGCGGCGACCTCGTCGTCCAGCGGGAACAGGTAGTAGAGGTTGAACACGCCCCAGCCGACGTCGACGTGCTCGCCAACCGCGAGGTAGGGCCGGCGGCCCTGGCCGTCCGGGTTCGCGGTGGTGAACTGGTACGCCAGGGCGCCCTTGCGGCTGACCGTGTCGCGCAGCGCCGCCGGTACCTCGATCCTGGTCTGGTCGGCCGCGGGCCCGCCGTACGGCGCGACGTCGATGCGGGAGTCGGGCACCAGCTTGACCTCGTAGGTACCGGCGCGGGTGGGCACGCTGTAGAGGTTGACGACGACGTCGCGCACGCTCGCGGCGAGCTGCGGGTCCTGCGCGCCGGACAGCGCGGCGAGCTGCTGCGTCACCGTGCCGGCGCCGCTGGACACCTGGCGCACGGCGGCCTGCCGCTTGGCCACCACCAGTCCGGCGGTGATCTGCTTCGCCACGAAGTAGCCGAACGCGGCCACCAGCAGCGACGAGACGAGCAACGTGATCGACACGACCCGCAGCGACAGCGAGCGGCGCCACGGGGACACCGCCCGGCGGGCCCGCCGACCCAGCCCCGGTGCCGCCCGGTGCAAGGTCGTCCGTGCCCGCCGCACCACGGAGTCGAGCAGACTCACGTCCGCCCTCCGCCGCGCCCGCTCATGACACGCTCGCCGCCACGCTCCGAGCGCCCACGGGACACCGTCCGCGCGATTCGTCCGCTGCGCTCGCTCATCGTTCCTTACCCCGTGCCTGCCTTGTAGCCGACACCGCGGACGGTCAGGATGATCTCGGGACGTTCCGGGTCGGGCTCGATCTTGGCCCGAAGCCGCTGCACGTGCACGTTGACCAGCCGGGTGTCCGCGGCGTGTCGGTAGCCCCAGACCTGTTCCAGGAGCACCTCACGAGTGAACACCTGTCGCGGCTTGCGTGCCAACGCCACGAGCAGGTCGAACTCCAGCGGGGTCAGCTTGACCTCGGCGCCGTTGCGGGTGGCGGTGTGTGCGGGCACGTCGATGCTGATCTGCCGGCCGGGCGGGCCGATGGTGAGCAGCTCCGGCGCGGTGTCCTCGCCGCGGCGCAGCCGGGCCCGCATCCGGGCCACCAGCTCCTTGGGCTTGAACGGCTTGACCACGTAGTCGTCGGCGCCGGACTCCAGGCCGAGGACCACGTCGACGGTGTCGCTCTTGGCGGTGAGCATGACGATCGGCACCCCGGACTCGCCGCGGATCGCCCGACAGACGTCGATCCCGCTCATCCCGGGCAGCATCAGGTCCAGCAGCACGATGTCCGGCCTGGTCTCCCGGAACGCGGCCAGGGCGCGCTCACCGTCGGCCACGAACGAGGGCATGAACCCCTCGCTGCGCAGCACGATCCCGAGCATCTCGGCCAGCGCCGGGTCGTCGTCGACGACCAGCACTCGCGCCCTCACGCCGACACCCACCGCGTTGCGCGCCGACCGAAGTCCCACCGCCGCGCTCCGCCTCGTTGCGTATCGCTCATGGCCCTATCGTTTCATCAGCCGACCAACCTACGGAAAACCCGGTTGCCCCTGCGCGCCTGGTGCGACCCGTTCGGCCATCCGAATCCGCCCGAAAGTACCGGTCTGAGAGCGATTCCGGCGGCCCGAACGCCCGGCGGCGCCGCTCAGTCCTCGATGTACCGGTTGCGGCCGGCGACCAGCCCGCCGAACAGCTGCGGTACCAGCATCACCAGCAGGAACACGATCGGCACCAGCCAGCCGCCGGTCGCGTCGTGCAGCACGCCGACCAGCAGCGGGCCGACCGCGGCGATCAGGTACCCGATGCTCTGCACGAACCCGGACAATCCGGCCGTACCGGCGGGGGTACGGGCGCGCAGCCCGACCATCAGCAGCGCCAGCGGGAACGCGCCGCCGCCGATGCCGATCAGCAACGCCCAGACCAGCGCGCCGGCGTGCGGCGCCACCAGCAGCCCGAGGTAGCCGACCAGGTAGCAGCCGACCAGCAGCACCACGTACGGCCGCTGGTCGCGGGTCCGGCCGGCGAGCGTGGGCAGGAAGAACGCGATCGGCATCCCCATCGCCACCACCAGCGACACCAGCAGCCCGGCGGTGGACGAGGAGAACCCGGCCGAGGCGAAGATCTTCGCCAGCCAGCCGAACACCACGTAGGCCTGCAGCGACTGGGTGCCCATGTAGACCGCGAGGGCCCAGCCCAACCGGGTACGGGACGGGCGAACGGTCGGCGTCCGCCCGGTCGGCGCGGTGGCCGCCGCCTCGACCCCTCGCCGGCGCAGCGCACCGAGCCACGGCAGCAGGCCGAGCACCGCGATGGCGGCCCACAGGGCGAGGCCGCTGCGCCAGCCGCCGGACGCCTCGGCGGCCGGCACCGCGACCGCGGAGGCGAGCGCGGCGCCGAGGTTGAGCACCGTCGTGTACAGCCCAGTGATCAGCCCGAGTCGCTCCGGGAAGTACGTGCGGACCAGCACCGGGAGGGTGACGTTGCCGGCGGCGATGCCGGCCAGGCAGAGCACGCTGACGGCGAGGAACACCGCCGCCGAGCCGGCCAGCGGGCGCAGCACGAGGCCGGCGACGAGTGCGGCCATCGCGGTCAGCAGCACCCGGTCGGCCCCGAACCGGGCGGCCAGTCGCGGGGCGAGGCCGGAGAACGCGCCGAAGCACAGTGCCGGCAGGGTGGTCAGCAGCCCGGCGGTGGCGCCGGACATGTGCAGCCCGGACTGCAACTGGTCGAGCAGCGCGCCGACGCTGGTGATGGCGGGTCGCAGGTTGAGCGCGACGAGCAGGATGCCGGCGGCGATCAGCCAGCGGGCCCGTCGGCGGCCGGGCTCGTGCGCGCCGGCCCCGGCGGGCGCGGTACGGGCGGGCTGCTGGTCCTGGGTCGTCTCCGGCACGAGAACCATCGTAGAATCATGGGATGACTGGATGACAGGAGGTTGTGCACAATGCCACTGCACAGCGCCGCCCGTACCCCCCTGGTCGACCAGGTGATCGCGCAGCTGCGGGAGCAGATCTCGTCGGGCGAGTGGCCGGTGGGCAGCAAGATCCCCACCGAACCGGACCTGGTCGCGGCGCTCGGCGTGGGCCGCAACACCCTCCGCGAGGCGGTCCGGGCGCTCGCCCACCTCGGCCTGCTGGAGTCCCGGCAGGGCGCCGGTACGTACGTGCGGGCCGACAACGAGCTGGTCGGCGCGGTGCGCCGGCGGCTCGCCCGGGCCGAACTGCGCGACGCCACCGAGCTGCGGCGCGGCCTGGAGGTGGAGGCCGCCCGGCTGGCCGCCCGCCGGCGTACCGAGGACGACCTGACGGCGCTGCGGGCGGCGCTCGCCGCGCGCGAGGCGGCGTGGGCCGACCAGGACGCCCAACTGTTCGTCGAGAACGACGCCCGGTTCCACCACGCGGTCGCCGCGTGCTCGCACAACACGATGCTGATCGAGCTGTACGCGGACTTCGGCGAGGCGCTGCGGGACGTGCTGCACACCTGCGTCGGCGGCGAGGTGCGGCCGGACGAGTACCTCAGCCACACCGGCCTGGTCGAGGCGATCACGGACCGCGACGAGGACCGGGCCGCGGTCGAGGCGGCGACGTTCCTCCGCCTGTTCGACACCGGCTGACGCCGCCGGGCGGGCGCGCGCATGCCAGGATGGCGGCTGCGTCGAAGGCCGCGACGGGCCGCCCAGCCGGGGAGAGTGCGATGGAGACGGAGCTGCCGCTGCGGCCGATGACCGTCGGCGAGCTGCTGGACGCCTCCGTCGTACTGCTGCGCCGCGGCTGGCCGCCGCTGGTCGCGCTGGGCCTGGTCGTCGCGCTCGGCCAGCAGGCGCTGGTCGGGCTGGTCGCGCCGATGCCCGCCTCCGTGTGGTCCGATCCGACCGGCTTCTGGTTGTGGCTCGGCGCCTGGCTCGGTACCGAGTCCGCGGCGATCGCGATCCTCGCCGCACCGGCGAGCGTCGCCGCCGCCCGTACCGTCGTCGGCGACCCGGTCGGCCGGCGCACCCTGCTCACCGCACCGGGCCGCCGCTGGCCGGCGGTGCTCGGGCTGGCGGTGCTGATCGGCGCGGTCGCCGCCGGCGCCGTGTTCGCCTGCGGCCTGCCCTGGGCGGTGGCCTACGCCGCGTGCGGCCTGGTGGTACCGGTGCTGGTCGCCGACCGCGCCACCGGCGGCCAGGTGATCGCCCGACCGCTGGTGCTGCTGGTCCGCGGCAGCTGCCGGGCCGGTGGCATCCGGCTGCTCGGCTACCTCGGCTGGCTCACCGTCCGGTTCGCGGTCGGTATCGGCGCGCAGCAGTTGCTCGACCGGTCGCCGGTCGCCGTGCCGTTCGCCGCGGCGATCGGCTGGGTGGTGGTCGACGCGATCGCCTACCCGGCGCTGGCCTGCCTGGACGCCTGCCTGCATCTCGAGAACCGGATGCGTACCGAGGGCCTCGACCTGGCGCTCGCCACCGCCTCGGCCCGCCGTCGCCGTACCGTCCTGGAGGCGATCCGGTGAGTGGGCGGGTGAACCGGGAGCAGCGTGCGTGCCGCACCGTCCTGGAGGCGATCCAGTGAGTTGGTCGCGGGGCTGGACCGAGTTGGTCGCCGACCTGGCCGACCACGTACCGGGTGGGGTCGCGGGGCTGGCCGCGCTGGTGCTGCTGCTCGCCGGGATCGCGCTGGTGGCGTTGTACTGGCGGCCGCGCCGGCGGCAGCGCCCCGAGCCGGTCGATCCGCCGGTCGGCGTCGAGGCACCGGAGCCGGCGGACGACGACGCGGTACCGGAGGTGCCGCCGGCGCAGCTCGCCTCGCTCGCCGACCGGTACGCGGCGGCCGGCCGCTACGCCGAGGCGGTCCGGGAGCGGTTGCGGGCGATGGTGCGTGAGCTGGTCGAGCGCGGCGTGCTCACGCACCGTCCGGAGTGGACGGTCACCGAGCTGGCCGCGGCCGCCGGCCGCGCCGCCCCGCAACTGGCCGGGACGATGACCGAGGCGGCCGACGTGTTCTCCCGGATCTGGTACGCCCGGCGCACCGCCACCGCGGCCGACGACGCCCGGATGCGTGCCCTGGCCGCGGCCGTGTCGGAGCGGGCGGGGGCGGCGCGATGACGACGCGGGCGGCCCGGCGCCGGTTCCGGTTCCGGCGGTGGATGGCGCCGGCGGCGGCGGTCCTGCTGCTGTTCACCGTCACGATCGTGGCCTGGGCGGTGCAGCGGGTCACGCCCGCCGACGCGCAGTTCCTGGAGCCGGCCTCGCGCGCCGGCATCGGCTCCGGCACCGTCGCGCGCCGGCTGGC
This sequence comes from Actinocatenispora comari, assembly GCF_017312725.1. Lineage (GTDB taxonomy): Bacteria > Actinomycetota > Actinomycetes > Mycobacteriales > Micromonosporaceae > Actinocatenispora > Actinocatenispora comari. The sequence goes on along the minus strand of NZ_BOPO01000075.1, from coordinate 63,939 downwards.
CGCCGCGGGCACGCCGGTGCACCGGGTCGGCAGTTCGGCGGCCGCGCTGTCGGTCACCGGCGAAGATGCGACGCTGCTGGTCACCGCGCCGGGCTACGTGCGCCCGGCGCGGCTCGAGCGGCTGCTCCGGTCGACTGGGTACCGCCGGGTCGTGCTCGTCGCGCCATCGCCGACGGTGCTGGACGAGCAGCGGCTGCCGGCCCGCCGCACCGGCAGCCGCTGGACCACCGGGGTGGCCGACGCGGGCTGCGCGGACGGCCCGTCGGTTGGGCCGGCGGCGGTGCGCGGCGACACGTACGCGGCGACCGTGCCCGGCGCGCACCGCTGCTATGCCGGCGGCGTACTGCTGCTGCCGGCGACCGGCGGGCCGCAGGTGGTGCTGGTCGGCGCGGCGGACGTGTTCCGCAACGACCGGATCGGCGAGCACCGCAACGCGGCGCTCGCCACCGCGCTGCTCGGCCCCCTCCCGGTGGTCTGGCTCAGCCTGCACCGGCCGGAACCGGTCGAGCAGGCGCCGCTGCCGCCGGTGCCGACCGCGAGCCCGGAACGGCCGGAGCCGACCGTGACCGGGCCGACGTACGAGCCGCCGCCCTCGGCGACGGTGGGCGGTGACTCCGGTTCCCGGGCCGATGGCGGTTCGGCCGGCGACGGCTCGTCCGACGGCGGCGGTGCGCCGCCGAACCCGCTGTGGTCGGCGCTGCCGCCCTGGGTGTGGGCGATCGTGGTCCAGTTGCTGGTCGCGGCGGTGCTGTTCGCCGCGTGGCGGGCCCGGCGGCTCGGCGGGCCGGTGAGCGAACCGCTGCCGGTACTGGTGCCGAGCACCGAGACGGTCCTCGGCCGGGCCCGGCTGTACCGGCGGTCCAACGCCCGCGCGGCCGCCGCCGCGGCGCTGCGGGCCGGTACCCTGCGGCGGTTGCGGGCCGGGGTCGGCGACGCCGCCGCGGCGACCGGCGCGGAGGCGCTGGCCACCGCGTCCGGTTGGCCGATCGAACGGGTCGAGTCGGTGTTGTACGGTCCGGCACCGGAGCGCGACGACGAACTGCGCGCGCTCGCCGCCGACCTGGCCGAGTTGCGGCGCCGGGTGCTCGACCCGCGGTACGGCAGTGCGAACGAAGGGACAGGGCGTGCAGGACATCGGTGAGCCGCGGATCGGTACGTTGCCGGAGGCACCGGCGGCCGGTGCGGACGGGGACGCCCGGGCGGCGCTGGGTCGGCTGCGGGCCGAGGTGGGCAAGGTCGTGGTCGGCCAGGACGCGGTGGTCTCCGGCCTGGTGATCGCGCTGGTGTGCCGCGGTCACGTGCTGCTCGAGGGCGTGCCGGGGGTGGCGAAGACGCTGCTGGTGCGCACGCTGGCGCGGGCGTTGTCGCTGTCGCACAAGCGGATCCAGTTCACCCCGGACCTGATGCCCGGCGACGTCACCGGTTCGCTGGTGTACGACGCGCGCAGCGCCGAGTTCGAGTTCCGCGAGGGGCCGGTGTTCACCAACCTGCTGCTCGCCGACGAGATCAACCGGACGCCGCCGAAGACGCAGTCGGCGCTGCTGGAGGCGATGGAGGAGCGCCAGGTCACCATCGACGGCGTGGCCCGCACCCTGCCGGAGCCGTTCACGGTCGCCGCCACCCAGAACCCGATCGAGTACGAGGGGACCTACTCGCTGCCGGAGGCGCAGCTGGACCGCTTCCTGCTGAAGCTGACGGTACCGCTGCCGGAGCGCACCGCCGAGCTCGCGATGCTGTCCGCGCACCACCGCGGCTTCGACCCGCACGACCTGGCCGCGGCCGGGGTCGAGCCGGTCGCCGGGCCGGCGGACCTGGCCGCGGCGCACCGACAGGCCGGTGCGGTGCAGGTCGCCGACGTCGTCCTGGCGTACCTGCTGGACGTGTGCCGGGCAACCCGCACGGCGCCGTCGCTGGCGCTGGGTGCCTCGCCGCGTGCCTCGGCCGCGCTGCTGTCCGCGGTGAAGGCGTGGGCCTGGCTCGCCGGCCGCGACTTCGTCACGCCGGACGACGTGAAGGCGCTGGTCCGGCCGGTACTGCGGCACCGGGTCCGGCTGCGCCCGGAGGCGGAGCTGGCCGGCGTCACCAGCGACGCCGTGCTCGACTCGGTCCTCGCCAGCGTCCCGACGCCGCGCTGACCGCGATGCCCAGCCGAGCCGGCTCGCGACCCGTCGCGCAACTCCGCGCGGCAGCGGCGAAGCGCGCCCCGGAGCCGCGGGCTGCGTCGCCCGCCCGGTCCGTCGCCGGAGAGTCGGGCACCCTGCCGTGCCACGTTCGGGGGCGGCGGTGCTGACCTGGCGACCGGTGGCGCTGCTCGCCGTGCTGGCGGTGGCACTGCCGCTGTGGCCGAGCCCGGTGCTCGGGGTGGCGTGCTCGATCGCCGCGGTACTGGCACTGTCCATCGTGGACATGGTGGCCGCGGCGCCGATCTCCGCCGTCCGGCTGTCGCGCACCGGTGACACCCGGGTCCGGCTGGGCGAGTCGGCGACGGTACGGCTGCACGTGCGCAACGAGGCGACCCGGCCGCTGCGGGCCACCGTGCGGGACGCCTGGGAGCCGTCGGCGGGCGCGGACCGGCCGGTCCGGTGGGTGTCGCTGCCGGTCGGCGGCAGCACGACGATCACCGTGACGCTGACCCCGACCCGGCGCGGTGACCGGCCGGCGCGGCGGGTCACGGTCCGCTCGTACGGTCCGCTGCGGTTCGGCTACCGGCAGGCCACCGCGCGGGCGGCGACGGCGATGACGCCGCGGTGGCGGCTGCGGGTGCTGCCGCCGTTCTCCGCCCGCCGGTATCTGCCGGAGAAGCTCGCCCGGCTGCGGGTGCTGGACGGCACGGTGACGATCCGCGGCCGGGGCCAGGGCACCGAGTTCGACGCGCTGCGCGAGTACGTGCCGGGCGACGACGTGCGGTCGATCGACTGGCGGGGCACCGCCCGCAGCGCCGAGGTGCTGGTGCGCACCTGGCGGCCGGAGCGGGACCGCCGGGTGCTGTGCGTGCTGGACACCGGCCGTACCGCGGCGGCCCGGATCGGCGACGAGCCGCGGCTGGACGCCGCGCTGGACGCCTGCCTGCTGCTGGCCGCGGTGGCCTCCCGCGGCGGTGACCAGGTCGACCTGCTCGCCGCCGACACCGAGGTACGCACGGCGGTGCGCGGTGCGGGCGCGGCCAGCCTGCTGCCCCGGTTCGCCGACGCGCTGGCGCCGCTGACGCCGGCGCTGGTGGAGACCGACTTCGAGCTGGTCACCGGCGAGATCCTGCGCACCGAGCGGAAGCGCTCGCTGGTCGTGCTGTTCACCGAGCTCGCCCCGGGCGCGCTGGTGGAGGGGCTGCTGCCGGTACTGCCGATGCTGACCGACCGGCACACGGTGCTGCTCGCCGCGACCCACGACGACACCCTGGACCGGCTGACCGCCCGGCACGACGTGCTCGCCGACGTGTACGCGGCGGCCGCCGCGGAGCGGGCCCTGGCGGAGCGGCGCCGCATCGCGGATGCGTTGCGGCGCAACGGTGTCGTCGTGGTCGACGCGGCGGCGACCGAGTTCGCCGGCACGGTCACCGACGTCTACCTCGATCTCAAGGCCTCCGGCCGGCTCTGACCGGTGCACCCGGTGTCCGGCCGGGTTTCGGGCCTACGAGGCGAGGCGGTCGCCGGCCCGTCGGGCCGGCGTGGCGTCGTGGTCGGGCTGGTTGATCTCGGCCCACACCGCGTCGAGGGACAGGCCGAGCACGGCGGCGATCGCCGCGATGGTGGAGAAGGCGGGGGTGGCCACCCGGCCCGACTCGATCTTGCGCAGCGTCTCCGGTGAGACGCCGGCGTCGAGCGCGATGTCGAGCATCGAGCGCTCGCCGCGGGCTCGACGCAGCAGGGCGCCGAGGCGGGCGCCGCGTTCGAGCTCCGCGGGACTGAGTGGCAACCTGACCATGACCCGATTCTAATACCGGGATAGTATTGCCGGTATAGTTATTGGACGAGCGGGAACGGAACCCATGATCGAGATCCTGAACGACACCGAACTGGCCCGGGCGAAGGTCACCGGCGCGCTGGTCGCCGACATCCTGCAGACGCTCGAGTCCCGCAGCACCGTCGGTACCAACCTGTTGGAGATCGACGGGTGGACCCGGGACATGATCGTCGCGGCCGGCGCCGAGTCCTGCTACGTCGACTACGAGCCGTCCTTCGGCCGCGGACCGTTCGGCCACTACGTCTGCACGTCGGTCAACGACGCCGTGCTGCACGGCATGCCGCACGACCGCACGCTCGCGGACGGCGACCTGCTCACCCTCGACCTCGCGGTGGCCAAGGACGGCATCGCCGCGGATGCCGCGATCAGCTTCGTGGTGGGCGACACCCAGCCGCCGGAGAGCCTCGCCATGATCGATGCGACCCGGCGCGCCCTGCGTGCCGGCATCGCCGCCGCCCGGCCGGGTGCCCGCATCGGCGATCTCTCGCACGCCATCGGCGCGGTGCTGACCGCCGCCGGGTACCCGGTGAACACCGAGTTCGGCGGGCACGGCATCGGCTCGACGATGCACCAGGACCCGCACATCCCGAACACCGGTCGCGCCGGCCGCGGCTACACCCTGCGGCCCGGACTGCTGCTCGCGCTGGAGCCGTGGATCATGGCCGACACCGCCCAGCTGGTCACCGACGCCGACGGCTGGACGCTGCGCAGTGCCACCGGCAGCCGCACCGCGCACACCGAGCACACCATCGCGATCACCGCCGACGGCGCCGAGATCCTCACCCTGCCGACGGCACGCTGACCCCACCTTGCCGTACCGCGCTGCCGGCGGCGCGCCGACCGCGCCCTGATGTACCGCCACGGCAATGGCCGGTGGTGACTTTCGGTAACTGGTCGCCACTGCCGGTCCGGGTCGCGGCCGGCCGGTGAACACCGGGAGCGACCGCGCTCCGACTGTCGGCGAGCACGGATGAATCGCAGATCACGGGGGTGAGAGCGGGCTTGCGCGGCGGCCTACCATCGGTCGCCGACACGATGTGCCGGCCCCGCCGGCTCAGGCGGGACACAGCCAGCGCACGGGGAGAAGCGGTGCCCGCCATCACGTTCCGTCGACGAATCCGGTACTGGTTCGACCGGACGATGTCCAGGGGCACCCCGGCCCTGGTCGGCTGGCTCGCCGTCGCCTCGCTCGCCGTCGTCGTCATCGGCGGCGTGCTGGCCTGGCTGGTGGAGCTGCTGGTGCATCCCGGCTCCAGCGAGGGCGAACCGCGCGGGCTGCTCGCCGCGCTGTGGCAGGCCGTCCTGCACGCCATGGACCCCGGGACGGTCGCGGGCGACACCGGGCACTGGTGGTACATCGCGATCGCGTTCCTGATCACCATCGGCGGGATCATGATCGTCACCGCCTTCATCGGTGTGCTCACCACCGGCCTGGACGCGAAGCTCACCGACCTGCGCAAGGGCCGGTCGGAGGTGCTGGAGCAGGGCCACACCGTCGTACTCGGCTGGTCCGACCAGGTGTTCACGGTGCTGTCGGAGCTCGCCGAGGCGAACGAGAACCAGCGCAGGTCGTGCGTCGCGATCCTGGCCGACCGGGACAAGGTCGAGATGGAGGACGAGATCCGGGCCAAGGTGCCCGACGTCGGCCGGATGCGGATCGTCTGCCGCACCGGTGACCCGGTGGATCCGGACGACATCATGATCGTCAACCCGGCCGAGGCGAAGTCGGTGATCATCCTGCCGCTGGCGGAGACGAACCCGGACGCCAACCTGGTCCGTACCCTGCTCGCGATCAACCGGGCCCGGGAGGGCAGCACCCAGCCCTGCCCGGTCGTCGGCTGCGTCAGCGAGACGAAGAACCTCGCCGCGGCACGGCTCGCCGGCGGCCCCAACGCGTACCTGATCGACGCCAACGACATCGCCGCCCGGCTCATCGTGCAGACCTGCCGGCAGTCCGGGCTGTCGGTGGTGTACACCGACCTGCTCGACTTCGGCGGCGACGAGGTGTACCTGAAGGAGGAGCCGGCGCTGGTCGGGCACACCTACGCCGACGCGCTGCACGCGTACCGCACCTCGTCGATCATCGGGATCCTCGGCGGCGACGGGCGGATCGCGGTCAACCCGGACAGTCGGATGCCGATCCGGCCCGGCGACCGGCTGATCGCGATCTCGGCGGACGACGACACCGTCGTGCTGTCCCCCACCGGTCCGGCGCCGGTGCACGGCCCCGCGATCACCGCGATCCCGAACTCGCCGGCGATCAAGGAACGCACCCTGATCCTCGGCTGGAACGCCCGCGCCGAGGGGGTGCTGCGCCAGCTCGACCAGTACGTGTCGCCCGGGTCCGAGGCGCACGTGGTGGCGAGCCACCCGGACGCCGAGCCGTCGATGCGCAAGCTCAGCGTGCAGAACATGCTGCTCGACTTCAAGGCCGAGGACAGCTCGGACCGCGCGGTGCTGGAGTCGTTGGGAATCCAGAACTTCGACCACATCATCGTGTTGTGCGGCGACGACGTCGATCCGCAGCTCGCCGACTCGCGTACCCTCGCCACGCTGTTGCAGCTGCGCGACATGGAACAGCAGCTCGGCGACCGGTTCTCCATCGTCAGCGAGATGGCCGACGACCGGAACCGGGCGCTGGCCCAGGTCACCCAGGCCGACGACTTCATCGTCAGCGACAAGCTGCTGACCCTGATGATGACGCAGGTGTCGGAGAACCCGCACCTGGCCCGGCTGTTCGACGACCTGTTCGACGCGGACGGCTGCGAGATCTACCTGAAGCCGGCCGGCCGGTACGTGCGGCCGGGGGTGCCGATCAACTACCAGACGGTGGTCGAGGCGGCCCGGGCGAAGGGCGAGTCGGCGATCGGCTACCGGGTCGCGGCGCAGTCGCACCAGCCGCCCACGTTCGGCATCGTGCTCAACCCGGACAAGGCCGAGCCGCTGACCGTACGACCCGGCGACAGCATCATCGTGCTCGCCGAGGACTGACCCGGCCGCGCCGGGCCACGGTCGCCCGACAGCCGCCGGGGTTCAGCACAGGAACCGGTCGACCAGCAGGGTCAGCCGGTCCGCGGTACGGCCGGGGCGCAGCCGGTGGCTGCCGTCGAGCGCGACGAGGCCGTGCAGCGCCGCCCAGAACGTCTCGGCCAGCGTCTCCAGGTCGACGCCGGGCCGGGCGAACGGCCGTACCGTGGCGGTGAACTCGGCGAACGCCGCGCGCAGCGTGTCCGGGCTGTCCGCGGTGCCGAAGGACAGGTCGCTGGTGAGCGTGAACATCGCCGCGTAGAGCGCGGGTTGCCGGGTCGCGAACTCGACGTAGCCGGCCGCGAAGGCGCGCATCGCCGCCGCCGGGTCGGGCTCGCCCTGCCGGGCCGCGCGCAGCCGCTCGGCCAGCTCGCCGATGCCCTCCAGCGCGGCGGCCTTCATGATCGCCTCCTTGCCGCGGAAGTGGCTGTACAGCACCGGCTGGCTGTACTCGATCCGGGCGGCGAGGCGGCGGGTGGTGACCGCGTCCCAGCCTTCGGCCTCGGCCAGCTCGCGGGCGGCGGTGACGATCAGCTGGTGCCGCTCGGCGCGTTCGCGTTCGCGACGGGACTGGATGCTCATGCCCCGATCCTAGCATTGCTAGATTCAGAATCAGTGCTACTCTTTCGCTGACCGCATTACTAGCACTGCTAGATTCACTGGTCGGGCCGGACGGCCCGACCCCACGATTCGGAGAAGTCATGACCATCGCCGGTACCGTCATCGCCGCCGTGATCTCCGCCGGACTGGTGTGGATCGCCATCCGGTTCCTCGTCACCCCGCGCGCCGCGGCCGCCGGCTACGGCGTGCACGCCGACCCGAACGGCGACGCCGGGACCTACCTGTCGGTCAAGGGCAACCGCGACCTCGCCTGCGCGCTGATGATCGCGGTGCCGCTGCTGCTCGGCGCGCACACCGTCGCCGGCTGGATCCTGTTCGCCGGCAGCGTGGCCGCGTTCGCCGACTGCCTGACCGTGCTGCGGCGTGGCGGCCCGAAGATCACCGCGTACGCGGTGCACGCCGGCACCGGCGTCCTCGCCGTCGTCGGCGGTCTGCTCCTGCTGCTCGGCTGAGACCGTCGGGGGCCGCACCGGCCCCCGACGGGCCACGAGCGTCAGGCCGGGCGATAGGTGAGCAGGACGAGACCCTCCCCCACCGTCCGGCTCTCGGCGAGGCACAGCGGCCGCACCGCGTCGGTCCCCCCGAACAGCCGCTCGCCGGCACCGACCACGAACGGGTACGTCACGAGGCGCAGCTCGTCGACCAGGTCGGCGGCGAGCAGGGCGCGCGCCAGCCGGCCACTGCCGTACAGCACGATCTCGCCGGCGATGTCTCGCTTCAGCGCCGCGACCGCGTCGGCGACGGGCCCGGTCAGTACCGTCGTGTTGGCCCAGCGGTCCGGGTCGGTGCCACCGGCCACGACGTACTTGGGCAGCTCGCGCAACCGGTCCGCCCAGCCGCCGGACCGGGACGGCCAGCCCTGCGCCACGAACCACTCGTACGTCCGCCGGCCCAGCAGCAGCGCGGCCGCACCGAGCGCCTCGTCGTACTCCAGCTTCGCCCAGGCCTCCCGGTCGGCCACGCCGATCCGGGCGTACCAGTCGCCCCGGTCGAACCCGTCGCCGACCTCGACGACGCCGTCGACCGAGACGTTCTCACTGATCACGATCCTTGCCATGGTGTACTCCCAGGGTCACCTGCTCGACTGTCACCGGGGCAGACACCGCGGCGCGGCGCACGTGGCGCCACCGCGGCGTGACAAGACCGACAGCCGCCCGGCGCCCCCTTTCCGGTACCGGCGGTGTCCGTACCGCCGAGGACGAGACCATCGAGACGACCCGGGGGTGGCTACGATGCCGACCGAACCGATGTCCCGCGCGCGGGCCGGCGACGGCGAGGCGTTCCGCGAACTGACCGAGCCGTACCGGCGGGAACTGCAGGTGCACTGCTACCGGATGCTCGGCTCGTTCCACGACGCGGAGGACGCGCTGCAGGACACGCTGCTGTCCGCCTGGCGCGGCTTCGCCGGCTTCGAGGGCCGCGCGTCACTGCGCACCTGGCTGTACCGGATCGCCACCAACCGGTGCCTGAACGCGCGCCGGGCCGCCGCCCGCCGCAACCCGGCCCGCTGGGAGATCCCGAACGTCGAACCACCGGAGCCGACCCGGCTCGGCGAGGTGGTCTGGCTGGAGCCGTACCCGGACGAGCTGCTCGCCGACCCCGACACCGCGCCGCCCGGCCCGGAGGTACGGGTCGAGCAGGCCGAGGCGATCTCGCTCGCGTTCGTGACCGCGTTGCAGACGCTGCCACCGCGCCAGCTCGCCGTGCTCGTGCTGCGCGACGTGCTCGGGTTCCGGGCGGACGAGGTGGCGACCATGCTCGACACCACCGTCGACGCGGTGAAGAGCGCCCTCAAGCGGGCCCGGTCCGGCCTGCGGGAGCGGCAGCAGACCGGCACGGCGGCGGCACCGACCGCACCGACCGAACGGGCGATCGTGGCCCGGTTCGTCGCCGCCTGGGAGTCGGCCGACCTGGCCGCGCTGGTCGGGTTGCTCACCGACGACGTGTTCATGTCGATGCCGCCGCTGCCGCTGGAGTACCAGGGGCGCGACGTGGTGGGCCGGTTCTGCGGCCTGCTGTTCGGGGCGGGCCGACGGTTCGAGCTGGTGCCGACGCGGGCGAACGGCCAGCCCGCGTTCGGCGCCTACCTGTGCGGCCCGGACGGCACCCGGCACGGCACCGGCCTGTTCGTTCTCGGCCTCGCCGGCGACCGGATCGCCGCGCTGACCCGGTTCGACGCCGGTACGCTCGCGCCGTTCGGCCTGCCGCGGTCGTTGCCACCGCGCTAGCGGGTGCTTCCCGGCCGCCCGGTGCCAGGCCGCGCTGCGTCCACGAGCCGACGTTGGTCAGCGCGGTGCGGCCACCAGCCGGGTCAGCGCGGTGCGGCCACCAGCCGGGTCAGCGCGGTGCGGCCACCAGCCGAGCCGGTTCGGGTCAGTGCGGTGTGTCCAGGAGCCGGGTCAGCAGGGTGACGAGCCGGTCCCGTTCGGCGGGCGTCAGCGGCGCGAGGAAGTCGTCCTGGACGCCGTCGACGACCTGGTCGAGTCGGTGCAGCTGGTCGACCCCGGCGGCGGTGATCGTGACGATCTTCCGCCGCCCGTGGTCCGGATCGGCCGTGCGCTCGATCAGGTCGCGTGACTCCAGCTCGGTCAGCGCGGCGGTCACGTCGCTGCGGTCGATCCCGGTCTGCCGGCCCAGCTGCGCCTGGCTCGCCGGTCCCCACTCCGCAAGCGCCGCGAGCAGCCGGTAGTGGTAGCCGCGCAGCCCGCCACCGGCGGCCCCGAAACCGGCGTTGAGCAGCCCGGACGAGCGCGCGTACGCCCGGCTGACGAGCCAGGTCGCGCGGCCTTCGAGCCGGCTCGGTACGCGGTCGGTGTCGCGATGTCGCGGAGGCACCCGCCGAGCGTACCAGTTGTGGGTAACACCAACACTCGCTATGTTGGCATGACCAACATTGAATGCTGAACCGACCGGCAAGGAGATCCCTCGTGCACATCGAGAACCGGCCCGGACGCGTACTCGTCGTCGGCCGCAGCCCGCAGGTGCTCCTGGACACCGTCGAGGCTCTGCGCGCCCAGGGGTACGCCGCCGACGCGACCAACCGGTTCGACCGGGTCCTCGACGACCACGACGTCACCGAGCTCGACGTCCTGGTCTTCGGGGGCATGGTCCCGGCCGACACGAAAGACCAGCTGCGCGCCGGCGTGCGCGCCCGAAACCCGCGGGTGTCCTTCGTCCAGGGGCTCGCCGGCATCCCCGGCCTCATCGCGGCCCAGGTACGGGCCGCCACCGGCACCGAGGCACCGACCGGGGAGATCGGCTACGACGCGGCCCGGCGCACGGTACGGCTCACCCTCGCCGAAGCCGGCCACGTCACCGTGCAGGCGTGGTGGATGACCTCGTTCGTGCCGCCGGAACCGCGCAGCACGTCGATGCTGGTGTTCGACGGCGACCTCGGCGCCGGCCCGCACCCCGTGCGGCTGCCGGACCGGGTGCCGGACACGGCCTCCTTCGCCGGAGTCACCGTCGGCCCGGCCGTCCGGGTGTTCACCGTCGGCCCGCTGCCCGACGCCGTCACCCGGCTCGCACCGGCCACGGCCGCCGACGACCGCCTGCCCGCCGTCGAGCAGGTCAGCACCCAGCGGCACGACGGCTGACCCTGGCCCCGCGCCGCTCGGCGGACCACGCCCGCCGGCAACGCCGTACCGGCCCGAACCCGCCAGTTCGGCGCCGGTCGACGGCAGGCCGCTAGCTGGGCGGCTCGCCGACGGTGCGGGCGTCCTGGAGGCGGTCGGAATCCAGGTGCCAGCTGATGATGCGAACCGGGTGGATCCGGATCACCTCGTTGGCGAAGAAGCCGGCCGCCATCGGCGGCTCGGCCAGCGTCAGCGTCTCGGCCCAGCCGCGGATCTCGACGCCGCGCCCCCAGCCCGGCTTCACCGCGCCCGGCTCGTCCGGGGTCATGTCGTCGACCACCAGCGACACCAGCGGGTTCGCCTCGACGTTGCGGTACTTGCGGCTCTCGGCCAGGCGCGGCCCGCCGATGTCGACGGTCCCACCGGCGGCGTCGAGGACGAACCCCACCGGTCGCACCTGCGGCCCGCCGTCCGGCCCGATCGTGGCCAGCCGCGCCAACCCCTGACCGCTCAGGAACTCCCGCTCCACGGCGGTGAAGATCTCGTCACCCATGCGCCGACCGTACGACTTCGAGCGGGGTCGAAGTCAACGTCAGTGCACGACGGCGAGGGCGTGGCTGCTGTCGTTGAACCGCCGCCCGCCGGAACCGGTGACCGTGACGATGTCCTCGATCCGGACCCCGAACCGGCCCGGCAGGTAGATGCCCGGCTCGATCGAGAAGCACATCCCCGGCACCAGCGGCTGCTTCTCGCCGGGCACCACGTACGGCGGCTCGTGCGTGGTCATCCCGATGCCGTGGCCGGTGCGGTGGATGAAGAACTCGCCGTAACCGGCGTCGGTGATCACCGTGCGGGCGACCGCGTCCAGGTGCTCGCACGGTACGCCCGGCGCCACCGCCTCGAACGCCGCCTGCTGGGCCGCCCGTACCACCTCGTGCACGTCGCGGACCTCGGCGCTCGGCTCGCCGACGTGCACCGTGCGGGTGGTGTCCGAGCCGTACCCGTCGCGCAGCCCACCGAAGTCGAGCACCACCGTGTCGCCCTCGCCGATGACCCGGTCGGTCGGCTCGTGGTGCGGGCTCGCCCCGTTCGGACCAGACGCGACGATGGTGAAGTCGACCCGCTCGTGGCCGTGCTCGCGCAGCCCGGCGGCTAGATCGGCGGCGACGTCGACCTCCCGCCGCCCGGCGAACCGCACCCGCAGGATCTGCTCGTACGTGGCGTCCGCGCCGGCACCGGCCGCCGCCAGCCGGGCCAGCTCGTCCGGCTCCTTGACCGCGCGCAGCATCGGCAGCGCCTCGGACAGCCCCGCCCAGCGCAGCTCCGGCACCGCGCGCTGCAGCCCGAGCAGGTGCAGCGACCAGGCCGAGTCGGAGATGCCCAGCCGGCCGGTGGCCGGCAGCAGGCCGGCCAGCAGCCGGTACGGGTCGACGTCGTCGGTGAAGTCGGCGAACGTCAGCGCCGCCGGCGCCAGCTCGGCGGCCGGCCGCTCCAGCGTCGGTACCACCAGGGTCGGCGCGGCGTCCGCGGCCAGCGCCAGCGCGGTCAGCCGCTCGGTGTCGGCCGGCGGCGTGTAGCCGGACAGGTAGGCCAGGTCCGGGCCCGGGGTGAGCACCAGCGCGGCCAGCCCCGCCTCCCGCGCCGCCGCCACCGCCCGCTCGCACCGCTGCCGGTACACCTCGGCACCGAACGCCACCGCCATGGTTCCCCCGCTTCCCGCCCGCTGTCCGCCCCACCGCAACGGTACTGACCGGCCCGGGCAGGAGGACCGTCGGCGCGCGGGTGCCAAATGCGGATGCGGGCGGGCGTTCCGGCGGCGATACTGCCCGGCGTGATCACCCGCAGCAATCCCGACACCCTGCACGCGCCGGACGGCTACCACCACGTGACGATCGCCGAGGCGGGGCGCACCGCGTACCTCGCCGGGCAGTGTCCGGTCGACACCGACGACCAGCTCGTCGGTGTCGGCGACGTGCTCGCCCAGGTCGATCAGGTGGTGGCGAACTGCCTGCTCGCGCTGCGCGCCGCCGGCGCCGAGCCGGACCAGGTGGTGCGCTCGGTGGTGTACGTGGCGAGCGACGAGCAGCCGGTCCTGGCCGCGGTGTGGGAGCGGCTGCAGGACTCGCCGCTCGCGCCGGCCTTCACGACCGCGAGCACCCTGCTCGGCGTCACCGCCCTCGGCTACGCCGGCCAGCTCGTCGAGATCGACCTCACCGCGGCCCTGTCGTGACCGCAGCGAACGGTACCGGTACCGAGGCGCTGCTGATCGGCGGCCGCTCCGGCGTCGGCAAGTCCAGCGTCGGCTGGGAGATCGCCGCGCTGTTGAAGGCCGCGGACGTGGCGCACACCTACGTCGAGGGCGACACGCTGGACCAGACCTGGCCGAAGCCGGCCGGCGACCCGACGCTCGCCACCCTCACCGAGGAGAACCTGCACGCGCTGTGGCGCAACTTCGCCGCCCGCGGCCAGCACCGGCTGATCTACACCAACACCGCGGCGGTACTCGACGCCGCGCTGGTCCGGCGCGCGACCGGCGCGGTGCGCTGCATCGGGGTGCTGCTGACCGCGTCCGACGACACCACCCACGGCCGGCTCGCCGCCCGCGAGATCGGCAGCGAACTGGACCTGCACACCCACCGCAGCGCCCAGATGGCCGTCCGCCTGGACCGCGACGCCCCGAGCTGGGTGCACCGCATCGGCACCGACGGCCGTACCGTCACCGAGATCGCCGCCGAGATCATCGGCCTCACGGCCTGGGCTGCGGGCACCTCTTTGCGCTGAGGTGCTGCCCGAAGCGCTCGTGTCGGCTCTGGGTTCGCTGTTGCTGGGGTGGTAAAGGCCACCTCTGTGCGCCGCTTTCACCCCCCGTGGGGGAACGTGGGGAGCGGGCTTCGCCCCTCCCCACACCCCTCCCCATCAAGGGGGCAGTCGCCCCCTTGACATCCCCTGCACGGGAATCAGTGATCAGGCAGGACCCCGCCTGGCCGCTTCGGAACTACGGGGAGCCGGTGCGGCATTTGCCACGCCGCCGTGTCCGCCACGACCAACCCTCGTGTGCAGCGCGACACGAAGCGAAGCGAGCGTTGCCGTGATGGGTAGGCCGGGCCGTGCCCCGTTCTTCTTCGTAGGGCACTCGGCGTCGATGGGCAGCCGTTCCGGGGGCTGGGCGGGGATGGCCAAGGGGGCGGCCCCCTTGGCGGGGAAGGAGCGCGAGGAGGGGGCGAAGCCCTCTCCTCGCATTCCCCCACGCGGGGTCAAAGCGACGAACAGAGGTGGCCTTTGCACCGCCGCTTGGGGCGCACCTCAGCGGGTAGAGGTGGCGCCTTTCCCTTACCGCACGGCGCGAATCGACTCGCGCAGTGACGACATCGTGGCCATGATCGCGGTCGGCTCGTACCCGCAGTGCGCCATGCAGTTGGCACAGCGCGGATCCCGGCCCCGGCCGTACTTCTCCCAGTCGGTCTCCTCGACCAGCTCGCGGTAGCTCTTGGCGTAGCTGTCGCCCATCAGGTAGCAGGGCCGCTGCCAGCCGAACAGCGAGTACGACGGGATTCCCCAGGCGGTGCAGGCGAAGTCGCGCTTGCCCTCGAGGAAGTCCAGGAACGCCGGCGAGTGGTTGATCCGCCACTTCTCCCGGCGGCCGTTGGCGAACGCCTTGCGGAACAGCTCGCGGGTCTCCTCCACGCCGAGGAAGTGGTCCTGGTCCGGCGCCTTCTCGTACGCGTAGGCCGGGGAGAGCATCATCCCGTCGACCTTCAGGTCGTTGTTCAGGAAGTCGAGCACCTCGATGACGGTCTGCGGGGTGTCGGTGTTGAAGAACGTGGTGTTGGTGGTGACCCGGAATCCCCGGTCCTGCGCCATCTTGATGGCGTCCACCGCCTGCGCGAAGACGCCCTTCTTCGCGACCGACTCGTCGTGCCGCTCCTCCAGCCCGTCGATGTGCACCGCGAACGACAGGTACGGCGACGGGTGCAGCTTGTCGATCTTGCGCGGGATCAGCAACGCGTTGGTGCACAGGTAGATGAACTTCTTGCGCTGGATCAGCCCCTCGACGATGTCCTCGACCTGCGGGTGCATCAGCGGCTCGCCGCCGGCCAGGCACACCACCGGAGCACCGCACTCGTCGGCGGCGGCGAGCGCCCGTTCCACCGGCATCCGCTGCTTGAGCACGTCGTGCGGATGCTGGATCTTGCCGCAGCCCTCGCAGGCGAGGTTGCAGGCGAACAGCGGTTCGAGCTCCAGCGTGATCGGGAACTTCTTGCGACCGGCCAGCTTCTGCCGGAACAGGTACGCGCCGATCTTCGCCGCCTGCCGGAACGGAATACTCATCGCCGCGCGACTCCTTTGCTTCCGTGGTCCTCGGCCCGGCGCGCACCACGCACCGGACCACCCGAAGCGGTCAGATCTGGACTACCACAGCAAACCGGTGCGGCGCAGAAGAAGCGCGATCCCGGCACCACCGAACGGTGGATCCGCAGACCGTGCAGATCGCGAATCCGGGCAGGTACCGCCGAAGCCGCCGCCGGCCCGTCCGGTGCACGGCACGATGGGCCGGGTACACCGTCATGCCGGGCAGTCCGGACACGGGAGGGCACGGTGACACGGCTTCACAGGGCCATCGCCACGCTCGCGGTACTCACCGCCGCGATCGCCACGACCGCCGGGTGCACCGGCGACGGCGCGAACACCAAGGACACCATCGCCGGTCCGACGCCGGCGGCGGACCGGACACCGCTGTCGCTCACGGTGCGGCCGCGGGCCGACAGCACCGATCTGCCGGTCAGTACCGAGATCGGCACCAGGGTCGTCGGCGGATCGGTCGATCAGGTGCGGCTGGTCGACGCGCACGGCGACCGGGTCGCCGGTTCGCTGCGCCCGGACGGCACCAGCTGGGTGCCGGCCGAGCCGCTGGCGTACCACCGGCGCTACACCGCCACCGTCGTCGCGGTCGGCGCCCGGCGTCAGCACGTCGAGCGCAGCACCACGTTCACCACCATGCGCGAACCGAGCAACCGCGTCGGTACCGGCATGTACGTGCAGGACGGGCAGACCTACGGCGTCGGCATGCCGATCGCGGTCGAGATCCTGCGCGACGTACCGAAGAACCTGCGCGCGGCGGTGCAGCGGCGGCTGTTCGTCCGCAGCGATCCGCCGCAGCCGGGCGCCTGGCACTGGTTCAGCCCGCAGCGCGTCGAGTACCGCCCGGCGACCTGGTGGCAGCCCGGCACGAAGCTGACGGTACGGATGGCGCTCGGCGGGCTGCCGCTGGGCCACGGCGGCTACGGCGACACCGACCGCACCGCCACCGCGCGCATCGGCTCCGACCGGGTCGAGCTGCGGATCACCAACGAGCCCAAGCAGCTGCGGGTGTACCAGAACGGCAAGCTGACCCGCACGATGCCGGTCAGCCTGGGCAAGGCCGACGCACCGTCCTCGTCCGGGCACATGGTGATCATGGACAAGGCCGCGCACACCGTGTTCGACACCCGCGGCATCCCGGGCGAGAACTACGTCGCACCGGTGGACAACGCGCAGCGGCTCACCTGGGGCGGCGAGTTCATCCACGCGGCGCCGTGGTCGGTGGCCGACCAGGGGCACAACAACGTGTCGCACGGCTGCGTCAACATCTCCGACCCGGACGCGGCGTGGCTGTTCGCCCGCACCCACATCGGCGATCCCGTCACGGTGTCCGGCACCGGTACCCCGCTCGCCGAGGGCAACGGCTGGACGGACTGGAACATGACGTGGTCCGACTTCCTCGCCGGCAGCGCGCTGCCCGTGCCCGCCTCGGTCCGCGACGCGAAGGCCTACGAGCCGTAAGGGTGCCCGGACCCGGTCGGCGAACGTGGCGGCCGGTCCAGGTGGTCGATGATCCCGGTCGCAGGACAGGATGGGGATCATGAAGGCAATCGTGTTCGACCGCCACGGCGGTCCGGAAGTGTTGCGCGACACCGAGGTCGACGTGCCCGAGCCGGGCGCCGGCCAGGTACGGGTCCGGGTCCGCGCGGCCGGCGTCAACCCGATCGACGGCAAGCTGCGGTCCGGCGGCGGCTGGCCGATCGAGCTGCCGTCGATCCCCGGCGTCGAGGCCGCCGGCGTGGTCGACGCGCTCGGCCCGGACGTCACCGGCCTGGCCGTCGGCGACGAGGTGCTCGGCCCCACCCTGACCGGGTCGTACGCGCAGTTCGCGCTGTCGGACCGGATGGTGGCCAAGCCGGCCGGCCTGGCCTGGGACGTCGCCGCGGCCGTACCGGTGGTGGCCGAGACCGCGCTGCGGGTGCTGCGACTGCTCGACGTGTCCGCCGGCGAGACGCTGCTGATCCACGGCGCGTCGGGCAGCGTCGGCGTGCTCGCGGTGCAGCTCGCCCGGCAGCGCGGCGTCACCGTGATCGGTACCGCGGGCGAGGCCGGCCGGGACCGGATCGACCGGCTCGGCGCGACCGCGATCGGCTACGGTGACGGGCTGGTGGACCGGGTCCGTTCCGTTGCGCCGCAAGGCATCGACGCGGTGTTCGACGCCTCCGGCTGGGGCGCGCTGCCGGACTCGATCGCGCTGCGCGGCGGCCCGGAGCGCATCGTCACGATCGCCGACCCGAACGCCGCCGACTACGGGGTCCTGTTCACCGGCGGCGGTGAGGTGATGGTGGAACCGGCCGCGGTCGCGGAGCTGGCACGGCAGGTCGCCGCGGGCGAGCTGACCGTGCCGATCGCCGCCCGGTACCCGCTGGCCGACGCGGCCGAGGCACAGCGGCTCAGCGACAGCGGCCACGCCGGCGGCAAGATCGTCCTCACCGTCGACTGAACGTACGGCCCGGCGCGGAGTCACCGGGCCGTCACGCATCGCTGTGCGCACAATCACAAGGGGTTTCATCAGCCCTGCCCGTTATCGTGCTGGTTACGCCAACGAGGGCACAGCGGGAGCCGCAGATGGACGGTACGCATCTGGACCTCCGGTTCGCCGACGTGTTGCGCACCTACCGCACCACGGCCCGGCTCAGCCAGCGGGAACTCGCCGACCGGGCCGGGTTGAGCGTCGGTGCGGTGCGCGACCTGGAGCAGGGCCGACGGCGCACACCGCGACGCAGCACCGCCCGCCGGCTCGGCGCGGCGCTCGGCCTGCCCGCGCCGTCGTCGGCCGATCCCGGCGCCGCCCGCCGGTTCGTGCTGCGGGTACTGGGCCCGCTGGAGCTGCGGGTCGGCGGCCGGCCGGTCCGGCTCGGCCCGCCCCGGCAACGTGCCGTGCTCGGGTTGCTCGCGCTCAACCCGAACACGCTGGTGCACCGCGAGGAGATCATCGACCGGCTGTGGGCCCGCGCCGCGCCGGCGACCGCGGTGCACCTCGTGCAGGCGTACGTGAGCCGGTTGCGGGGGCTGCTCCTGCCGGACGCCCCGCCGGAGCGGCGGCGATCGGTGCTGGAGTCGACCGGGGCGAGCTACCGGCTGCGGATCCGCGCGGACGGGCTCGACCTGTTGCGGTTCGGCCGGCTGACCGAGCAGGCCCGTACCGCTGCCGGCGCCGGGAACCACCAGCTCGCCGGGGAACGCTACGAGGCGGCGCTGCGGCTGTGGCGCGGCACTCCGCTGGCCGATGTCGACCTGCTGCGCGGCAGCGCGCCGGTCGCCACGCTGGTCGAGCAGCGCGTCGCCGCCGCCATCCGGTACGCCGAGGCCGCCGCTCGGACCGGCCGGCACCAGCCGGTGCCGCAGCTGCGGCTGCTCGCCGACGCCGAGCCGCTGCACGAGGCGCTGCACGCCCGGCTGATGCTCGCCCTGGCCGGCGGCGGCCAGCAGGCGGCGGCGCTGCGGGTGTACGGGGAGATCAGCGCCCGGCTGTCCGACCAGCTCGGCCTGACCCCCGGGCCGGAGCTGACCGACGCCCGCTTGCGGGTACTGCGCGGCGCCGCCGACCCGCCACCACCCGGTTAGCCAGTCGGCCCGGCAACACCGACCCGCCCGCGGTGTCGGTGCGTCAGGGCTTCGTTCGGGGCGGGTGCAGGGCGAGCACCGAGGGCACCTGGTCGGGGGCGGCGGACCGGAGCAGGCCGTAGCCGATACCGGCGAGACCGACCAGCAGCGACGGGTTCTCGCCGCCACCGGCCAGCCCGCAGACCCAGCCGCGCTCGTCGAGACGGTCCAGGATCGCCGCGGTCTGCCGTAGCGCCGTCTCGCCGGCGGCAGCGCCCGCCGCACCGTCGAGTACCCCGGGCGCGGTGCAGAACAGGTCGAGCGCGCCGAGATCGCCGTGGCACAGCGAGAAGTTCCAGCCGAACCCGGCGGCCGCGGCGGTACCCAGCGCGGTGTGCAGGTCGGCGGTCAGCTCGGCGACCGTACCCACGCCGCCGCCCACACCCGGATCCGAGCCGCCGGCGAGGTCGGTGACACCGAGCTCGCGCGCCGTGGCGAGCAGGCCGGTACGGGACAGGCCGACGCCGACGGCGCCGTGGCACCACAGCACCGGGAAGGACGCCTCGTGCGGGACGCCGGTACGCACGTCCGGCCAGTTCCCGGCGTCGGCGTCGAACAGAGACCGCTCGTACGCCAGGGCCGCCACCGCGGTCCCCAGGTACCGGTGCTCCCCGGTGATCGCGGCGGCCCGGGCGAGCGCCCACGCCTGCCCGGCGACCCCGTGCGCGAAGCCGGCCAGCGGGCGAGGCGCCACGTCGGCCATCGACGCCGCCCGCCACCCCACCCCCACCGGCTGCCGCTCGGCCCGCGCGCACAGCTGGTCGGCGCAGGCACGCACCGCGTCGCGGACGGCGCCGGACGGCCGTACCGCGTGCCAGGCGACTAGCCCGGCGATCGAGCCCGCCGCGCCGCTGACCGTGTCGTACTCGGCGTCGTCGGTGGCGAGCTCGCCGACACCCACGGCCATGTTGTCGGCCAGCGCGGCCAGCTCCTGGTCCGGCCGGATCGCGTGCAGGTGGGCCAGCGCGTACAGCACCCCGCCGTACCCGCAGAGGCCGCCGGCGAGGTTCCGCGGCAGCCGGAGCACCTGCGCGCGCAGCGTGTCCAGCGCTCCCGCGGCCGCCGCCCAGTGGTCCGCGTCGCCGGTCACCTCGGCCAGCCGGGCCAGGAACAGCGCGACACCCGCGGTACCCGAGTACAGGTCGGCGCCCAGCGGTGCCAGCGCCCAGGCACCGCCCGGCAGCAGCCCCGGACCGGCCCAGGCCAGGCTGCCGTCCTTGCGGTACGCGAGGGCCAGCAGCCGGTCGGCGGCCCGCCCGGCGTGCTCCAGCGCCCGTTCCGCGACCCGGTCGGCCGCCGGCAGCGGCCCGGCCGGCGCCGTCGCGGCGACCGTGCCGTCGGCCTGCGGTACGTGATCGGTGCGGGCCGACTCGACCGCCCAGCGCAGCAGCGACCGCTGCGCGGCCAGGTCGTCCTCGCCCAGCGCGTCGAGCTTGGCCAGGGCGAGGGCGAGCGCCGGCTCGTCGGCGACCGCCGGCATCGGCCGGCCGGCGGCATCGGACAGCGCGGTGCCGGCCGGCCGCGCGGTGAACACCGGTACGTCGGTGGCGGACAGGTCGGCGCGCTCGGACGCCAGCAGCGGCGCGACCACCTCCAGCCGCGGCACCAGCTCCCACAGCCGGTCCAGGTGCCGGTCGGCGGCGAGCCCGTCGCGCAGCCGGTCCGGGTGCAGCCCGGCCACCACCAGGGTGCGGTACTCCATCGTCTCCCGGCACAGCACCCGGATCTCGTCGTCGGCGAACGCGCCGAGCAGCTCGCGCACCGTGTCCCGGTGCCCGGCCAGGATCCGGTACGCCTCGGTGAAGCCGGCGTCGAGATCGGCCTGGAAGTCCGCCAGCCGCAACGGTTCGCCCGGCGGCAGCGGGCGGGACGCGACCTGCCCGATGCCGACCCGCCGGTACCCGACCCGGACCTCGTCGGTACCGGCGTCCAGCAGCTCCGGGATCTCCCGCGGCGGCAGCTCGCGCGGATCCCAGCCGAGCGCCGACACGTCGGCGCCCCCGTTGCCGACCTCCACCCAGGCCCGGTACGGCAGCATGCCCGAGCGCAGCACCGAACCGCCGATCGCCGTGTTGGCCACCAGCTCGGCGGCGGACAGCTCGTGCAGGTCCTCGCGCAGTCGCGGGGTCAGCAGCGTCTCGTGGTCGATCAGCACCGGCTGGTCGCCGACCGCGATGAGGTTCTGCGCGTGGCAGTCGGTCGCCTCCAGCAGGTACAGCAGGGCGATCAGGGTGCCGGCCCGGTGGTAGAACCGGTGCAGCTCGGCGGTGTCCCGGCAGTGCCGGGCCTGCACGTGCGCCACCCAGCCGTACGAGTCCCGCGCCAGGCAGGGCAGCTCGGCGAGCGGCCACCGCAGGTACCCGTTGAGCCACGACACCAGCTGCTGGTAGTGCGCGTCGACGGTGAGCGAGCGTGGCTTGTACAGGATCCGTACGCCGTGCTCGAAGTGCAGCCGGGCCACCGTGCGGCCGCCCCGATGCCGGTCGCCGAGGTCGGTCTCCAGCCGCGTCACCGCGCCGAGCGGGGCGCCGTCGGCGAACCGGGCGGACAGCTCCGGCAGGTCCGCGACGAGCCGGTGCACCAGTTCCGAGCTGGCGGTCACCCAGTTGCGGCACACGGTCACCAGCCGCCGCGCCAGCACCGGGTACTCGGCGAGCAGCCCCGCCGCGATCCCCGGATCCCGCAGCCGGTCCAGGAACTGCTCGTACCGGCCGGCGGGGGTGTCCGCGGTGAGCGCGCCGGTCACCTTCGCCACCTGCACCTCGAGCACCATGGAGCGCTGCGCCAGCAGGTACGCGTGCCCGGTCAGCGACGGCAGGAAGCAGGCGACGGCGGCGTCCGCATCCCCGAACGGCGTGTCACCGAGCGGGGCGAGCGCGGCGCGCAGCCGGCCGGCGGCCGCCGCCAGCAGCGGCCCGGCCACCGCGGCGAGGTCGTGTTCGGCCGGCAGCTCGATCGACGCCGGCGTGGCGTACGCGGCCACCAGCTCGTCCACCCACTCGTCGCCGGCACCGGCACGTTCGGCCAGCGGCCCGGCCGGTGCGCCGGCCTCGCCGGCCGCGACGCGGGCGGCCAGCGCGTCCGGTGGCTCGGCGAGCTGGTCGCGCACCATCTCCACGGTCAGCCCGTCCGCGGCCAGCCGGCGGTCGAACCAGCCCGCCTTGTGAAAGGGCATCTGCGCGCGCCAGCGGGCGAGGATCCGGTCCGCGCGCGCCACCCGGTCCGGGTCGACGACCGCCACCTTGCCCCGTTCCACCGCGGACAACGCCTGTGCCATGGCCCGCCGCAGCGCCGCCAGATCCGCCTCCACCAGCCCTCCCGCCCAGAGGTCCCGGCAGAAGGGACTGTCGGGACCTCTTAGTCCGTGCGCAGTCGGCGAATCGGATGCGATCGCCGATCGGGTGTTCCCGCCTGCGGCGGGTGACGCGGTGCGCGTCACCCGCCGGACCGGCGGGAGCCGTCGGGACCTCGATCGGACGAGCCGATCCCGCGGTCCCGGTGCGCCGTCAGATCGCGCAGCTGCAGATGTGCGAGCAGGTGACGCTCGCGTAGTTGCAGGTGGACGCCGCGCCGGTGGACACGTACAACTCGCGGTCGACGTCGCCCGCCGGATGCGCTACGGCGGACTCCAACTCGAGCCGAAAGTCCTCGTCCCGCCAGGCGCGGACCAGTTCTTCTGCCGACATGGAACCTCCCTCGTGACGAACAGTTGGGTGCGGTACGCGCCCAGTATTCGCACGGTGGTTGGTGTTCCGTTGGGCGTTGCGCTCACGGAAATTGCCGTACCGCACCGTTCGCCGAGGTGAGACCGACGACCGGGATGCGGCCGGGGCACCGGGACAGGACCTAGGTCCCGGGCCTGACCAGGCAGCGGAAGCCGATGTGCGACATCGCCGACTCGACCTGCTGCGCCTGCCGGGCCGCCGGCCGGTACCGCCGGCAGTAGTTCTCCGCGCACAGGTGCGAGCCGCCCTTGAGCACCCGGCGCGGGACGTGCGCGCCGCCCTGCTCCTGGTCGCCGTAGCTGCCCTCGGCGTCGTCGACCTGCGGGTTGACCGGCGGCACGCAGCAGGCGTGGGTGGCGGGATGGTTGCTGCGGTAGAAGTCCGCGGTCCACTCCCAGACGTTGCCGGCCACGTCGTACAGCCCGTACCCGTTCGGCGGGAACGACCGCACCGGTGTGGTGCGCTGCCGCCGCGCCGGTTTGAGGTTGTGCCACGGGAACTCACCGACCCAGGTGTTGGCCATCCGCTTGCCGCCGGGCAGGAACTCGTCGCCCCAGGCGTACGGCGCGCCGTCCAGCCCACCGCGCGCGGCAAACTCCCACTCCGCCTCGGTGGGCAGCTGCTTGCCGGCCCACGCGGCGTACGCCTCGACGTCCTCCCAGCACACGTGCACGACCGGGTGCTTGTCGCGCCCGGTGACGTCCGAGCGCGGTCCCTCCGGATGCCGCCAGCTGGCCCCCGGCACGTACCGCCACCACTGCTGCAGGTCGGTGAGGTCGACCGGCTTGTCGGTCGGCGTGAACACCAGCGAACCGGCCAGCAGCAGCCGCCGGTCGACGTTCGGGTACTGCGCCGGGTCGAGCGGCCGCTCCGCCACCGTGACGTATCCGGTGTCCGCGACGAACCGGGCGAACTGCGCCACCGTCACCGGGGTCGGGTCGATCCAGAACCCGCCGACCGTGACCGGATGCGGCGGGCCCTCCTCCGGGTAGTCGGCGAGGTCCGACCCCATCGTGAAGGTGCCGCCCGGCACCCACACCATCGCCGGATCCGGCGGCTGCACTCTCGTTGCCATGACCCCAGGTACGTTACGCGGCGGCCCGCAGCGTCAGCACGGTGATCTCGCTGGGCGCGAACACCCGGAACGGCGGGCCCCAGAAGCCGGTGCCGCGGCTGGTGTACAGCTGGGTACGGTCGCCGTGCCGGGTCAGCCCCGCGACCGACGGCTGGTCCAGCCGGACCAGGTAGTGGAACGGCCAGATCTGCCCGCCGTGGGTGTGCCCGGACAGCTGCAGGTCGACCCCGTGCTCGACGGCCAGCGAGATCTGCTGCGGCTGGTGCGCCAGCAGCAGTACCGGCAGGTCGGGGTCGGCGCCGGCGAGCGCCGCGGCGTGGTCGGCCCGGTGCCCGGTGCCGGACGAGCCGGCGGTGCGGTCGTCGACCCCGGCCACCACCAGCCGGTCGCCGCCGCGTTCCACCACCAGGTGCTCGTTGTGCAGGGTCGACCAGCCGAGCCGCGCCATGTGGTCCATCCACGCCTGCGCCTCGCCGTAGTACTCGTGGTTGCCCGTCACGTAGGCCCGGGCGAGCCTGGCCCGGACGTCACCGAGCGGCGCGGCCTGCGCCAGCCGGGCGTTCACCGAACCGTCCGCGATGTCGCCGGTGTGGCAGACGATGTCCGCGTCCAGCTCGTTGACCACGTCGATCACCCGGCGGGACCAGTCGGCTCGGTCGATCGGGCCGTAGTGCGTGTCGGTGATCAGCACCACTCGCAGCCCGTCCAGGCCGGCGCCGAGCCGGTCCAGCCGGACGGTCACCTCGGCCACCCGCGGCAGCCGCATCGCCTCCACGTACCCCCAGGCCAGCAGGGCGATGGTGACGACCAGGCCGACCGCGGCGACGATCCGGGAGACCGCGGTGCCGGACAGGTCGGTGGCGAGCAGCGGCAGCCGCACCAGCTGCGCCAGGGTGCACCAGACGAACAGCACCCCGATCACGCCCAGCAGCACGTCGCTGGTGCGGGCCGCGGGGTCGTTCGCGCGCCGGTGGCCCAGGTTCATCAGCACCGGGAACCCGATCGCGGCCGCGACGAACACGACCGTACCGACGACCACGACGCCGGTCGGCCAGCCCGGCGCGAGCACCAGCGTCCACCACGAGAGCCCGAACAGCAGTGCCTCCACGGCCACCAGCACGGCAGCGAACGCCACCAGCCGGCCGATCCGTCTGCCGGGCTCGGTCCGTACATCCTCGGTTGCCGCCACTGCACACTCCGTATCCGTCTCGTGCGGCGCCCGCCCGCCGCGCACCGCACGAGCATGACACCCCAACCTGAGACCAGCCCACGACGCCCGCGGTACCCGGCCTCAGGACCGCTCCGGGACCGTCATCGGGCCGGTTCTGGGACGGTCATCGGCCGCTCGCCGGGCCGGACCCGGCGCGCCGGACGTGTTAGCGTGCCCGGGTGGCAGTCGTGAACGATTAGGCCGAGACCCGTCCGGCGCGCTCCGTGCGCCGCCGGCCCGGTCGCAGCGCGCCGTGCGGCGCGGCACCGGGATCTCGTGACGGCTTTCGTTCGCGGGCGGTACGACCGCCTGCCCGATCGTGATGGGTCTCTGCTGCCATGTCCGGTCCCACCGTTTCCTACCGTGCCGTGCTGCGCGTCCCGCACCTGCTCCCGGCGTTCGCCGCGGCCAGCACGGTGCGCCTCTCGTACGGGACGACGCCGCTCGCGCTGCTGTTCACCGCGCAGCGCAGCACCGGCTCGTTCGCCACCGCCGGCCTGGTCACCGGTGCGTACGCGCTGACCACGTTCGCGCTGCCGCTCAAGTCCCGGCTGGCCGACACGTACGGGCTGCCCCGCGTGCTGCTCGCCCTCGGCCTGGCGCACCCGGTGGCGTTGCTCGGCCTCCTCGCCGTCACCGTCGCACTGCCCGGTTCGGTACCGCCGCTGGTGGCCGCCGCGGTGCTCGCCGGGCTGGCCGTACCGCCGGCCAGTTCGGCGATGCGCGCCATCTGGTCGTCGGCCACCGAACCGGGTGCCGCCCGGCAACGCGCGTTCAGCCTCGACGCCGTCACCGAGGAGGTCACGCTCGCCGTCGGCCCGGCGCTCACCGGCACCCTCGTCGCGCTGCGCGGGCCGCAGCTCGCGGTACTGGTCGGCGCGGCCGCCGCGCTGGTCGGCTCGGTGACGCTGGCGGCCGGTCGCGCCGCCCGGGCACAGCGCGACGGCACCGCGCGCGGCCCGCTCCGGTTCGGCGCCGGGCCGCTGCGGCTCGCCGCGTTCCGGCCGGTACTGGTCGCCGCGCTCGGCGTCGGCCTCGCGCTGAGCATGGTGGAGATCGCCGTCGCCGGACGGGCCCAGAACGGCGCCGCCGGCTACCTGATGGCGGCACTGTCGGTGGGCAGCGCGCTCGGCGGGCTGCTCTGGGGACGCCGGCACCACACCCGGTCGCACCACACCCACCTGGTCGGGCTGCTCACCGCCGCCGCCGTCGGGTACGCCGCGGCGAGCCTGGCGCCGAACCTGGTCGTCCTGGCCGCGGTCCTGCTGGTGGCCGGGCTGACCCTGGCCCCGACGTTCGTGGTCGCCTACCTCGTCGCCGACCAGGTGGTACCGGCCGGGCACCGCACCGAGGGCACCACCTGGGTCAACACCGCGAACAACGTGGGCGTCGCGATCGGCGGCCCGCTGGCCGGTGTGCTGCTCACCAGCACCTCGGTCGCCGCCACCCAGGCGCTCGCCGGTGCCGCCGCGCTGGTACCGGCGCTGCTCCTGCTCGCCCTCGGCGCCCGGCACCGGCCCGGAGTCAGTCGGCGAAGCCGGACAGCACCGCGCGCGCGTCGGCCAGGTCACCGCGCAACCGCTCGGCATCGAACCGCCAGCGCGAGTCGAGGCTCAAGCGGCGACCCCGTTCGGTCCAGAACGCGAACGGGGAGACCGAATCCGCCCCCGGCCGGATGAACTTCACGACCTCGGCGAGGGCGGCGACACCCGCGCTGAGAGCGCCGTACGCCTCCCGGCGCTGCTCGTCGGTCAGCCCGACCGGGCTGTCCGGCACCTGGGCGAACATCGCGTCGGCGAGTTCCAGCCACTCGCCCGGATCGAGCAGCTCCGAGGGCGTCGAGTCGCCGAAGCTGCTCCCGTCGTCGAGCGGCGCCGAGGCGTCGTCCGGCACCCGGAACACGAACTCGCGCCACATCCCGCAGGACGGGCAGGCACCGGAGTACCGCCGGGCGAGGGTCCCGTCGACCACCTCCGACGCGGACCGCTCCGGCTCGAACCCGCCCGCGCCGCAGTGCTCGCACGGCTGGCGAGCCATGTACAGGTACGCCTCGGACGCGGTCCGGGCCAGCCGAAGGCTCATCGAAAGCTCACGTCTCCTCGCGCCGGCGACGGCCCGGCCGGCGGTACCGCCGTCTCGTCCTCGTCGTCCTCATCGATCCCGTACAGCGCCTCGAACTCCGCCACCGCGGCCCACCGCCGCGCCCGCGCCGCCGCCAGCTCGTCCGGGCGCAGCAGTTCGCCGGCCACCGAACGCACCGCGCGGCCCTGCTCGGTCCAGAACGCGTCCGCCGGCAGTTCGCTCGCGCCGGCCGGCAGGAACTTGCGGATCTCGTCGACGGCGGCCGCCGCGAGCAGCACCGTGTCGTGCACGGCCGGGATCTGCGCCGCGGTCAGCGACTCGCCCGACTCGGCCAGATGTTCCAGCACCCGCCGGCTCATCTCCGCGACCAGCAACCACTGGCCGGCGTCGATGATCGTGGACGGCTCGTCGCCGTGGCCGAGCACGAACCCCGACGGCTCCCCGGCGGGCGGGGCCGCCAACTCGAACACGAACTCCCGGGACCGACCGCAGCGCGGACACTCACCGAAGTACCGCAGCACCCGCGGCGGCTCCGGATCGAGCACGTCGACGTCCGGATCGAACTCGTTCTCGCCGCACGGGCAGGGCACCAGATCCATGTAGACGTGTGCCTCGCTTCTGGTGCGGGCGCGCGGCATCGGCATGCCGCCACCATACCGGGCACGGTCGATCGGCCATCAGCGTCGGACCAGCGTGGAAAGCACGAAACCGGGCACGGTCACCGCGAGCGGCCCGCCCGGATCGACCACCAGCCGGTACGTCCGGTCCGGCCACGCCGCCGCGACCTCGGCCAGCTCGACGGCCACCACCTCGACCGCCTCGCCGAGCGCGTCGGCGGCCCGCCGGGGCGCCGTGTACACGCGGACGCCGAGGCCGTCGTCGACCGGCGCCACCGGCCAGGCGAAACCCGGATCGGTCGGGCGCAGCTCGCCGGTGCCGGTCGCCATCCAGACGACCGCGCCGTCGGCCGCGAGCGCCGCGAAGACCGCATCCCGGTCGTCGGCGGCGACCGCCTCGTACAGCGCCGTCTCCAGCGCGTTCAGCGGGCGGAACGGCTCGGCTGCCGGCTCGGTCGGCGCCGGCCGGGCCGGCAGCCGCACCGCGCCACCGACCGCCTCGGCCGACGGCGCCGGCAGGTACGCCTCGATCGGCGTGCCGGGATCGACCACCAGCCGCCAGCTCGGGTCCGGCCACCGCTGCGCGAGGTCCAGGTAGCTCGTCACCCGCCAGCCGCCGCCGCGCGGTGCCGGCGTGGGCGCCGCGGTGAAGGCGACCAGGTGTACCTGGTCGTCGACCGCGACCGTGGCGAACCGCGCCGCCGCACCGGAATCGGCCGCCGACGGCAGGTACAGCGGGGTGTCCAGCAGCAGGTCGAGATAGCCGCGGTCGTCGCCGCGCTCGACGGCCAGCCGCAGCGCCGCCTGCACGTCGCCGGCCGGCTGCCAGCCACCCGGCTGCGGCCCGCGCGACCGCGGCGCGGCCGGCTCCGGCGACGGCACCTCAGCGCGCCCCGCCAACCGCAGGATCCCCTCGTCGGCCCGCACCGACGCCACCACGCGCCCGCCCGGACGCTCCGCGATCACCTCGTACCGGCGCGCCTCGGTCACCGTTGGTTCGGCCCCGACCGACCAGCCGTGCGCGGTGAGCACCTCGGCGGCGGTACGGACCAGCTCGGACGCGGTCCACGACATGCCGGGCGGGGCGGTCGCCACGGTGGCCGTGCAGACCCACCGGCCGGCACCGTCCGGCGGCTTCGGGTCGTCCGGGAACGGTCCACGCTCCCGCTCGACCACCGGCGCGCAGTCCGGGCACGCCGCCGCCGCCACGTCCAGCAGCGTCCGGCGCAACGCCTGCCGGGCCGGCACCTGGCCACCACCGCGAGCCACGGTCACGCTCACCTCCGGTCGTCGATCTCGGCGAGCAACGCCTCGTAGCCGTCTCGCATCGCCTGCATCCAGCCCCGGGTCAGCCGCCGCGGGTCGACCGCGAGTACCTGCCGGCCCAGGGGCGAGAAGACGCTCTCGTCGGGCACCCGGTCACCGTCGACGGGCAGGAACCGCATCGCCTCCACCACGGCGTCCCGCGCGTACTCCAGCCCAGCTCGGCGCTGCTGCACCGACTCGACCGCGAGGCGCTGTTCGGCCGCCGCCTCGGTCAGCGTCGCCGCTTCCAGCCACTCCGCCGGGTCCAGCAGCTCCGAGGGCCGCCCGGCACCGAACCGGGTCGGCGGCTCGGTGCCGCCCGGCTCATCCGACGGCACCTCGTCCGGGCTGCGGAAGTCCGCCTCCCGGGCCGTGCCGCACCGGCCGCAACGGCCCGCGTACCGCTCCAGCGCGACGCCGGCGACGGTGCCGGTCGAGACCAACCGCCACCGGGTTTCCCGCTCGAAGCACACCGGGCACGCGGTCAGCTCCAGCCGCAGCCGGGCCTCCGCCGGGGTCCGTGCCAGCGCCGGGCGGTCGGGTGTCACGAACCGTCGCCGCCGGCCCGGCGCTCGGCGAGCGAGGACCAGTAGCTGTCCCGGACCACCAGCAGCCGCTCCCGGTCGAACCGACCCGGCTCCTGGTCGCGCACCCGACGGCCGCGCTCGGACCAGAACGCCTCGTCGGGCACCGTCTCGGCACCGGCCGGGATGAACTTGAGGATCTCGTTCATCGCCGCCACCGCGATGGACAGGGCGTTCAACCCGGCGGTCGGGTCGTCGGCCGGCACGTCGCTCGCGGTCAGGTCCGCGACCCACAGCCACTCGCCGGCGTCCAGCAGCTCCGACGGCTGGTCCCCGCCGAAGTGGTACCGGTCACCCGACGCCGGCACCGAACCGGGCGCCGGCAGCCGGAACACGAACTCCCGCACCGCGCCGCACGAGCAGGTCCCCGAGTAGCTGCGGGCCAGCTCGCCCTCGGCGTCCACCAGGGCGCTCTTCCATTCCACCTCGACCGAGCCGCACCGCTGGCATGGATGCAGATCCATGTACAGGTGCGCCTCGTCCCGCGTCCGCGCAAGCCGCAAAGCCATTCGCCAACCCTAGTTCGACCCCGCCACGCCGCCCCGGGCCGGCTCGTTCACGGCCGGTCCCGCCGTTCGGGTTCGTCCGGCAGCGGCGGCACCTCGACCGGCCCCGGCGGCAGGCCGGACAGCACCCGGTACGCGTCCTCCACGGAGAGCCCGCGGGCCGGCCCGATCGGCCGCAGCTGAATCGCGTCCGGGTCGCTCACCCCGGTCGGCGCTCGGTCCGCCGCCTGGTCTCTCGTGGCCCGATGCTCCGCCTCCCCGCCACTGGGTGCGGCTCCGGCGAGGCCGCTCTCGTCGAGGAACCCGTAGTAGGTCGTCCGGAACGGCTGCAACAACGCCCGCAGGAACTCGTCCCCCGCGCTCGCCGGGACTCGACCGCCACCGGCCAGCAGCGGCACCCCGTTGTCGAAGTAGTCCCGGGCCGGAGCGGCCCAGTCCCGATCGAGTTCCCGGAAGCGCACCGAGCCGTCCGGCTGCCTGGTGAACTCCGCCACCTTGCGCCCGACACCGGTGGCGTACGACCAGAAACCGACCTTCGTCGGCGCATCGTCACTCATCGGCCCAACCTCGCGGTCTCGACGCTCTCCCCGGTTTCGTCCCGCTCCGCGAACACGATCATGCCGTTCTCCTGAACCTCCCGGAGCCGGGCGACGGCGGCGTCGATCGCGGCCGCCCCGATCCCCCGGCTCTCCAGCCTCGCACGCAACTCGGCCGGGTCGACCTGCCGCAGCCGGGCCAGCAGCTCGGCGTTCAGCCTGGTCCGCAGGTGCGCCTCGACGAAGGGCGACATGATCTGGTCCTGGGCGGACTCCGACAACACCAGGCCGTGATCGATCGCGACCACCGACGTGCCTCGGGTGAGGAAGTTGAACTGGTTACGGTCCGTGTTGCCCAACACGTAGTCGATGACCGCGACCTCCTGCTGCTCCCGCCGCGGGTACTCCTCCACCGGACGGTGCGCGTGCGCGTCGTCGACCCACCGCTGGATGGAGCCCGCCATGCCCCGGATCTCGACCGGCACGGTCGGCGGCACCAGGGCGGAGCCGAGCAGTTCGGCGAAGTCCGAGGCGGACACCTCCCGGGCGGCGAGCTGGCCCGGCACCTGCGGGATACCGGGTCGGATCACCTGCCCGTCCTTGACGAAGACCTCGGCCTCCGCCGGTTTGAAAGCACCCACGACCCGGTCGTCGTGGAGGGCGCGGTACGTGCCGTTGATGCCGCTCTTCATTCCGGCGGCCAGATCCTCCAGCCGGTCGATCCGTTCACCGGCCAACTCCGCTCGGGCCGCGGCGACGGCCAGTACCTCCGGTGACCGGGGCGGCACCCCGTCGCCGCCGGCCGCGAGATCGGCCGCGAGCTGCTCGAACCGCCGGGCACGGAAGTCGTGCCAACCGGCCCAGCCGCGCACCTGATCGGCCCCGAACGCCGCGTCGTGGGCCCATTCGTGCCGCTGCCAGCGGTCCGCGAACGACTCCACCAGCGCGGTCAGCCGCTCGGCCCGGCGGCCCAGCCGGTCCGCGTCCGCGCGCAGGGCCGCCGCGCGCTCCTCGGCTCGGCTCGCCTCGTGCAGCACCTCGGTCACCTGCGCCGGGTCGGCCAGACCCGACCGGCGCAACGTCTCGGCCGATTCGAACCGGGTGGCTGCCTCGCGGTCCGCCTGCTCGGCCGCCGCGGTCAGCTCGGCTATCCGGTCCGGCACCGCGGCCAGCTCCGCGCGGACCCGCCGTACCGCGGTGTCGGTGGCACCGTCCGCCCCGGGCACCGCCCGCTGCAGCGTGGCGGCCACCTCGTAGTGCTCGATCGCCGCGGTCAGCAGCTCCGCCCGGCGTTCGGACCGGCCGAGGCGCTCCGCCGCCTGCTCGGCCTCCGGGCCAACGGACAGCGCGGTGTTTCGCCGCAGCGAGTCGGTCTCCTCGACCAACCGCGACAGGTCCCGGCGCAACAGCTCGACGTGCTGTTCGACCCGGCGCGGGTACTCGCCTTCCGCCTCCTCCGCCCGCTCGACCAGCTCCTGGGCGCGGTGCTCGGCGGCCGCCGCGCCCGACTCCGCCGACAGCGCCTCCCGCTCGGTCCGGACGACGTCCTCAGCAGCAGCGTGGTACGCCTGCTCCACCGCCGCGCGTCGCGCATCGAGGTCAGCCAGCAACTGACGGTCCGTCGCGGACCGGCCCTGGAGCTCCGCCACCGCCTGCCGCGCCCGCGTGAGCCGCTGCTCGTCGTGCCGGTGTTCGGCCAGCGTCCGGTCGAGTTCCGCCACCTCGGCGCGGGCCGCCTGCATGGCGGTGCGCTCGACCTCGGCCTGCGACCGGTGGTAGTCGTCCGCGTACCGCGCCCAGTCGTCCGGCGGCCGCTCGGCGTGCCGGCGCAGTTGCTCCAGGTGGGCCGCGAGCCGCTGCTCGTGTCCGGCGAGGCGGCGCAGTGCATCGTCGCGGGTTGCGGCCGTCGAGACGGACCGGTCCCGCTCATCGGCAGCAACGCTGGCCTCCCGCTCCCACTGGCGGAGATCGTGGTCGATCCGATCGAGCCGGTTCGAGACGTCCCGGTGCTCGGCCAGTATCTGCGCACGGTCCTCTTCGACGGAGGCGACCCGACGCTGGTGGTCGGCGAGGCGGATGCGGTGCCAGGTCGCCGCCGACCGTTCCTCGTCCGCCAGCTGCCGCTCGGCCACCGCCTGGTCACGCCAGCCGGCGGCCCGATCGTGATCTCCTGTTCCGAGCGCAGCCACCGACGACTCGGCGCCCGGCACGGGTGACTCGGCCGGAACCGTCGCACCGTCGGGTACCGGTTCCGGCGCGATCGGCGTCGGCTCCGGCCGAGGCGCCACGTCGGGGTGCACCTCGCCGGTCTCTCCCTGACCCGTCACCCGGGCCCGCAGCACGTACTGCACCTCGCCCTGGAAGTGCCGCTGTTCCAGCCGCAGCCCGACGATCCGGGTGCCGGCCGCGAGCAGGACCTCGGCCTGTTCCGGCCGCGGGCTCAACCGGCCGAGCCAGGCGAGCCGGGTGCCGGCCGGCACCTCCAACTCCAGCTGGATCTTCTCGGCCTGGAAGCCGGCCCGCTCCGCGGCGGAGGTGGGCATGAACCCGGGGTCGGCGAGTTCCCGGCCGAGCAGCCCGGCCAGTTCGGCGGGGCTGTCGATGCCGAGCGCCGCGAGGGTCACCCCGCGCCGCAGCAGCAGGTGTTCGGTGCTCTCCCGCATGCCGCGGTCCATCGCCTCGCACACCGGCGCCTGGTCGGCGTAGCGGGGCAGCCGGTAGCGCTGCCAGCCGTTGACCCGTTCGTAGTTGCCGTCGAGGTAGGTGCGGTAGGCCTCCCGCGCCTCGGTCGGCCACTCACCACCCTGCGCCGCGTGCACCCGATCCATGTCGGCGGACTCGGTGCTCTCCGGGAAGCGGGCGCTGCTGTCCGGCAGCGGGCGGGGATCGACCAGCTCCGCATCCAGCGCGGCGTGCCCCGCCGCGTGGGCCGACCCCTCCGGGGTCGTGAGGAACCGCACGAGTTCCTGCTCGAAGTGGTGGTCGTCGACGCCTCCGTCAGCGCGCGCCGCGTCCAGCATGCGCACCACGTCCAGCGGCTGCACCGGGTACTCGGCGGCAGCACCGGCGCGCTCCCGGATCGCCGCCATGACCCCGTCGTACAGCTGCCTGGACCAGGCGTCGTGGTCGACCGCCGAGGAGTACCGCTCGATCCCATGCAGCGCCGTGACGAGCTGCCGCACCGCCGCCGGGCTCGGCTGCGCCGACACGTCCCTCGGGTCGTACCCGTCCCACGCCCGGTCGGCGGTCTGGCCCTCCGAGGTACCCAGCCAGTCGGCGATCCGGTTCTCGAACGAGTGCGTGTTGCCGAAGCCGAAGAGGCGGACCTGCGCCACATCGACGAGCGCCGCCGCGTCCGTGACGGTCAGCTCGCGGCCGGTCAGCGGCCCGGCGGCCAGCGCATGCCGCAGCACCTCGTGGATGTGCTCGACGGGATGGTCGGCGTTGAGCCGGGATGCGACCTGGGTGTCGAACGCCCGCCGGGCGTCGGAATCGAACGACTCGTACCGCGACTCCGCCGACGTGGCCGGCTCGCCGTGCACCGCCGCACCGTCGCCCAGGTACCGGTCGATCAGGAACTCGCGGCGGGCCCGCAACACGAACCGGAGCTCCTGCGCCTCCGCCGCGGGCAGCTGCGCCCGGTCAACCAGTGCGTCGATCCGTTCCGGGGTGATGTCGCGGATCCGGGCCACCCCGTCGCGGATCTCCTGCGCGGTCAGGCCCTCGAACGCCCGCGCGGCCGAGTCGTTCATCGCCGGGTCGAGCATCGAGCGCAGCTCGCCGACCTCGGTACCGAAGTCGTCGCCCTTCAGAGTCCCCTGCGCCCGGAACAGCAGCGCGCCGCCGGTGTCCAGCCGCACCGGCTCCCCGCCGCCGGTGACGAGAACGTTGTTGTACGCCGTGCCGATCACGTCCCAGTTGCCCAGCCAGGCATCGACCGCGAAGTCCCGGCGGAGCCGGGCCGCGAAGTCCTGCTGCGGCAGCCAGCGGGTCAGCGCGGTGTCCCCGTCGAGCATCCGGGAGCTGAGCCCGACCTGCTTGCCCTCGAACTGCCCGCGGACGTCGACCAGGTCGACCTCCGCGACCCGGGTGCCCGCCGCCTGGTACAGCCGGTTCGCCAGCCACTCGACCCGGGCGTGCAGCTCGGTCGCCGGCGCCTTGACGTATCGCCGATGCCCTGCCCCGTCGGCGTACTCGGCGGCGTCGACCGAACCGCCCTGACCGCCGACCTTGACGTAGTCGTCCATCGTCTCGGGTCGCTCCGGCGCGCTGCCGCCCCCGTCGAACAGGTCGAGCACCCGGTCCAGGTCGGCCGCGAGGGACGGGTGCAACTCGTCGCGGTCCGCCATCGCCAGCAACTCGTCGCGCGTCACCCAGCGGGCGTCGCCCACCTCGGCCCGGTCGGTGATCCGCGGCTCGAACGAGTGTGCCGCGTCGACGGCCATCGTCGTGTAGGCCCAGCCGCGGGTACCGGATCGGACGTGGCTGCCGACGAGCCGCAGGCCGGCGAGGTCGTCGTCGGAGATGCCCACTTCCTCGCGCATCTCACGCGCCACGCCCTGCGGTGCCGTCTCCCGGGAGTCCATCGCGCCACCGGGAAGCTGCCACTTCCCGGTGTTGGTCGTCAGGCCCTCGCCCCGCTGTACCAGCAGGAACCGGCCGTCGTGGCGCACCAGCGCGCCGGCCGCACCGTACCGGCCGAACTGACCCGCGCCGAGGGAGCCGCTGCCGTCGTCGCCGGTCTCGGTGAGTACCCGGAACTCCGACGGCTCGGCCGGCGGGCCCTCGGCCGGGACGG
Organism: Actinocatenispora comari; assembly: GCF_017312725.1. GTDB lineage: Bacteria > Actinomycetota > Actinomycetes > Mycobacteriales > Micromonosporaceae > Actinocatenispora > Actinocatenispora comari. Next base: position 28,353 of record NZ_BOPO01000075.1, on the reverse strand, counting down.
AGTCGACCGGCAGGCGGTCGGCCGGGACGGAGTCGACCGGCAGGCGGTCGGCCGGGGCGGGTGTCGCCTCGCCGAGGGAGTGACCGGCGAACGGGGGGTCGACCCGCTCGGCAACGGGGGCCGTACCCGGCGCTTCGTGGCTCACCGTCCAGCCGGCGGGCAGGTTGTGACCGGCGGGCCGTGCGACACCCCACGGCGCCTCGGCCCGGACGTCCCAGCCACCCGGACGCGACACCAGCTCGGGCGGCGGGGGCGGGGTCGGCGGCACCGGCTCGACACCGTGCCGACGCAGGTACCCGTCCACGTCGAGCAGGTCCCGGTACGCCTGGCCGCGCAGCACCGGATCGGTGGCGCGCAGCCGATCCAGCAGCAACAGCCGCTCGTTCGCGCGGGCCATGACGCAGTCGTTGCCGTGCTCCGGTTCCGGCTGGCCGGTACCGCCCGCCAGCCGGGGCGTCCGGCGGCCGAGGAACCGGCGTACCGTGCCCTGCTCCTCGCCGCGGGCCCGCGCGGTCAGTCGGTCGACGGTGTCGGTGATCTCGTGGATCCGGACCCGCGCCACGTCGGCGGTCAGCACCCGCGGCCCGATCCGGGTGTGGAAGACGGGTTTCCCGTCCACCCACTCCAGGACCTCGCGGCGATCGGTGTGCGTCTGCCCGGCCCGCCCCGGCACCAGCGGGGTGTCGGTCGACTCCCGGAACCCGATGGTGCCGTGGTCGCGGGTGTGCACCCAGAACACGCCGCGGGCGTCCCGGCCCGCCGGCTGCCACAGGCCGCCGCCGTGCTGCGGCCGGATCTCCCAGTCGGTACCCGGCACCTCGCGCACGTCGAGGTCGGCCCGGATCCCGGCGGCGTCGCGGCCCGCCGCCACCGACCGGTGCCCGCCGTCGATGTCGGTGAACGTGACCACGCCCTCGCCGCCGAGCGCGATCGGCTCGACACGGGGGCCGCCGTCGCCGCCGGGCGTGATCGGCTCGACACGGGGGCCGCCGTCGGCGGCGGGCGTGATCAGCTCGACACGGGGGCCGCCGTCGGCGGCGGTGTCCAGCTGCCGGCCCACCCGCTCGATGTCCAGCGCGTGACCGGCGAGCCGACCTTCCGACTCGGCCTGGGGGTCCCGGCCGGTGTCGTGCGCCGGGTCGAACGACGAGTCGGCGTCGGGACGCAGCCGGGCCACCAGCTCCGCCACGGCCCGCGCCTGCGGGGTACCGAGCCGGCCCAGCTCGTCCACGATGGCGGTGACGGTCTCGTCCGCCAGCTGCCGCTCCGCCGCGCGGTCGGCGCCCTCCAGGTGGGCGCCGGTCGCCGCCTCGTAGCCGGCGTACCGGTCGGCGACATCGGCCACGATCCGGCTGATCGCCTCGTCGGAACGGCCCGCGCCCCAGTGTTCCCGGGCCGCGAGGTGGGCCACCGACCGGTCGAACTCGCGCCACAACGCGGCGGTCCGCTCGGCCTCCACGGCGGTGAGGCGATCGACCGCCGACCGCCGTTCCAGCCGTTCGGACAGCGCGTCGTGCCACTCCGCGACCACGGACCGCGCCTTGCCGAACCGGCGCCGCTCGCCCCAGGACGACTGCTGCTGCGCATCGGACTCCAGCCGCTCCAGCACGCCGCGCAGGCCGTCGGCCAGCCGGCCCGGATCGGCCGGCAGCGCGGCCAGCTGGTGCCGGAACGCCTCGTGCCCGTCGACCAGATCGGCCAGCACCTCACCCGGCGTCCGGGCCGGCGCCGCCTCCGGGCGCAGCCCCGCCAGGGTGAGCACCGTGTGCACGTGGTCCAGCAACACCTCGTCGGAGTGCACGATCCGGTCGGTCGCGGTCCGGATGGCGTCCAGGTGCCGCGGCGGCGCCCCCCACGCGTACCAGGCTCGCGGCGGTCGGTTCGACTGCCACAGATCGTCGAACCGGGTCTCGTCGAGGTGCGCGGCGAGGGCGTCGAGTGCGCGCGGCAACAGCGCCGGGCCGTCGATCGTCGCGGCGGTGGTGGCGAGCCGCTCCCGCAGCCGCGCGTACGTCTCGCGCGCCGCCGCGGTCGCACTCGCCTCGTCGTACCCCTCGCCGGGCTCGGCGGTGGCCGCGTCGGACCGGACAGCCTGCTCGGCGTCGAGCACCGCGCCGAGGGTGTCGACGATCCGCTCCGCGATCTCCCCGCCCGCCGGATCGGTGTGCAGCGGGTCGCCGCCGAGCCACCCGTCCAGCCGTTCGTACCGGGCGGCGAGCAGCTCGGCCCGCAGCCGGTGGTCGAACGCCGCGCCCGTCGCCCGGCCACGGATCCCGACCATGTCGGTGCCGGTCTCCTCGGCCCGGTCGAACCGGGCCATCCGCTGCAGCGTCCGGTCCGCCGCGGTCACCGTGGCGTCGGCGGTGACCTCGCCGAGCCGGGCGGCGTGCCACTGGTCGAGCAGTTCCTGCCGTGCGGTCCATGCCTCGGCGATCTGCCGGTGGCGGGCCGCGAGCGTCTCGTCGGCGGTCGTCGCCGCGGTGGCGCGCCACTCCTCCGCCACGTCCTGCGCCCAGCGCGCCCGGCGGTCCCGGGCCGCCTCGTGTTCGGCCCGGGCAGCGTCGGTGCGGGCGGTGGTGTGCTCGACGTCCGGGTCGCCGGCCGCCCGGATGCGGGCGACGTCCTTCTCCGCCTTCTCGGAGAAGCGGACGGCACTGCGATGCCCCATCGTGTCGGCCCGGGCCGAGGCCTCGCTGGCGCCGAGGTACTCGCCGAACGCCCGCTGTTCGTCCGCGCGGGCTCGCTCGTACTCCAGCTCCTTCTCGACGATCTCGCGCGGCACGCCGTCGACCGACTCGGTGCCGCCGGTCTCCAGCCGAGCCGCCGGATCCTCGGACGACAGCGGTCGCGGACGGTCCACCTCGTCGGGCGCTGGGCCGCCGGTACGGTGCGGCGCGTCGTCCGCGGCGCCGCTCGGCAACCGGTCGGCCGCGCCGAGATCCGCCGGGTACTCGCCGTGCGCAGCGGCGCGCACGGCGGTCGCCCCGTCCCCTTCCAGCATCGACAGCTGCTCGTGCAGCCCCCGAACGCGGTCCGCGGTGAGCAGGCCGAAGCCGACACGAAGCTCGGCCGCCTCGGTCGCAGCGGTGGCGAGCTGCCGGTACGTATCGGCCAGCGCATCGTGCCGCTCGCCCGCACCGGAGGCGAACAGTTCGGCATGCAGCTCGGCCTGCTGCTCGGCGAACTCCGCCAACCTTCCGGCGTGCGCGATGCGGTCGATCGGCTGGCCCGGGCGGGTCAGCTGGGCGACCAGATCGCCGCGGATCACCCGGGCGGTGTCGCTGCCGAGCACCGACATCGTCACCTCGGCCGGCAGGTCACCGACCGGCGTGTACACCTGCCGGCTGAGCTGCGTGATCGGGAGATCCAGCCCACCCAGCGACTCCCCGGCCGTCGGCACGCCGGCGACCGCGACGGTCGCCACCTCCGACCGGGACTCGTCGCCACCGGTCGCCGCCTCCGCCAACCGGGCCGCCGCCTCCTGCGGGTCGGGCGTCTCGGTCAGGATCCGCGTGATCTCGCCCGGCTCCAGCCGGTCGAGACCGGTACCGACGACGAACCGGTCGCCGGGCCGCACCGCGCCGTGCGCGGCCTGCGGCCGCACCACCCGGCCGGCGAAGCCGTCGTTCTCGGTGAGCGTGATCCGCGGCGCCGGGTACGAGTAGGGGTCGTCGACGGCCAGCGCCTCGGTCTGGGTCAACCGATGCAGCTCGCCGTCCCGCAGCAGGTAGGTGTCGGCGCCGGAACCGATCACGGCGAAGCGGGTCCCGTCGACGTGCAGCGCCGCGAGCCGGACACCCGCACGGCTCGTGCCGAGCAGATAGTTGACATCGGCCACCCGTTCGGCCAGTCCGGTCAGCGGCTCGCCGGACGGCTCCGCCGGCCGGTCGAACAGCCGGGCGGCGAGGTCCGCGCCGGTGCGGCGGCCGCCGACCGAATGCGCGACCATGATGCCCCGCTCGCCGACCACCGCCGCGTTGCGCATGGTCGCGGAGGCGCCGACCTGCGTGTGCAGCCCGGTGGCGAGCGGCCCCACGGCCGCCTGCGGGTCGCCGGGAACCTCCGTCGTCAGCTTGGGGTCGATCAGGATCCGGTCGCGGCCCGGCACCGCCGGAGCGGTGTCGGCCGGCGCGGCCGCCTGCTCGCCGTCCGCCGCGTGCGAGGCGAGGTCCACCGCCACCTCGTGCCGGGCCAGGTCCCGTTGCAGGGTGTCGATCTCCCAGGCGATCTCGGCGAAGCGCCGCTCCTCGGCGGCGACCCGCTGCCGCTCCAGCGCGCGGGCCTCGTCGACCGGCATCGGCGGGGCGACGTCGTGGTCGCCGACTCGCGTCCCGGTGCGTTCCAGGTACTCCTGGGCGGCCCGCGCTCCGGCCAGCCGATCGGCGGCTTCCTCCAGCCTGGTCGCCGCGGCGGACAGTCGTTCGAACGTCCGCGTCGCCCGCGCGTACTCGGCTGCCAGCCGGGCGTGCACGTCGCTGCCGGTGTCCGTTCGCGCAGCCACCTCGTGCAGCGTGTGGAGCCCGCGTACGGCCGCCGTACCGGTCCGGATCAACGACTGGAGCGCCTCGTGCTGGCTGCTCAGCGCCCAGGCGGAGGCATCGACGCGCTGTTCGAACTCGTCGCGCCCTGCCGAGGTGCGGAAGTCGCTGCGGTCCGCGCCTACCAGGCTCGGCACGGTGTGCGCCACCGCCATCTCGGCGCTGCTGTGGCCGAGCCAGTCCACCGCCGTACCGACCCGCTCCAGGACCGGGTCGAGGTGCCGCAGCGACCGGTGCCAGATCGTTTCGACCTCGACCCGGTGGTCCCGCACGAACCGGAAGTTGGTGTGACCGCCTCCCTCACCGAGACCGGCCGGGGTCCGCCACGCCGCGCCCGCGCTCTCGGCCGTCACCGCCGAATCACGCGGCAGCCAGTCCAGGCCGTACCGCGCCGAACCGACCGGCGTGTACCGCCCGGCACCGTCGCTGTACACGGTCACCGGACGACCGTCCAGGCCCAGCAGTTGCTGCAGCCCGCCTTCCGGCCGGACCTCGGTGCGCCGCCAGTCACCGTACCGGTCGATCGCGACCTCGTAGCGCCGCTCGGGCCCACCGAGCGGGTGGTGGACCTCGAACATTCCCACGTACCGGTGCGGCGCCATCGACGGCACGAGCGACTCCGGCAGGAAGCCGGGGCCGGTCGAGCGGATCCCCTGCAACGCCTGCGGCAGCTCACCGTTCTCGTCTCGTACCGGTTCCAGCCCGGCCGGCACCTCCGTCTCCACCGTCCGGCCGGTCGGCAGCTCCGGGGTGAAGAGACGGACCTCGGGGAACGGTCGGTGACCGGCCACCAACGCGTCGCGGAGCGCCGTACGAGCCACCGTGTGCGAGCCGACGTCCCACGTCAGGTGGGTGCGACCCAGCACTGGCGTGCGCAACACCCGAGACACCCGGGAGGCAGCGGAATCGGCTCCGAAGCGGCTGCCGTGGCAGGAGGTCAGGTCGACTGTGTCGCCAGGGCGCCACTCCAGCAGGCCCTCGGCGGCGAGCACCGCCAGCCCGTGCGCGAACAGTTCCGGCCGTAGCACCGACCTGCCGATGCTGACCAGGCCGTGGCTGCTCCCGTGCATCGTGACGGTGAGCCGCCCCGCCTCCGGCTCCGGCAGCTGCCGCGGGTAGGCCGCGTCGTCGCGGGTCATGAACACCGGCGCCTGCGGCGATCCGGTCAACGCCCGCCGCATCGCCTGCACGGCCTGGACGGGGTCCTCCACGATCCGGAAACTCACCCGCCGGGCGACCTCCGGCAGCCCGTACGGACGCTCCCCGGTCTGCTCGGCGAGCCGCACCACCCGGTCGAGCGCCCGTTCGTACGCGCGTTGATCGTGCGGGGTGCCCGAGTCGAAGATGCCGAACCGGTCCAGCGCGTCCTGCCGGCGCCAGAACTCCTCCATCGCGTCGTCCAGCCGCTCGGACAGGTGCCGCGGCGGCGGCGCCACCTCCCGCGCCGGGTCACCGTGCCACGGATCCCGCAACCTGCGGTCCTCGGCGGTGGGCAGACTGTCGGTCCGGGCCGGGTCCGCCGCGTGTCGCGGTTGGCTGGCGGCGCTGTCGTCCCCGGCCCGCACGTCGGGCTCGGCTCCGGACTCGTCCGCATGGGCCCAACGGGACTCGGCCTCGGCGATGCGGTTGTGCAGCACGTGCAGGCGATCGACGGCGTCCGGCCCGGCGACCGCCCTGGTCCGCACGTCCCAGGCGAACCCGGACCGGTCCTCGCCGGCGACACCGTCGGTACGCGAGGTCTCGGTCGCCGTGTCGGCCAGTTCCCGGTACAGCCTGGCGAGGTCACGGTGCGGGCCGGCCGCACCGGCGTCCGCCAGCGCCTCGTGCAGGTCGCCGCGGTGCTCGGCGAAGTCGGCGAGCACCGGATGCCGCTCCGAGAGGCGGGTGGTCGACCCGTCGCCGAACATCGCCAGGTGCTCGGTCACCAACCGCGCCCGCACCACGCCGACGGTCTGCGCCGGCAGCACGTCGGCCTCGACCCCGGGCGGCAGCTCGGCCGTGCGGGAGTAGACCTGGTCCCGCAGCACCGTCACCGCGTCCCGGAGGCCACCCGCGTCCGTACCAGCCGGTGGTACGTGCGTCACGGTCACCGCGACGTCGTCCGCGCCGCCCAGTTCGGCGAGCTGCCGGGCGGCCTGCTGCGGATCGGCCGCCTCGGTGAGGACCTGCTCGATCCGCTCCGGCGCCACCCGGTCCAGGCCGGCGGCCAGCACGAACCGGTCGCCGGGGCGGACCGTCCCGTGCGCGATCCGGGGGGCCGAGCTGCTCCCGTCGATCCACCGGTCGCCGGCCGGTTCGAGCGCCGCACCGGCGAGCTGGTGCAGCACACCGTCGCGCAGCAGGTAGGCGTCGCCGCCGGCGGCGACCAGGCCGAACCGTCCGTCCGAGACGAGCAGCGCGGAGACCTCGGCACCGTGCCCGTCGTCCGACGGCCGGAAGGACGAGTTCGTCTCGGCCAGCCGATCCAGCAGCGTCTCGGTCGGGTCGGCGTGTCCGGCCGCGTCCAGCCCCTCGAACGCCCGGACCACGCGAGTCGAGTTCGCGTCGGCTCCGCGGGAGCGGGCGACGACGGACAGCCGCTCACCGGCACTCGCCGAGTTCGCCTGGTGGGTGGGGTTGTCGACCCGGACCGCCAGCCCCGAGCCCGGCCGGCCGGTCGGCTCGGTGGCCTGCACCGGGAACTCGGTCACCAGCTCGTCGCGTACCTCGATCCGGGTCCGGCCGGCAGCCGTCGGGACGCCGTCGGCGCGAGCACCGTCCGAACCCTCGCCGCCGCCGTGCGCGGTCGTCTCGACCCGCCGGTCGAGCTCGCCCAGGGTGCGCAGCGACGCGTCGATCCGGCTCTCCACCGCGGCCAGCGCGCGCCGGGCCACCGCGGCCCGTTCGCTCGCCAGCCGGCCGGGCTCCTGGTCCAGCCGACGGCGCAGTTCGAGCTCGGCGTCCGACCTCGACACCGCCTCGACCGCGAGCCGGTGCCGAAGGTGCAGGCCGAACAGCCGCTTGTACTCCGCGCCCAGCTCGCCGTACGCGCTCGCCAGCCGACGGTGCAGCTCGGCGTCGGGCCCGGTGCGGCCCAGCTGCCGATGGAGCGCCGCGAGGCCGCCCACCGCCTCGTTCCCCTGCCGGGCCAGCGAGTACAGCGAGCGGAACTGGTCGCGGAAGCTGTCGGTGACCACCGCACGCCGGTGCGCGTAGTCCGTCAGTACGGACGGATCGGCGCCGAGCGCCTTCGCCACCCGGAGGTCCGCGCGCGCCGGGCCGATCCACTCGACGTTCTGGCGCACCCGGTCGGCCGACGGCCCGAGGTGCCGGATCGTGCGCCGGTACAGCGTCTCCAGCTCGGCGTGGTGGTCCCGGGCGAACGCGAAGTTGTGCCGTTCCCGCGGGCTGCGCCAGCGAGGCAGCTCGGCGTCGTCGGGCACCCGCCAGTGCGTCCCGTCGCTCACCGGATGCACGGCGGCGTCCCGGGGCAGCCAGTCGGCGCCGTACTCCGCCGCCGCCACCGGGGTGTAGCGGGCGTCCCCGTCGGGCAGCCGCTCCTCGACCGCGGTGACCAGCTCGCCGTTGCGGGCGAGGACCTGGACCAGGGTGTGTTCCGGCGCGTCCGAGCCCGGTGTCAGTCGCCACCGCCCGTCCACGCCGAAGTGGATGCTGTGCGTCTCGACCGCACCGCCCACCGCGGCGGGCCGGGACTCGAACACGCCGACGTACTCGTGCGGCGCCATCTCGGGCAGCAGGTGCGCGGGCAGGAAGCTGGGCACGGTCGTGTGGATGGCCCGGACGGCCGGCGGCGTGACACCGTCGGCGAACAGTTCCCGGTCGAAGCCGGCCGGCAGCTCCCACTCCATCGGCCGGCCCACCGGGTCGCGCGGAGTGAACACCCGGATCATCCCGTGCGCGTCCCGGCCGCCGTGCAGCAGCGCATCGCCCACCTGGGACGAGCCGACGCTGCGCCGATCGATCGAGTGCGAGCCGCTGTGGGTGTCGGCGGTGCTCGTGGTGTGCCCGGCGACCGAGGCGTCCAGTACCCGGGCGATGCGCCACGAGATCGCCTCGAAGCCGGCCCGCTGACCACCCAGGCAGAAGTGCCCGTGGATCAGCTCCTGGCCGGCCAGGCGGATCGCGCCGTCGTGCTCCAGCACCGCCAGCCCGTGCGCGAACAGTTCCGGCCGGACCAGGAAGGAACGCGGGCCGGTGAAGTCGCCCGGCTCGCCACCCGCGTCCAGGTGCGCCTCGAACTCCGGATTCGGCAGCGCGACCAGCCCGTCCTCGGTGCCGTGCGCCACGACCTGCGTCTCGTTCGGCTCACCCGCGATCAGCTCCTGCCGGGCGGTGTCGCGCAGCGACAGGAACGCGACGTACCGGTCGTGGCCGAGCCGGGTCTGCCGCATCACGTCGACGACCCGGTGCGGATCGTCGAGCAACCCCCGGTCGAGGTGGTCGGCCAGCAATGCCGGGTCGATGTCCGCGGGTCGCTCACCGGTGGCCGCCACGTACTTCGCGAGCCGGCGCAGCGCGGCGTCGAGCTCCGCGGACGGCTCGGTCCGGCCGTCGTCGAGCAGCGTGCGCACGTCGTCCGCGGCGGACCGCAGCGCGGCCCGGACCGTACGCGGCGCGGACGCCACCTCGCTCGCCGGGTCGCCGTGCCACGGGTCGGGATCCGGCTCCGCCGCGAGATGCCGCGGTGCCACACCGTCCATCCCGGACGGCTCTGCCGGGTCCGCGCCGGCCGACTTCGGCCGAAGGTCGGTGGGGTGCGCTCGGTCGAGCTCGGCGCCGTCGGTCACCCGCGGTGGGTGGTGCGCGCTGAACCGCAGCACCGTCTCGCCCGGCGGCAGGTCGGCACCGGTGGTGGGCTCGCCGTCGAGCCGGGCGCTCGCGGCCCGCTCCAGCACCATGGGGCGGCCGATAGCGTCCTTGGCGAACGCGGTGCGCAGCGCGCGACGCTGGCGGGGTGTCCACTCGGCGCCGTCGTGGTGCCGCACGTCGACCACGTGCAGCCGCCCGTCGACCCGCCGTACCTCGATGTCAGCGTCGTAGCGCACCGCGACGTCGTGCAGCCGCCGCTGGTCGACGAGCCAGACCTGGTGCCGCGCCGCGATCGTGTCCGGATCCGGGTACGGGTCCGCCGGCCGTTCCGGCTCCGGCTCCGGTTCCGCGACGACCGGCTCGGGTTCCGCATCGACCGGCTCCGCGACCCGCTCGGGCCACAGCAACGACCGCAGTTCCTCGGCCGGAATCGAGACGCGCTGGGTCACCCGGGTGACCTTGATGTCCAGGATGCCGGTGTCCTTGCCGCCCTCGTCCCGCAGCCCGATTATCTCGATCCGGTCGAGCACCTCGGCCGGCAACCACGTCTCCATGTAGTCGCGGTGCGCCCAGGCGACCCGGCCGGGGATGCAGTTCTGCGGGCGCATCGGCAACACGTCGGTGTAGAACTCGAAGCCGACCTCGCGGTCGTCCCGCAACGGGCCGCGGTACGCCTCCGGCTTCGGGTCGTCGTGCCCGTCGAACTTCTGCCCCCACACCTCGGCGCTGCGCAGGATCATCGCGACCTTGTCGCCGGTCTGCAGATCCCTGGTGCGCGCCACGCCGGTGTGCTCGGACCCGACCCGGCTGAACGGGCCGAACAGTCCGGGCGAGCCCGCCGGCGCGATCCACTCGCGGATCCACTTCAGGCTCGGGTCGCGGTACGACAGGTCGAGCAGTTCGTCCCGGGTGAGGGGCGCCGGCGGCTCCGGCGGTACCGGCGGGTCGGTCTCCCACGGGTGCTCCGGCGGCTGCTGGCCGTGCTCGACCAGCCGCTGGTCGATCGCGGCGATCTCGCCGGCCCAGTGTTCCCGCTCCTGGTCGGTCTCCGCCTTGCGCCACCGGTCGTCGACGACCGCCCGCTCGTGCACCTGGGCGACCGCGCAGTCGTCCCGACCGTCGACGGTGGTCTGCGCTCCGCGCCGGAACAGCGAACGCAGCACGCCCTGGTCGTCGCCGCGTTCCAGCGCCGCGAGCCGCTGCAGCGTGTCGGTGATCTCGTGCACCCACGAGCGGGCGTACTGACCACCGTGCTCCCCCGGGTCGAGCAGTTCGCTCGGCCGCACCGTGTGCGGCGTACCACCCGGCTCGCCGGCCGTGCGGGACACCACCGTGTGCGCCGGGTGGTCGCCCAGCGCCGGTCGCGGATCGACGTCGAACCGCTGCCAACCGAAGTCCCTGGTGTGCACCCACACCATGCCGTCCGGGCCCTCGACGATGCGCCACACCGAGCCGTCCGGGAAGTACGTCTCGACCTCGTCGCGGAGTTCCCGGACCGCGTCCACGTACTCGTCGCGGGACAACGGGTCGTCGTGGGCGCGACCGTCTGCGGCGTACTCGCCGAGCCGCTCGGAGGTCACGACGTCGACCGGCTCGTGCGGCAGGCCCGCATCGTCGACCGGTACCGACCGGTCGACCTCGCGCGGCTCGTGCAGCCAGCTGAACCGCAGCCGACGGTCGCCCTCCGGCCACACGTCGTACCGGTCGCCGCCACGCCGGATCGTGTCGACATCGAGGTCGACCGGGATCCCTTCCTCGCCGAGGCGGGCGACCAGATCCTCCAGCATCGCCCGGGAGGGCACGTCGGCGGCACCGGACACCAGCCGCACGTCGGCGATCGGCAACGGCTGCCGCCCCAGGTCGTCGCCGTGTGCCCGGAGCACGTCCCCGGTGGTCGGGTCGTACCGGAAGCCGGCGCGGCTCAGGTCGTCGAGCATCTGCTGCCGAGCCTGCGGCAGCCCCTCGTGCCACTCGTTCCAGGCGTCCCGGACGTCCTGCACGTCCTCCCAGTCGTCCCGCCAACGGTCCGGGAACCGGAACCGCCGCTGCAACTCCGCGTGCTCGGCGGGGTCGCGGGCGAGCAGTTGCTCGATCCGCCCCCGGGCGGTGTCGACGTCGGCGGCACCGAACTCGGTCAGCCAGCGCAGGTCGTGCTCCACCTCGGGGGAGGTGATCCGGTCGTACCGGGCGGCGTCGGGGAACCGGGTCGGCCCGTCCCCGGCCGCATCGAGCGGCCGCACGTCGATCGCGACGCCGAACTCGCGGGCGACCATGCGCAGCACGACCTGCTCGCGTTCGGAGACCCCGTACCCGGTCCGGACCTGCTCGACGTCGGGGAACAACGGTTCGTGGTTGATCAGCTCCGCCGGGCCCGCCCCGAGCGGCAGCTCGATCCGGCGAGGCAGGTCGCGCCAGTCGAACCGCACCACCGGCCCCTGCTCCGGGTCCGTGCCGTCGGCCAGCTCCACGCGGCGCGGCACGTCGTCGTAGCCGAAGCGGTCGGCGCCCGGCTGGATCGCGTGCCGCCACGCGTCGACGCGCACCTGGAAGCCGAGGTCGGACAGTTCGTCGGTCAGCCGGCGGAAGTCGGCGTCGGGCAACAGCGTGCCGTCGGTGCGGCGCAGTCCCACGACGTCCAGCGGTGCGACCAGGCGCCGCCCGACGTCGTCGAGCGGGTAGACCTCGCGCCCCTCGTACTCGAACAGGCCGCGCCGGGTCCGCCACGTCGATCGGTCGTGTCGCGGTGGCTCGACCCCGCGGTCCGGATCGAACCGGACGAAATCCCGGGCCCGGTCGGCGGCCCGGCCGGCCACGTCGATCGGCCAGTCACCGAAGCGGCGGCGCGGCTCGTAGTGCACCGCAAGGCCCTCGGACCGCCGGGGCGCCCGCAGCCGGTCGACGTCCTCGTGGGTGGCCACCCACCGGGCCTCACCCAGCGGGCCCGGGACCGCACCGTGCCGAACCTGATCCAGAGCCGGGCCGTCCAGCGGCCGCACATCCACGGTCACCCCGTACCGGCGGCTGAAGTCCAGCAGGATGGCCTGCTCGCCGTACGGAACGCCGGCGTCGTGCTGCACGCCGTCCGCGCCCGGCACCGGAATCCGCACGTCCACGTCGACCGGGTCGGACCGGTCGACGATCCGCGGGTCGTACCGGGGCGAGACCCGCAGCACCGGGTCGGCCGTCCCGGGCGCGTCGTCCACCCGGTCGACCAGCCACGGATCGACGTCCCAGCGGAGGCCGGGCAGTTCGGTACCGGGCAGGTCGATCTCCAGGATCGCCCACCGGTCGGCGGGCAACCGGCTGCCGTCGACCGCGCGGGCATCGACGATCTCGGGCAGCTCACCGGGCTGCCGCGGCGGCCGTACGTCGAACACGACAGCGTGCTCGCGACTGAGCCTGGCCAGCGTGCCCTGATCCGCCAACGAGATCCCGAACAGCTCGGCGACCTCGCGGACGGTCGGGAACTGCGCCGGGCGGCTCAGTCGGTCAGCACCGTCCCGACCGTCACCGACGCCGCGTCCCGCCGATCCAGTACCAGGGTCGTGCGGCCCAACGCCGTCGCGGCCGGCGTCGGGAAGTCCACCGCGACGACCCGCACCGGCTGCCCGGTCGCTTCGATCCGCAGCGTCGATCCCTCCCGGACCGTGCCGGCCAGGACCTTCCCCGACGCCAGGACGCCATCGCGGTCCGGCGGGTCCACGACCGTCAGCACCGAGAACCGAACCACTCTCGTACCTCCGGAATCGCTCCAACGCAACGGCCTCGGCCCGGTGCGCCTCGGCCTCCAACTCGTGCACCGTCGACGAGTCGACCACCCGGCCGGCCAGCCGCTGCTCGACGTGCGCCTGCTCGTGCGCCAGCACCGCGACGAGCGTCTCGGCGTCGGCGAACGCAGACGGGTACAGGTGGACGGCCGGCTCGCCGTTTTCCAGCACGGTCTGCGCCGCGGCGGGCCTTACCGGCTCACCGAGCACGGCGGTCGCCTCGGCGGCCTCGGCGTCGATGCGCTGCGCGGTTGCCCGGTCGTCGACGATTCGCAGCCGGCTCGGATCGATCGGCACCCCGGCCCGGGCGGCGAGGTCGGTCACCGTCTCCAGCGAGCGCTCGACGCCACCACCGTGGTCGAGCAGGTCCAGGTTGGCACGGTGCGACCCGCGCGAGTACAGCTCGGGCTCGGCGCCGGCCCGGGTGTCGTGCTCGGCCGGCCGAGCGTCCAGGTGCGAAGGCTGGTGGCCGCCCTCGGTGGTACGGGCGTCCAGCCAGTCCAGCACCGCATGACGGGACGGCGCACCGTGGTACTCGACCGGGCGGCTCGGGTCGCGCAGCACCGGCTGGTCGCCCGCCTCGATCAGCTCGCGGTACGACTCGGCGCGGTTCCGGTGGTACTCGGCGAGCTGGCGCTCGTGTTCGGCGCGGTCGACGAGGTCGGCCCGCTCCGCCTCGGTCAGGCGCGGGTCCGCGGCCCGGTCGGCGAACGCCCGCTCGGCGAGGCGGTGCGTGGCGAAGCCGTGCTCGGCCCGCTCCGCGAGCCCGGTCGCCCAGGCATCGCGCAGCGGCCCGGGCTGCTCGTGGGCCAGCAGTTCCGGCGACGGGTCGACGTGGCTGACCGGCGCGTCCCCGGTGCCGAACCGCTGCCGGTAGTGGTCCAGCTGGCTCGGCGGCGCGTCCTCGATCAACCGCACCCGGTCGTTCGCGTCGAACACCTGGGCGTCGAGCCGCTCGATGGCGCCCTCGCCCACCTCGAACGGCCGGGACCGGCCGTACGGCGTCTCGGCGTCGTAGTAGGTGGTCCGGGTGCCGTCGTGGTACGCGAGGAGCACGTGGCCGCGGCCGTCCACCCGCACGTACCCGACGGTCGCGTACGACGTGCCGGTCTCGTCGGCGGCCTGCCGCAGGGTCTGCTCGATCCGGTCGAAGCCGCGCGCCGCGTCGGCGGCCCGGTCGCCGGTCACGCCGAGCTGCCGGTACGGGTCGACCAGCGCCTGGGTGCGCTCGGCGGTCGCGACCCGGTTGCGGATCCCGCCCAGCTCGTACCGCGGGTCCGCGCCGGTCGGCTCGCTGGCGTGCGCGCCGAGCGTCTCGACGGCCGTCGCGTACCGGGCGGCCGGGATGCTCGCGTCCAGGGTGCCGCGGACCAGCGCGACGGTGTCCTCCGGCGCGACCGTCGGGCGCCCGCGCAGCGTCTGCACCGCGGCACGCAACACCTCGACGCAGTTGGACCGGCCGTCCGACACGTGCCGGAACCAGCCGCGCGGGTCGCTGCGCGCGAACTCGCCGCCCGGCTCGCGGGTCAGCTGCGCCTCCAGCCGCTCCTGCCGGGCCCGCGTCGGCGGCATCGTCTGCTGGTCGACGCCCCGCTTCGTCAGGTCGGTGACGCCGTTGCGGAACTGTTCCACGGTCGCGCCGTCCGGCCGGTTCATCTCCGCGTACGCCCGGGGCGTGTACCGCAGGTCGGTCGTGGTGCGCACCGGCCACGGCCGGGTCCAGTCGGTCAGCACCTGCACCCGTTCCCGGGCGACCGCCACCTCCCGCAACCGCTCGTCGACCTCGCGGGCCAGCGACCGGTCCACCTCGGCGAGGTCGGCGCTGCTCGGCCTGCCCCGGCCGGTGTCGCGCCAGATGTCGAGGCTGCGCACCGCCTCGGCGTGCCGGTCGCGCGCCGCGTCCAGCTCCCGCTGCGCTTCCGGCAGCAGCTCGCCGGCCTCCTGCCGAGCCAGCTGCCGGACCCGTTCCGCCCGGCCGGGGTCGATGCTCATGGCGTGCTGCGGATCGTGCGTGCCGTGGTAACCGACCGGCTCGCTGCCGGCCGCCCGCCAGCGCGGCCCGGGCTCGGCCGGGGCGTCGGGCAGCCGGGACTCGAGGCCGCGGATCTGCTCGTGCAGCCGCCGCGCCTCGGCGGCGCCCGCCGGGCCGTCCAGGGCCGCGTCGGTCAACCGCTCGTACCGGTCCGCCAGCCGCGCGTGGATCTCCGGCTGGGCGTACAGCGTGGCCAGCCGGTGATGCTCCGCGCCCTGCTCGTGCGCGAACCGGGCGAGGTCGGTCGGCGCGGCGCCGCGCTCGTGCTCGGCCACCAGGCGTTCCCGTTCGACGGGCACCGGGGTCGGCGACGGTTCGGCGGCGGCGGGATCGGCGGGTTCGCCGGCGCGGGCGACCGGTTCCGCCGGCCTCGGGCGTTCGGCGTCGGGGCCGGTCACCGCCTCGACCGCCTGCCGCAGCGCCGGGGTGCCCTCGTCCAGCGCGCCGCGGATCGACGCATGCTCTGCGTCACCCAGCAGCACCACCCGGTCGGCGCCCGACCCGTCGAGGTGCCGCGGCGCGGCGTGCTCGCCGGCGGGGACGAACAGGGTCGTCTCGGCGCCGCCGGCCTCCCGCCGCAGCGCCAGCAGCAACGAACGCAGCTCGGCGACCGCCTCCCGGGTCGGTGCGCCGGAGCGTTCACCGCCGTGCCCGGCCGACGAGGTGACGATCGCCGTGCCGGGGCGGTCGGCGGCGTCGAACAGGTTCTCGGCCCACCGGTCGGTCTCGGCCCGGCGGTCGATCGGGCCGGCCAGCACACCGACCGCATCCGCGCCGGTCAGGTCGCCGCGGATCCGGACGGCACGGTCGATCCCGTCGACGGTGCCCTCGAACGCGGCGAACCGCGGCCGCTGCTCGACCACCCGGGTGACGCCGTTGGCGTCCCGAACCAGCCGCTGCTCGGGTGCGCGGAACTCGTCCAGGGTGCGCACCAGCCGGTCGATCGCCCGGTAGCGGGGGTGTTCGAGCAGTTGCTCGGCCCGGCGGTACCGGTGCGGCCACAGGTGCCGGCGCAGGTCGTCGCGGGCCTGCCAGGCCTGCCGGTGCAGCCGGTCGATCGCCACCTCGTTGGCCGCCGTACGGTCCGCGACCGGGATGCCGTCGAGGTTGCCGACCAGCTCCGGCGCCCGCTCGACGACCGCCTGCCGGTCCGGATCGGCGAGCTGCTCCCACCGGCTGCGTACGGTCTGCTGCAGGTCGGCGAGGTCGCGCTCGATCGACGCCGGGTCGTGCGCCGCGACGCGGGCCGCCGCGTCCAGATCGGTCAGCTCGCTGACCCGATCGGCGACGTCGGCCGGCAGCGCGGCGTGCGCCGGGCCCGGGTCGGCCAGCCCACGGTCGACCCCGAACCGCAGCTCGTAGCTGCCGTCCGCGCCGTGGAACCGCAGACCACCGGAGCGCTGCGCCCCGTCCGCGGCCCAGGGGAACTCCGGCGGCTCGATCCCGCCGCGGCGCAGCGCGGCCGCGATTCCGCGCAGCGTCGTCTCCCACCGCTCCCGCGGACCGGGCTCCGTCGCCTCCGCCCATTTGCGGGCGAAGTGCGGCCACTCGCGCACCCGGGCGACGAGGCACTCACCGGAGAGCCGGTCCTCGGCGCGACGGGGGTCGGCCAGGATGTCGCGCCCGACGCCCTGCGACTCCCCACGGGCCTGCGCGGTCAGCTTGTCGATCGCGTGCGAGAGCTCGTGGATGCGCACCGACGCGACCACGTCGAGCGGGGTGTGCTCGTCGATCGTGACCAGGTGCGGCTCGTCCGCGGTGCCGGCCCGCACGTCGATCTCGGCCAGATCCCGTCCCACGACGGTGCCGGTGCGGTACTCGAAGTGTTGCCGGTCCAGCCGGGGATCGGCCGGGTCGAACCAGGCCCGGTTGCCCTCCCAGCCGGCCGCCGTACCGTCGTCGCGCACCAGCGCGGCCAGGTCGGCCGCGATGGGCCGGGTGTCCTCGCCGGCCAGCGCGGCCTCGGTGAGCCGCGGGTTGTCCGGATGCTTCAGCAACGCGGTACCGGGCAGCTCCGGGTCGTGCGCCCGGACCGGCTCGGGCAGCGCCGAGTCGAACGCGCCCGCCGGGCGGGTCCGGTCCCGGTACGCGTCGAACCACGCGTCGTCGTGCCGGGCCGGCCGGAACGTCAGCCGCGGCCGCTGCCGCGCCGCCCCGTCGGGCGAGGCCGGACCGGTCTCCGGCCGGCCGGCGGGGTCCCCGGACCGGTCCAGCGGGATGCGGTCGCGCGCGTCGCCGACCCGGCCGGACCGGGCCTCCAGCTCCGACCAGCGCCGTTCGATCTCGGCGGGCAGCTCGGACAGCCGCTCGTAGTGGTCCAGGAAGCTGTCCGCGACCCGGGCCGACGCGAAGATGTGCTCGGCCGACGGGCGCCCCACCAGCCGGCCGCCGAGCTGGCCGAACGCGATCGCGTCGGTGATGGCCTCCCGCGTGGCGAAGTCGGCCCCGTACGCCCGGACCGGCCACATCGCGACCTGGCCGAGAGTGCCGTGCAGCAACCGCGAGCTCAGCGCGCCGTGCGACGCGGCGGTGATCACCTGCGCGGTGACGCCCACCGCGGACGGCAGTACCGCGTCCTTCAGGTGCTCCCGGAACGACGCGGGGTCCGGCCGGTGCCGCAGGTCGTAGGCGAACTCCCGGAGCACGTCCTGGGCGGCGCGCAGCTTCGTCTCGTACGGCACCGACGGGTCGTCGGAGACCTGCACGTGCAGGTGCGTCTCGTCGTAGAAGAACCGGGCGCCGCGTGCGGCCGCGCCGTCCAGCGTCGCCGCCGGTACCACCGTGACGCGGGCGTGCAGCGCATCGAACCGGGAGACCGGGCCGCGCCGCAGCGGGTCGCCGTCCTCCGGGAACTTCACCCGGAACGTGGAGCCGCCGAGCCGCTCGGCCCGGGTCGGGCCCGGCAGCCCCCGCTCGGTGATGTCGGAGACCAGCCGGCGGCCGAGGGTGGAGTGCTCGTCACCGAGCATCTCGCCCAGCCGGGTCTGCACCGCGGTCAGCCGGTCCCGGTCGAGGTCCTCGGCGTTCTCGTGCTCCGCGATCGACCGGTACGAGTCGAGCACCGTCTCGGTGAACCGTTCGAGCTCGGTCCGGGCCTGGGTCTGGTGCTCGCGCAGCAGCTCCGCGGTCACGTGGCTCGGGTCGGTGCCGCCGTACTGGTTGTTCACCCGATGCGCCTGCCGCACCCGGGCGAGGGCCCAGTCGCCCACCGCCACCGGCGCCTGCACCGCCAGCCCGGCGAGGGTCAGCCAGGCGCTGTCGATGTGGCCGGTCAGCGCCGCGACGGCGCCGCCGACCACGGTGTACGCGCCGTAGCCGGACATCCGTTGGGTGAACCGGACCCACAGCCGCGGGCGTCCGGTCTGCTGCCAGTTGATGGCCTTCTCCGCCACCCGGACCGCGATCCGGCCCGCCTCCTCCGGATCGATGGTGCGGGTACCGTCCGGGCCCGCATGGGTCGGCACGGTGATGCGCACCTTGCCGTGGCCGACCCGCGCCCAGCGCGGCTCGGTCTCGCCGTCCCGGCCGTGCTCCAGGTAGATGCGCACCGAACCGCGCTCGGTCTTGATCCGGAAGCCGGTGACCTCCCTGGTCTTGGGGCCTGCCGACGCGTCGGCGTCCGCTCCGTCCGGCCGCTCCGCCTCGCCGTCCTGCCGGCCTTCGGGGTCCGGCCGTCCCTCCGCGTCCCCCTCGCGGGCCGCGGCCTCGTTCCGCGCCTCGGCATCAGGCCGAACCTCGGCCTCGGGTCGGGCCTCGGTCTCGGGTCGGGTCTCGGTCCGGGCTTCGGCGTCCGGTCGGGCCTCGACCTCGGGTCGGGCTTCGGCGTCGGGCCGGGCCTGGTTGTCGGGGCGGTGCTCCGGCGCGGCGGTCTGCTCGTCCGGCGAGCGCGTGCCGTCGTCCGGGCGCGCCTCCTCCGCCTTCTCCTCGCGCACCGGGACCTTGAACGTCGTCCGCTTGACCGCGTCCGCGCCGAACGCCTCCTGGCTGCGGAGCGTCTCCTCCAGGCCCCGGTAGCCGCGGATGCTGCCGTCGCCCGGCCGCGCGTCGACGAACGCGTCGAACTCGACCCGCTCGGTCGACAGGCTGGCGTCGCCGAGGTCCTCGGCCAGCTGCCGGCGCTGCTCGTGCGCCGCGTCGGCAAGTGCGCTGAACGCCCGGTCGACCTCCGCCGCCGAGGACTTCTGCACGTTCTTGTCGAGCTTGTTCTCGAACTCGTAGTGATCCTCGAAGTGCTCCTGGCTGGCCCGCAGCGCCGCCTTCTCCGAACTGCGGTTCAGCAGCACCTGGTAGGCGCTGTCGGTCCAGCTGTACAGGAACCGTTCCAGCGACGCCGCCTCACGGAAGTGCGCGTGCTCGACCATGGAGGTCCGGCGGGCGCCGGTGGCGTCGCTGGTCGAGATGATGGCGTCCTCGACCGCACCGGTGGTGCCGACCCGCTGGCCCTGCCGCAGCGGCTGCCGGACCATCCCGCGCAACCAGTCGCCCAGGCTGTTCAGCTCCCGGACCCGGGAGCCCCGCTCGGCGTCGGCGATCGCCGCGAACGCCTTGCCCAGCTCCTCCTGCCGCTCCCGCTCGCCGAGCTCGTGGAACTTCGGCGACACCGTCATCCGGTAGTGGCCGCCGCGGCCGGAGATCGGCTGTACCTCCAGGGTGCGGTCGGACCCGGTGAGCTCGCCGACCCGGACGTGCACGTCGGCCCGCAGCATCGACGGCGCGAGCCGCAACGCACCGTGCCAGCGCTCGCTCCACGTCGGCCGCTCGTCGCCCAGCGGCCCCTCCATCCGGTACCGGAACTCGCCGTACCGGATGCCACCGACCTTCACGTCCTTCGGGCGCAGGTCGAGCCGGTCGTAGCCGTCGAACGCCGGCTCCTCGGCGCGCTCCTCGCTCCGCTCCGCGCTCTGCTCCTCCTGCGCCTCGCGGTGGTGCCTGGCCAGCGCGTCGACGGCGTCGGTGACCGCCTGCCGCACCTCGCGGCGGTGCTCGACGGTGATCTCGCCCGCCGGCTTCCCGGACTCACCCTCGGCCGGCTTCCCCGACTCACCTTCCGCCGGCTTCCCGGACTCACCCTCGGCAGCCTCCGCCGCCTTCTCGGCGGCCTTGCGGTCCAGCTCGGCCCACCGCTCGGCCGCCGTCTCCTCGGTCAGTGCCCGCGCCCGACCCTGGACCTCGGCGGTCCGGGTGGTCAGCTCGTCGACCCGGATGTACGCGCGGCGCTCGATGTCCCACGCCTCGCCGGCCCGCTTCGCCTCGACCTGGCGTACCAGCCGGGTGTGCTGTCGCACGCCGTACGCGCCGGTGTTCGCGGTGGCACCCTCGATCATGCTGGCCGAGTACCCGTCGAGCGGATGCCCCGCGCCGCCCATCGCGGCCTCGAACAGGCCCAGCTTCAACGCCGCGCCGAACACCGCCCGCTTGGCGTTGGTGCGCCAGGAGACGTAGCCGCCGGGGTGGTCGCGCTCCAGCGTCCGCGTCTCGCGCAGCAGGTCGTCGACCGCGCGGGTCACCGCCGCGTGGTCGGGTGCGGCCGGGTCGAACAACACCCGGTAGGTGCGGTCGGCGCGGGCGATCAGCAGCGCCCCGTCGGCGTGCTTGACCACGACCCCCTCGGCGATCCGGTCGCCCGGTTCGAACGGCCGCGGCTGGCCGTCCTCCACCGGGACCCGGGCCCGCTCGTCGGCGCCGAACTCGACCACCCACGGGTGGCGCGGCCCCTCGGTGCGCTGGAACGCCTTGTCGAAGGTCAGCTCGTACACGTGCTCGGCGCGCGGCGTCACCACCACCTGCTCGGCGTCGAACCCGGCCACGTGCGTGTGGATCGTGCCGCGCAGCCGGTCGGCCGGCGGCGCGGCGTCGAGCCCGCGTTCCGCCCGGACCGCGTCGAGCACGTCGCCCCGCAGGTGCTCCCCGACCCGCGCCCACTTGGCGTCACCGCCCGGCTGCCACTCCATCAGCCCGGCCCGTTCCAGTACGGTGCGCAGCTCGGTGCGGGCCGCGTCGCCGACCTCGCCGCCACGGACCACCTGGCCGGCCAGGTACCGCAGCGGCTGCACCACGTCCCGGTGGTCCGCCGCACCGAGGTGCACCCGGCGCGGGTCGGTGGCGTGCACCGCGTCGGCAGTGAGCGCATGCTGCTCCGGCATCCGGAACGTCTCGCGCAGCCGGTCCCCGGTACCGGCGCCCGCCTCGGCCAGGTCGGCGGCGAAGCGGTGCAACGCGGTACCCGCGACGAGCTCGTGCACCCCCTCGGCCACGAAGACGTGGAAGGTGTCGCCGTCGGCGCCGGGGACCGGGTCGCGGCCGAGGATGGCGTCGACACCCTCCGGCAGCCGCGCCGGCACCGGGCGGAGCCGGATCGGCTCGGCATCCCCGCCGCGGGGCGTGAACACCGCGACATCGGCGCGAGCCTCGATCGCGCCGAACGGCGACCGCGCGCCGTGCAGGTCGGGCTGGTACCCGGCGGTCACCTCGGCGATCCGGGTGGCGTCCAGCGGCAGCCCGTCCGGCGTCCGGGTGGAGTCGGTCGACACGACGATGTCGGTCCGGTGCCGCAGCGGCTCCGGCCGCACGTCCGCCGCGAAGAACCGGCCACCGCGCCAGGGGAACTCCGGCGGCTCGATCCCGCCTCGCCGCAGCGCCTCGGCCATCCCGCGCAGCGTGCGCTCCCAGACGTCGCGCTGCTCGCTGTCCCGCGCTTCGGCCCAACGGCGGGACACGTGGTTCCACTCGCGGCTCCGGGCGACCAGGCACTCCTGGTCCACGGCATGGTCGCGGCGCCGGGCCGCCGCCAGCTCGTCCCGACCGACGCCCTGCGCCTCGGCGCGCGCCTGGGCCCGCAGTTCGTCGACGGCGTGGGAGAACTCGTGGATGCGAATCGAGCCGAGCACCCTCGCCGGGGTGTGCGGGTCGATCGTGACGAGGTGCGGGTCGTCCGCGGTACCGGACCGCGGGTCGAGCTCGGCGAGGTTGTCCCCCTCCACCCGGCCGATCCGGTAGTCGAAGTACTGCCGGTCCAGCCGCGGCTGGGTCGGATCCGCCACGGCCGGTTCGAACCACGCCCCGTGCTCGTCCCGGCCGAAGCCGTCGACCAGCGCACCGAAGTCGCCGCGGCGCAGCTGATCGTCGGAGGCGAGCAGGTCCGCGTCGGTCAGCTCCGGGTTGGCCGGGTCCTTCACCAGCGCGGTACCGGGCAGCTCCGGGTCGTGGATGCGGCCGTCGCCGCCGGCGCCCCGGTGACGCGGGCCGGTCGGATCCAGCTCGTCCGGCGCCACCCGTTGCGGGCGGGCCCGGAAGTGCCGCTCGACCGCGTGCCAGCGGGCCGCCGACTCGGCGTCCTCGGGACGCAGGCCCAGCGTGGCGTCCAGGTCACGCAGCCGGTTCGCCGCCTCTGCCCGCAGCGGGTCGTCGACCGCGCCGGCCCGCTCGGCCAGGAACCAGCGGCGCTGCAGGTTGCCGGCGTCGGTGTCGGACAGCCGGCCGTGCCCGTCGGACCCGATGGCGAGCACGTCCGATCGGGTGCCGCCGACCAGCCGGCCGAGCCGGTCCAGCAGCCCGGCGTCCCGGCCGGCGAGCAGCGCGCCGGCCTGCTGGTGGAACGCCTCGCCGATGCCGAGCCGGTCCAGCCGGTTGGACAGCACGATCACGTCCACCGGCTCGCCGAGGTGCCGCAACGCCGACGGCACGGTGGTCGCCCGCAGATCGCCGGGCAGGTCGGCAAACACCGGAAGAACCTGCACCGGGTCCGCGCGGTGCACGACGCCGTGCGCGTCGACCCGGTCCCGGTTCAGCAGCAGGTAGCCGTCCTGCTCCCGGATGTCGCCGTACGCGCTGCCCACCACGTCGGTGCGGGGCCGGCCGGTGAGCGCCCGCAGGTCGGCCCACTGACCGTCCAGATCGGCGCGGCGGGGGCCCAACGGGATGCCGGACTCGTCGCCCAGGTGCAACGCACCGACCGGATCGTCCGCGGCCCGCGGGCCGCCGCCGTGCGGGTCCGCGCCCTGCGGGCTGGCACCGTCCGGGGCGGCGCCGTGCGGGGCGGCGCCGTGCGGGGCGGCGCCGTGCGGGGCGGCCGGATCCGGGTGCGCGACCGTACTCGGCAGCGGATCGGTGCTGTGCCAGGCGTGCCCGACCGGATCGACGAACACCGCGCGAACCCGGGTGGCCGGGCCGTGCGTGCCCTCGTACTCGGCCAGCAGCGACCGCAACGGGTCCCGGACCAGCCGGCCGTCCGGCCCGATCTCGGCCCCGTTGCGCACCTCGCCGAGCTCGGTGCCACCGGCGGACGCGTCCGGGGCCGGTTCCAGCCCCGGCGACTCCGGCGGCCGGACCTGCACGGCCTGCATCGTGCCGTCGTGGTTGCCGACGACCCAGTGCGCGGTACCGCCGTCGGGGTGCTCGGTGGCCACGATGGCGGTGGCGCCGTGGCCGAGCCGGCGCACCGCATCGCCGAACATGTCGGACTGCGCCGGATGCGGCACCGTCTCGTACCGGCCGCCGGTGGCGTGCTCGATCGCGCCCGGGATGCCGCCGACCTGGTCACCGCCGATCCCGCCGCCGGTCAGCAGCGCCACCCCGCGGTCCAGTGCGGTGATCCCGGTCGGCGAGAAGCTGCTCGGCAGCGCCGTCTCGTCCAGCTCCGGCAGCGCCGGATCCCGCGGTACGTCCGGGTCGCGGGCGCTGCCGTGGCCGACCTCCGGCGCGGCGGTACTGGCCGACTCCGGCTGGTGCGAGTCCGCGTCGCCGCTCCAGGTCAGCCGGATCGGCTCGGTCGGCCGGCCGGGCACCGCCCAGTCGCCGGCGCCGAGGCCGAGATCGCCGCGCAGCCCCAGCACCTCGGACACCACCCGGTCGATGCGGCCGTCCCACTCGTACAGCGAGGTGGTGCTCTGCGCCATGTTCCCGACCAGGTCACGGGATGCCGCGCCGGTCAGCCAGGACACGTACGCCTTGGCCCGGCCCTTCTTCAGCTCGGCGCCGAAGTCGTGGTAGTGCCCGCCATAGGCGTCCGCGACGCCCTGCAGCGGCCCACCCACGACCCACAGCGAGTAGTTGCTGATGGACTTCGCGTCGAAGCCCGGCGCCTGCATGACCTTGGCCGTACCGCCGCTCGCCAGGTGCTTGGTCACCTCGACCGGGTGCAGGCCGTTGTAGAGTGCGCCGACGCCCTGGCCGACCACCGTGGGCAGCGAGTTGATCAGCTGCTGGCGCAGGTAGTCGGTGGTGCCGGCGACGTGCGGCGACATCCCGTAGATCGCCGTCAGGTGGGTGGCGACCCCGGACCAGATCGCCTGGGTGATCTCGGCCGGATCCCGCGTCACGTCGACGAACGCCACCAGCTTGCCGTCCGAGACCCGCATGTCCACGGCCGGCCGGTCGGCCGGGTCGCCGGCCGCCGGGTCGTGATCGAACCGGGTGGGGACGGTCTCCATGGTGAATTCCTGCCGCGGCAGCACCGACACCGCGTCCGGGCGTGCCTCGATCCGGAACATGTGCGGCCCGGTCTGCTTGAACAGCCGGATGCCGAGCCGGTCGTGCACGGTCGTGTTCGGATCGTCCGGCAGCGTCGCGTTGCGGTCCAGCAGCGACCGGTACACGTCGTGCACCGTGTCGATCGGGTCCGGCGCCTCCAGCTCCGTCCACAGCCGACGGGCCTCGTCCCCCACCTCCGGGTGGTCCAGCAGCGGGCGCAGCAGCTCGCGTGCCGCGTCGTGCTTGGACATCAGCCGGTTCATCGCCCACTGCCGGGACATCGACAGGCCGATCGGCGTGTTCAGCTTCTTGAGCTGCTCCGCGTCGGTGACCAGGCCGGACTCCGGCCCGCGGGAGAAGTCGTTCCAGTGCCGGTGCAGGTTCGCGTGGTACTCGGCCAGCACGCCGGGGAACGCGTCGACCGCCGCGATCCGTACCGCGATCGCGGAGTTCTCGGTGAAGCCCTCCAGCGCCGAGGCGGCCCACTTGGTGCCGGCACCGGTGGCCCGCCCGATCAGGTTGCGCGACACGTAGCTGCGCAGGTCCCGGGGGTTGTTGTGGGCGAGCGCGCGGGCGGCGACGTCGCGCGCCTCGCTGAAGCTGTGCTGGATCTCGCTGAGGGTCGCCTGCTGCGACGCACCGACCACCATCGCGTCGTCGCTCATGCCCAGCACGCGCGCGGCGGCGGTACCCGGGTAGTCCTCGGGGACGATGTAGACGTCGATGTGCCGCTCGGCCCGGACGAACCCGCGCAGCCCCGGGATGCGGTTGCGCAACCGCGTGGTGGACAGCGTGTACTTGACGATGTCGCGATGCTCCGGATGCACCTGCGGACCGGACAGCTTCACCCCGGCCGGCAGCTCCTCCAGGTTGCGCCGGAAGGCGTCGCTCGCCTCCTGCACGACGTCGGTACCGGGGCGGCCACGCAGCGACGCCTCGCTCGCGGCGCCGGTGTGCACCCGGATGGCGTCCTCGTCCAGGCCCGCCTTCCAGGCCAGCTTCTCGATGTACTCGCGCAGTTCGGTGGCGCCGTTCGACGTCTCCTCCGGGGAGACCGCGCGGCTCAGCTCGCCCTCGCGGGCGCCCGCGGACATGTCCGCCGCCTCGAACATCCGCTCCGACCAGTGCTTGACCGTGGTACCGACCCACCGGCCGGCGAACTCGGCCGCGAGCAGGCTGAAGCCGAGCTGCGGCGCGTTCGCGTGCACCAGCAGAGCGGCCAGCGCACCGCCGGTGATCCCGCCCCACAACGAGTTGACGGTGAGCTTCGTGCGCAGGGTCTGGAACTTCTGCACGAGCTGCCGCTCGGACGACATGACCTCGGCCAGCCGGTCGCGCATGACGTCTTCCATCGTCTTGCCGGCCGGCAGCTCGCGCGGCACGAAGACGACGTGTTCGTTGGTACCGATCCGCCGGGTCGCCGGATCGCCCGGCCCGGCCACCTCGAACCGCACCTTCACTCGCGGGGACACCCGGCTGACCAGCCGATGCCGCCACCCGTCCTGGTGCGTCGCACCGTCCGGCCGCGCGGCGGTGTCCGGGTGAGCCGCACCGTCCGGGCCGGCCGCACCGTCCGGGTGGGCCGCGGTGTCCGGCCGGGAGCCGCCTTCCGCCGATGCGGGGTCGTGCGGTCGGACG
Source organism: Actinocatenispora comari (assembly GCF_017312725.1). Lineage (GTDB taxonomy): Bacteria > Actinomycetota > Actinomycetes > Mycobacteriales > Micromonosporaceae > Actinocatenispora > Actinocatenispora comari. Next base: position 2,101 of record NZ_BOPO01000075.1, on the reverse strand, counting down.
GTGTTCGCGTCCACCCAGCCATCAGCCGGGCGCGGCTCGTCCGACCGGACCGGGTCGCGGCGCAGGACGAGCGTCCCGTCCCGGTCGGCGTGCGCGCGAACGTGCTCCACCCGGTGCTCGTCGAGTGCCGTGACGGCGGCGGTACGGCCGGCCTCGACGAGCCGTTCGCGTTCCTGCGGGGTGAGCAGCTCGCCGTCCGGCCGTCGTGCGACGTCGGTGCCGGGATCCGGACGATGTGCGGCACCGTCGGGCCGCGCCTCGCCGTCCGGCCGCGCCTCACCGTCCGGCCGCGCCTCGCCATCGGGCCGCGCCTCGCCATCCGGCCGCGCCTCGCCATCCGGACGGGTCTCGCCGTCGGGCCGCGCCTCGCCATCCGGACGGGTCTCGCCGTCGGGGCGTGCTTCGGCCGCCGGACGCTGCGGCGCCTCGCCGTCCGGGCGTGCTCCGGCCAGCTCCGGCCGGCCCGACTCGGTCCCGGCCGGCAGCTCGGCCCGCATCCCCCGGGCGGCCAGCCGGGGATCCGCGACGTCGCGCAGGGCGGCGAGGTCACGGTGCAGGTGGGTCCGAGGGTCCTGGTCGCTCCAGCCGGTGCGCTGCTCGCGCAGCATGGTCTGCACGTTGTCGATGGTGTGCCGCAGGTAGTGCACCAGCACCGGGCCGCTGACGAACAGGCCCAGCAGACCCGCGGTGAACGAACCGGTGCCCTGGGCCAGCGGAAGATAGCCGGACAGCAGCGCGCCGGTCATCACGGACACCTTGGCCAGCGGCCCGGCGATCTCGGTCGCGAGCATCTTGCGGACCGACGGCAGCCGGCTCGGGGTGCGCTCGGTGGCGAGCATGTCCGCGAGCTGCCGGTTGAGCTCCCGCCGAATGTGCTCGGCGGAGATGCCGCCCGGCCAGTCCTCCCGCACCGTCAGCTTGAAGTACCCGGGAGAGACCTGGCGGGCGTCGGCGAGCGCCTCCGGCACGTCGCGTTCCGCGCTGTCGAACCGGACCAGCTCGCCGTGGAACAGCGCGTCGGACTCGACGTGCCCGATCTCGACCCGTACCTCGATGCCGGGGTCGATGGACGCCAGCAGGCGGCTCATCCCGTGCTGCTCGGGTCGGACGCTGAACAGGCTGTTCACCGCGCGCTGGGGCAGCAGGTCGTGCGGGCCGCGGACGTCCGCCAAGTGCGGCAGCGACGGGTCCCGCTCGGTGCGCGGCGCGATCCGCAGGCCGTCGATGCCCTCGCCGAGAACCCGGACGACCTCGTACTGCGGTGGCAGGTCGTGGCCGTCGTTCACCTCGGCGAGCAGCCGCCAGGTCTCGTCGCTGACCCGGTCGGCCACCCACTCCCGCCGCGGGTCGGCGCCGTCGGTGCCCTCGGTCAGCGCCCGGTCCCGCAGCGCCTCCTCGATGCGGTCCCGGGTCGCCGCGTCGGCGGTCTCGTGCAGCCGGCCGAGGGCGCGCAGCTCGGCCAGCCGCACCGCGTCGTGCGGGGTGGTGAACTTCAGCCGCTGCACGGTACGCGGCAGCCAGCCCTTCGACGGCTCGTTCCACAGGATGTGGTCGTGCCGCCGGTCCGGGTGGACCACCCGGGAGAACAGTCGCGGTGGGCGCTGCCTGGCCTCGGCCACCGCCTCGGCGAGGACCCTGGTGACCGCGACCCGTCGCCCGGCGTCGTCGGCCGGCAGTTCCCGGTTGGCCCGGTCGAACAGCTCGACCCGGGTCGTGCGGCCCCGATGCCGGGTGACCTCCAGCGACCCGTCGGCGTTCAGCCGCAGCCCGGCGGCAAGCTCGTGCCGGTCCGGCCCGACCAGATCCGGCAGCAGCTCGCGGACGGTGCCGAAGAACGCGGCCTCGTTCGCCGTCAGCCCCTCGGCGGCCAGGCTGATCTCCTCGACGGTGGCGCCGCGATCGGCGCCGTCGGCCAGCAGCCGGCGGGCGGCCGCCGGCAGCTCGCCGCGGTCCACCGCGCCCTCCGCCGCCACCTCGGCGAACCGCTGCCGGGCCGCGTCCCGTACCTCCGCCGGCAGCTCACCGCGGCCGGCGGTCTCGGCCAGCGCGGACAGCGTGCTGGCCCGCCGGTGCGCCGGGTCCGCATCCTGCGGGCGCACCG
>NZ_BOPO01000074.1 GCF_017312725.1 Actinocatenispora comari | reverse complement strand
CCCGTACGTCGGAGTAGCCGTGCAGGCTGCGGCCGTCGGCGTCGAGAGTGAGACCGCCGTCGTTGTTGACGTTGTCGAAGATCAGGCTGGCATCGCTGCCGGGGAACCGGAACCGGAAGATCGCCGCGTGGTCGGTCGGGGCCAGTTCCACCGCGATGCCGTTGCTGAAGGTGACCGCGTACCGGTGCGCCTGTGCGGTTTCGTCGTCGTGCGAGAACGCCAGCGCCCGCTTGTCGCGGTCGGCGTCCGGGGTGCCGCTGGCCGCGGACGGCATGACCTGGAAGGTCTGCCGGTCCCCCATCCAGGGACTCGGCTCGTGGCTGACCGAGAAGGCCTGCAGTTCCGGCAGGTTCGCCGCGTTGTTGGCCTTCTGGTACGCGTACAGCCAGCTGGTCGAGCCGGCGTCGGTGACGGGCACCCAGAAGTTGAACCCGTTGGGTACCGCGGTGGCCGGGATGTTGTTGCCGCGGGAGAAGTCGCCGGAGGCGTTGGTGCCGCGGGTGGTCAGCACGTAGTCGGTGGGCCGGGATCGGTTGTCCGACACGGGATCACCGAGCCGGACGTCGTCCAGCCAGCCGCGGAACTGCGCCGGCCCGGCCGGCTTGTCGTAGCCGAACAGGATCCGCTCGACCTTCTTGCCGGCGGCGACCGCGCCGACGTCGATCACCACCGAGTTCCACTGGTTCGGGTACAGGATGTTGCCGGCGCCCTGGCCGCTGGGCGAGGCGGCGATGCCGTGCTGGTCGAGCGCGGACAGCTGGGACAGGTAGGTGCCGTCGGAGAACGCCAGGTCCAGCGCCACGTAGGTACTGGCGTAGGACAGGTCACCGACGCCCATCACCGGGAACACCTTGTACGCCAGCCGCGTGTGCCGGCCGACGGTCAGCTCCACGTCGTAGATCTTGTTGTAGGCGTAGGCGTGGCCTTCGGCGGTGTGCTGGCCGGCGAACTCCAGCGAGGCGAGGCCGGTGAAGCCGACCTTCGGCCGGATGTTCGGTCCGCTCGCCGGCCCCGTGCCCACCGCGGTCAGCATGTCCTTCTGCGGTGGCGGCGCATCGTCCCCATTGGACAGTTGCAGGTCGGCCAGCTGCACGATGTCGCCGCTGCCGTTGGCGGTGACGTTCAGCCGGTAGTAGGTGTACTTGGTGGTGTTGTCGACGCTGAACTGGCGCAGCTGGTAGCGGTGGTCGAAGGTCTCGCCGGTGCGGGTGTCCAGGTCCGTCCACTGGGTACCGTCGGTGGAGCCCTGCAGGGTCCAGTTCTTCGGGTCGCGCTCGGCGTGGTCGTTGGCCGAGGTCAACGCGTAGGCAACGACCGCGATCGGTTCGGACAGCTGCACCTCGGCCCACGCGGTCGCGGTGAACGCGAGCCACTTGGTACTCGGGTCGGCGTCGAGCAGGTTCGCGGCGATCTCGTTGGGCGGGTTCTCCCCGCTCGCCACGCACTTGGTGATCTTGTCGACGATGCTGCCGGGAATGCCGGTCGGGGCGGCACCGGTCACCCCGGACATCCGCGCGGTGCCGTGCCTGTCGGTCTCCACCGTGCTGGTCCAGTCCAGCGGCCGGTCGTCGGCCTCGAACGAGGAGGCGAAGACCAACCCGCGGGCCGGCGCGTACCGGTCGGACACCGGCGACGCGGACGCGACCGACGGCACCCCTTCCGCCAACGCCACCAGGGATGCCCCGCTACCCACCAACAACGCTCTGCGTTTCACGCCGCGCCTCCATCGACCCGTACGGTTCGAGGACCGGCACGAACCGGCCCTCGCCACCCCAACGGTTGACGCACGAGGACAGGCCGGCATCAACCCGTAAGCACACAATCGGAATATGACAGCGTTGTCAAGATGCCCAGGTGACGGGGTTTTCCACCGCCCGGATCCGGGTGCCACCACAACCGGCACGAACCACGCGTACCGGATCGGAAAGCCCGCCCGAGCCGGCCGGACGACGTCAGGCGGACGGCGTGGTCGAGGCCGGGAACGGGGGCGTTCCGGCACCACCCACCCGGTACCGGCCCCACGGGTCGACGTCGGTGAGCGTGGTGGTGACCGAGCCGTACGGCGTGGTCAGCGTCAGGTTGCGGGCCCGCGCGGCGGCCAGCTCGGTGACCGCCGCGTCCGCGGCGAGCCGCCCGTACCACCGGTAGGCGCCGCTGATCGGCTCCAGCGCACCGCGCAGCTGGGCGCCGACCCGCACGCTGCGCGCGCCGTCGCCGAGCTCCACCTCGCCCCGGTACCCGTCGCCGTCGAACTCGTCTGCCCTTGTCTCGTCAGTCATCCTCGCCTCCGGAAAGCAGGGGCAGCTCGGGGTCGAGTTCGACGCCGCGGGCGCGCAGGTGGCCGTCGATGACGTACCAGATCGAGTCGCCGAGCGACTCGACCAGCCGACGCTGGCCGATCAGTCCGCGGTCGCCGAGCTCGTGCCGGCGCACCCACCAGTCACCGGCCGCCTCGACCATGCCGATCAGCCCGTACGCGATCGGTTCCACCGCGTCGTCGTCGACGCCGAGCAGCGTCATGTAGTGCCCGAGCAGGTCGGCGAGCTGCGCGGCGAACAGCTTCTCGCCGGCGGTGAACGCCTCCCGGCCCGCCGGCACCGCGGCGGAGCGGGTGGCGATCAGCCGGTACAGCTCGGGGTGCTCGTCGAGCCAGCGCACGTGCGCGCGCACCAGCGAGGTGATCAGCGCCCGCGGCGCGGCGCCGGAGTGCAGTGGCCGGGTCAGCTTGGCCAGCAACAGCTCCACCGCGCGCTGGGCGACCGCCACCTGCAGCTCGTCGCGGGAGTCGAAGTAGCGGTAGAGCACGGTGCGCGAGACGCCGGCCTGCTCGGCGATCGCGTCGAACCCCACGTCGATGCCGGCCGCCTCGATGGCCGCGACGGCCGCATCGATCAACTCGGCGCGGCGTTGCTGCCGGTGCGCGGCCCAGCGCCGGGCGCGGCCGTCGGTCTGCTGGCTACCAGTCACCCCGACAGCTTACCTGTGACGAACTGTCACACAATCCTTGACGTGGCGGTCGCGGCGTCGCATAGTGGTTGTGCGTGACATCGTGTCACAGACACCTCGGTGGCGAAGGAGGTGACCCGGGATGGTGACGGGCACCGATCAGACCCGGACCCGCGACCGGTTGCTCACCGCATCGGCCCGGCACAGCTACGATCCCGACCTCGACATCGACTGGTCGGCACCGGTACCCGACGGCGTGCCGAGCCTGCCCGAGCGCCGCGTCTCGCTGTACGGAACGCCGCTGTGGCAACGGCTCACGCCCGAGCAGCGCATCGCGCTCGGCACCCACGAGTGGTGCTCGATCACCCGGTTCGGCATCTGGTTCGAGACGCTGCTGATGCGCATGCTGCTGCGCGACATCTACCGCCGCGACCCCGGCAGCGACTACGTGCAGTACGCGCTGACCGAGATCGGCGACGAGACCCGGCACAGCATCATGTTCGCCCGCGAGGTCGAGCGGCTCGGCGCGAGCGAACACGCCCCCGGTACCGGGCTGCTGCGGCTCGGTGCGCTGTTCGGCGCGCTCGCCCCGCGCGGGCCGGCGATGTTCGCCGCCACCCTGCTCACCGAGGAGACCCTCGACCGGCTGCAGCGCGAGCTGATGGCCGACGAGACCCTGCAACCCCTGGTACGCATGACATCGCGCATCCACGTGGTCGAGGAGGCGCGGCACGTCAAGTTCGCCCGTACCGAGCTGGCCCGCCAGGTCGCGACCACCTCGCGCCCGACCCTGTTGCGGCACCGGCAGCTGACCGCGGCGGCCGCCTACGTGGTGTCGGCGAACCTGATCCATCCCGGCGTGTACGCGGCGGTCGGCCTCGACCCGCGGCAGGCTCGCGCGGTGGCCCGGGCGAACCCGTACCACCGGGAGACGTTGCTCTGGATGGGCAAGCCGGTCACCGACTTCCTCACCGAGGTCGGCATGATCGGCCGCCCCGGCCGCGGCCTCTGGCGCCGCTCCGGCTTCCTCGCCTGATCACGGAAGTCGAGGCGGATCGGGAAGTGGCCACCCGCTGCCCGACGGACCGGCGGCCCGACGCCCGGACGGGCGCTGAAAGCGGAGCAGGTAGCCGTCCGGGTCGGTGACCAGGAACTGTTCGACCCCGGCCGCCTCCGCACCGATCCGGTACCAGCGGGTCTCCGGCGGCCGGAACAGCGGATAGCCCGCCGCCGCGAGCCTGGCCAGGATCGGGGCCAGGTCGGCGACGGCGAGCTGCAGGTTGATGCCGCGCCCGAGTGGCGGTACGAGCGGACCGGTGATCCAGTCGCGCCCGGTACCGATCTGGTCGAGCATGACGTGCGCGGTCGCGAGCGACAGGTAGGCGAACCCCTCCTCCGGCCGCTCGTACTCGACGGTGAAGCCGCACAGGTCGCGCCAGAACCGCAGGCTGGCGGCGAGGTCGGTGACCGACAACTCTGGTACCAGCGCCGGTTCGTCTCCCACGATCACCTGGCCATGGTGACAGAGGTACCGGCGCCGGAGCGGAGTCAGCGGCCGGGCAGGTGCAGGGCGCGGCGGGCGAGGTGGAAGAACTGGTCGCCGCGCACCACCGTGTACGGGTCGGACAGCGACGCGGCGATCGTGGCGACGTCGCTGGGGTTCAGGTTCCAGGACAGGATCCCGATCGACAGGAACAGCGGCGCATCGCCGGACCAGCCGGCGGCCGAGGCCGCGATCGCCGCCTGCGCCTCGGCGACGCTGCTGGTCAGGTAGCTCACCGCCTGCGGCGTGTCGCGGTGCAGCACCGACAGTTCGGTGTGATCCGTCCAGTCCTTGAACAGCCCGAGTGGTCGCACGTCACGGAGGTAGCGCGCGGCCTCCGCGTCGGACAGCGGTACGTCCGCGCCGTCGATGCGGTTCAGGATCACCGCCGCGTCCATCCCGGTGCGCCGCATGTACCGCGCGGTCATGCCGGTGAACGCGCCGAGCGTGTCGTCCGGCCACGGCGACGGGTACGCGTAGCCGGCGCCGGACGGCCCGGCCATCAGGTAGTCGTTGCGGGTCGCGGTGCGCTGGTAGTAGCTCAGGAACACCGGTGCGGCGTCGATCAGCAGCGGGTTCGTCGACCAGTTCAGCGGTACCGCGCCACGGCCCGGGTCGTCCCACAGCTGCCGCATCTTGTGCTGGTTGTACTGCAGGTTGTCGCCCTCGGTCATCGAGAACGTGACGTACACGCGGTTGGCCAGCGGCGGTGCCGGCAGCGAACGCTGCCCGCCGGCGACCGGCGCCGGCGCCCCGCCGTACACGGTGAGGTTCTGCGAGTGGTCGGCGGCCAGCACGATCACGCCGTGCCGGGAGGTCAGCTCGGTACCGTCGCTCTCCCCGCCGACGCCGGCCGGCCACCAGCCGAGAAACGCCGTACCCGGCGCCATGTCGCTCATCACCCGCTCGCCGATCGCCCGCGACTCCGGTACGTCGGGGTGGATCCACAGCGTCAGCGCCCGGGTCGCGACCGCGTAGTCGCGCAGGTCGCACAGGGTGTTCTCCGGGTCGAGACCGACCAGGATCCGGTGCTCGGTGTGCGGCCACAGGGTGTCCACCGCCCAGGTGTAGGCGGCGATCTCGTCGGCGAACCGACCACGCAGGTCGGCCACCACCGGCAGGTCGCCGAGGCCGGCCAGCTGGTCGGGCGCGGCGATGATCGCGTCGTGCAACCCGGCGAGCGTGGTGGCGAGGTTGCGGGTGGCCGGCAGGTCGGGGTCGGTGACCACCACGCCGCGCACGACCGATCGGTGGCGGCGCAGCAGCTCGGCGGGCGAGGCGACGGTGCGGTAGCGCAGCCCGGCGGTGTGCAGCCAGGTCACGCCGCCCTCGTCGGCCGGGCGCAGGATGGCGATCCGCGGCCGGGCCCGGTTGACCAGCCCCTGCAGGCTCGCGACGAGCAGCTGGTCGGCGTCGCTGGCGTCGGTGAGGTCGATCAGGTCCAGTACGTCCGGCGCGGCGAAGTGCGGCAGCACCTGCCCGCGGGGCCAGTCGATGCCGGTACGGCCGGGTGCCGCCGCGGCGGGCCCCGACCCGGTGCTGGCGCCGAGTGCCGCCGCACCGGCGGTGGCACCGGCTCCGATCAGCAGCTGGCGGCGGGTGGGAAGGGAACGTGCCGAATCCGCAAACATCTACCTAACCCCTCGTCGACGGGATCCGCAGGTGATGTCCGACAACGTTGTCAAAGCATCGGAATCCGTGTCAAGATCCGGATGCCGGGCATCGGTGTGCAACCCGACACGGTGCCGCGCGGCCGCCGGCCACCGCCGACGGCCGCATCGACGGCCGGGCCGGGCGCACGGTCAGGGCAGGCTGGACACCGGCAGGGCGAAGAGGGTGCGCCCGCAGGCCTGGCCGTGGTCGGAGCACACCGCCGACGACCACTCGGTCACCGACCACACCAGCCCGGTCGCCCAGTCGTAGGTCAGCGCCTCCGGATGCATCCCCCAGCACGCCGGGGTACTCGGGTCACCGCAGTGCGACGGAACGCTGGCGCTGGTGGTCTGGTCGTACAGCTGGCCGTTGGTCACCGCCGAGGAGTGCGCGACGTACCAGTGGCCGTCGTGGCCGAGCACGCCCTGCATGTTGCCGACCCCGCTGCGGTACGCCTCGCTCGCGGCCACCGTGCCGCCCGACCCGGCGGCGAGCAGGAAGTCGCTGCCCATCGGGTACCGGTAGAGCCGGCCGTGCTTGGTCTGGTCGCTGAAGTACTCGGTGGTGACGATCGAGTCGGGCGAGGTGCTGCGGTCCAGCGACATCGAGGAGAAGCACGGCACCCCGGTGTCGGAGTCCATGTCGCAGGTGCCGCCGGCGTAGGAGTAGTAGCCGACCTGCATCGCCGCGTACTTGTACCCGTAGGCGGCGTACCCGTCGGACACCTTGCCGATCGCCGCGGCACTGCTGGACAGCTGCAGGATGTGCGTGGTGGAGAAGACCCGGATCGCGGTGGAGGTGTTGCCGACCGCGGTGACGTAGATCTTGTCGCCGTACCAGGCCATCCCGCCGACGTGCGCCTTCGCGGCGGAGAACGTCGACCCGGTGCTGTTGGGTACCGCCAGGTACACCTGCCGGAACGCCGCGGCCGACGGGGTGTCGTCGTTGACGAACATCAGCCGGGCGTCGTCGTAGCGGCTCTTGCCGTCCGAGCCGGTGCCCAGGCTCGACTCGCCGTGCCAGCCGGAGATGAGGATCTTGTCGGCACCCCACATGCCGTCGTCGTCGGCGTCACCGGAGGTGGTGATCGACTGCGGCGTCCAGGCACTGCTGCCGGCCCGGTCGGCGTCCCAGCACAGCTTCGTGGTCGCGGTCGGCGCGATCGGCAGCGCCGCCTGCTCCGCCGCGGTACAGCCGGTCATGGCGTGGTTGGCGTCGTGCACGACGGTGTTGGCCGACACGTTGGGCAGCGCCGCGTCCAGCGCGGACAGCGCCGCGGCCGGGGTGGCGTGCCAGACCAGGTTCTGCTTGGTGGTGCTGGTCAGCGGGTCGGAGTAGGCCGCCGCGGCGGGCGTGGCCCAGGTCAGCAGGGCCGCGACCAGTGTTCCGGTGGCGGCGAGGATGGTGGCGGTCCGGACAGTGCGCATGCAGCCTCCGTTCCGCGCCGGCGCGGGCCGGCGCACACCGCGGAACGCCCGGGGCCGATGCCGCCGGGCACCACGGGCCCGCATCGACGCCGCAACGCCGACACGGGCACGCGAACGGAACTAATGTGCTCTCACGAGAACAACCCTGTCAAGAAACACCGAAAGGTGCGATCTTCACGAGGTCTCGGCAACGTACGGCGCCGGCTCCGGGTTCGGGATCGCCCCGCCGTAGCGCCGGTCCCGATCGGCGTACTGCTCGCAGGCGTGCCACAGGTGCCGCCGGTCGAAGTCGGGCCACAGCGTCTCCAGGAACACCATCTCCGCGTACGCCGACTGCCAGAGCAGGAAGTTCGACGTGCGCTGCTCCCCGGACGAGCGGACGAACAGGTCCACGTCCGGGATGTCCGGCTGGTAGAGGTAGCGGGCCAGCAGCTTCTCGGTGATCCGGTCGGCGCGCAGCCGGCCGGCCGCCACGTCGCGCGCGATCGCCGCCGTCGCGTCCGCCACCTCGGCCCGACCGCCGTAGTTGACGCAGAACTGCAGCGTCAGCTTGTCGTTGTCGCGCGACATCTGCTCGGCCTGCTCCAGCTCGGTGATCACGCTGCGCCACAGCTTCGGGCGGCGGCCGGCCCAGCGGATGCGTACCCCCATCGCGTTCAGCTCGTCCCGGCGGCGGTGGATCACGTCCCGGTTGAAGCCCATCAGCCAGCGCACCTCGTCCGGCGAGCGGCGCCAGTTCTCGGTGGAGAAGGCGTAGGCCGACAGGTACTTCACGCCGAGCTCCAGCGCGCCCTCGATCACGTCGAACAGGGCCGCCTCGCCCGCCTCGTGCCCCTTGGTACGGGGCAGTCCGCGCTGCTTGGCCCAGCGGCCGTTGCCGTCCATGATGATCGCCACGTGCCGCGGCACCTTGTCCGCCGGGATCCGCGGCGGCCGGGCACCGGACGGATGCGGCGTCGGCGGACGGTAGTCCCGACGCAACCGAGGGCTCATCTGTGGCTCCTTGCTGAGAGGTCCTGTCGCGCCGCCGCAGGGATCACGGCGCGTGTCCGAGGCTAGCCAGCCTCCCCGCCGTCGACCGCACCGCCTCGACGGCCGGGCGGCCGGCACGGCGACCAGCGGCGGTCAGCCGCGGTCGACCAGCGGCAGCGAGCGCAGGCCGCGTTCCAGGTGCCACTGCAGCAGCGCGGCAACCAGGCCGCTGCCCTGGCTGCGGGCGGCCGGCTCGCTGGCGATCGCGGTCGGCCAGTCGCCGTCGGCCAGCGCCACCAGCAACCGGAGCGTCTCCGACCGCGGCGCCGCGGCACCCGGCGGCCGGCAGGTCGGGCACACCAGGCCGCCGGACGGCACGCTGACCGCCGGCCGCGAGTCACCGAACGAGTCGGCCGGCCGGCCGCACACCGCGCACTCGGTCAGCGCCGGCGCCCAGCCGGTCAACGTCATCGCCCGCAGCAGGTACGAGTCGAGGATCAGCGGCGCCGGCCGCTCGTCCGGCTCGCCCAGGGCGCGCAGCGCGCCGAGGGTCAGCAGGTACAGCCGCAGCGACGGCTCCTGCTCCTCCGGGGTGAACCGCTCGGCCGCCTCGGCGATCGCGCTCGCCGCGGTGTAGCGCGGGTAGTCCGCGCCGATCCGCTTGCCGTACAGCGAGATGCCCTCGACCTGGCTGACCACGTGCAGCGACCTGCCCTCCGCCAGCTGCACGTCCACGTGCCCGAACGGCTCCAGCCGGGCCCCGAAGCGGCTGGTGGTGCGCCGCACCCCCTTGCCGACCGCGCGCACCCGGCCGTGCCGGCGGGTGAACAGGGTCACGATCCGGTCGGCCTCGCCGAGCTTCTGGCAGCGCAGCACCACCGCGTCGTCGCGGTACAACTTCCTCGGAAAGGCCCGGCTCACACCGCCCATTGTTCCCCCCGCCACCGACAGCGCCAGTTCCGGTTCGCGCGGGTACTGGCACAGGCGGCGGGCAGTGCACAATGGCCGGGTGACCGAGCAGACCGGCCAGCGCGTGCCACCGGGCCAATCCGACATCCCGGTCATCCCCGGCTACTCGCGGCTGGAGCTGGTCAGCCGCGGCTCCACCGCGCAGGTCTACCGGGCGATCCAGGACCGGCTCAACCGGCCGGTCGCGATCAAACTGCTGCGCGTCGACGACGGCCTGACCACCGCCGAGCAGGTCGAGACCGAGCTCGCCACCACCGTCGCGCTGTCCGCGCAGCCGCACATCGTCAGCATCATCGACACCGGCAGCACCAGCATCGGCCGCCCGTACATCGTGATGGAGTACTGCGAGGGCGGCTCGTACGGGCACATCCTGGCCCGCGGTGGCCCGCTGCCGGTCAGCGAGGTGGTCGACGTCGGCGTGAAGGTCGGCGAGGCGCTGCAGGCCGCGCACGAGGTCGGCATCATCCACCGCGACGTCAAGCCGCACAACGTGCTGCGCTCCAAGTACGGTCCGGCGCTGACCGACTTCGGCATCGCCCGCGCCGCGAACGACCTGTCCGGCACCATCACGCTGCACAAGCTGACCCCGCAGCACGCCTCGCCGGAGGCGCTGCGGCGCGAGCCGCAGGGACCCGCCTCGGACGTCTACAGCCTCGCGTCGACGATGTGGAACCTGCTCACCGGGTACCCGCCGTTCGCCGACCCGGGCGACAACTCCCCCGACCCGTTCGAGTACCGGGACCGGGCGCTCCGCGACCCGCTGCCGCCGATGCCGCGCCCCGACGTACCGCCCTGGCTGTACGCCGAGCTGCTGCGGGCGATGGCCAAGACGCCGGCGGAGCGGCACGCCAGCGCCGGCGAGTTCGCCGGGGCGCTGCGGCGCGGCTGGCTGCGCAGCAGCGGTGAGCTGTCCACCCCCGGCGACGCCGCCCCGGCGCGAAACGGCGAGACACCGCACGCTCCCGCTGGTCCGGCTGCCGGCCCAGGTACGGCGGGCCCGGCCACCGCCGGACCCGCCGCCGGCGTTCCCGGTGTGGCTGGCGCGGCGGGCGGGGTCGGTCCGGCCCGGCACAGCGGCCCGGAGCTGGACAGCCCGTTCCCGCCCTCGCCGTTCGACGCGGCGCCGGGCGGCCAGCTGCCGCCGGTGGACCCGTTCGCGCCGATGGAGGCCAACCCGTTCGGCGCCACCGCACCGGCGGACCCGCGTACCGGCAGCCCGGCACCGGGCTGGCCGACCCCCGGCGCGCCCGCGGGCTGGTCGGCCACGCCGCCGGCCGATCCGCGCAACGCCGCACCGGCACCGGTCTCGGTACCACCGGGTCCGGTCGCCGCACCGGTACCGGCACCGTCCGGGCCGGTCGCCGAGCCGCCGGCGCCGGCCGGGACGCAGCCGGACCAGCCGCGGCGCCGGATCGGCATCTGGCCGTTCGTCGCGGCCGCGGTGGTGGGCATCCTGATCGGGGTCGGCGCGCTGGTCGTGCTTCGGTTGGGGGACAACAAGAAGACGCCACCGCCGCAGGCGGCGTCACCGACCGCGCCGACCAGCGCACCGGCCGCGGGGCAGGACGCCAAGCTCAAGCCGACCGGGGTGAAGCTCGCCGACCACGGCACCTGGGTGCAGCTGAGCTGGACCGACCGCACCAACGGCAACGCGCTCTACCTGGTCACCGGCGGTGTCGCGGGCACCACGCCGACCAAGCTGGCGCAGCCGGCGCACGCCACCACCGCCCGGATCGACGCGCTGCGCGCGGACGCCGACTACTGCTTCGTGGTGATCGGGATGACCGACGTCGACCATGTCAGCCCCGGCGACCGGGTCTGCACCCACCGCACCGGTTCGGCCAGCCCCCGCTGACGCCCCGGCGGCTGCGGGCTTGATCACAGCGCCCCGCCAGCGCGCGGCGGGACGGCCGACGCTATCGCCGCCGATGAGTGATTTGGGGCAGAAAAATCGGACCCCTCCCACCTGAAAAGTTAGCAGAGGTCGCCCGCAAACGGTATCGACCGGACGATCGACTGCACCGTACGGGCGGCGTGCCTAGCTTCTCCCCCATGCCTACGCACACTTCTGGACACGAGACCGGCGCGGACGCGGCCGGTACCTGGCGGCTCGGCGACCGGACGGTACGCCGGATGGGGTTCGGCTCGATGCGGCTGACCGCCGACCCGGACCCGGCCGCCGCGATCCGGGTACTGCGCCGGGCCGTCGAGCTCGGCGTCGACCACATCGACACCGCCGCGTTCTACGTCTCACCCGGCGGCACCCTGGGCGTGGGAACCGGGCCGGCGCGCTACGCCACCGAGCTGATCCGCACCGCCCTGTCGCCGTACCCGGCCGAGCTGGTGATCGCCACCAAGGTCGGCTTCGCCGCCGACGGCGACGGCGACCTGTCGGAGGCGAACGGTCCGGCGCAGCTGCGCGCGCAGGTCGAGGAGAACCTGCGCCGGCTCGGCCGCGACCACCTGGACCTGGTGAACCTGCGGATCGTCAGGCGGCCCGGCCGCGACTCGGTCGCCGAGGCGTTCGGCGCGCTCGCCGAACTGCGGGACGCCGGCAAGATCCGGCAGCTCGGCCTGTCCAACGTGCGGGTCGACCACCTCGACGAGGCACAGCAGATCGCGCCGGTGGTCTGCGTGCAGAACAGCTACTCGCTGGACCACAACCGCACCGACGACGAGCTGGTACGCGTCTGCGGCGAGCGCGGCATCGCCTACGTGCCGTTCTTCTCCCTCGCCGGCAGCCGCCGCGAGTCCGGCGCCAACCAGGACCACTCCGACGCGGTACACGCGGTGGCCCGCGCGCACCGGGCGACGCCACAGCAGATCCGCCTCGCCTGGGCGCTGCACCAGGGGCCACACGTGCTGGCCATCCCCGGTACCGGCAACGTCGACCACCTGGCCGCCAACATCGCCGCCGGGGCGATCCGGCTCACCGCAACCGAACTGGCCACCCTCGGCTGATCCGGCGCCGGCCGGGCCGGTGGGCCGCGCCGCTCGGACACCGTCGCGCACCACTGTCGGGCCGGGAAACCGCGTACGAGACGATGGCCGGATGCAGATCTCGGCAACGGTGGCGCAGTTCCCGATCGGCTGGGACCTCGAGGCGAATCTGGCGGCGATCACCGCCGCGCTGGGCCAGGCCCGGCCCGGCGACCTGGTCGTCCTGCCGGAGGCGGCGGTCTCCGGGTACGGGCCGGATCTGGCCGAGCGGCTCGGCTCGCTCGACGCCGCGCGCATCGACCGGGCCGTCGACCAGATCGGCGAGCTGGCCCGGCGGTACCGGATCGACGTGTGCTGCGGGTCGCTGCTGTACGAGCGCGGCGGCTGGTGGAACGCGGCGGTGTTCCTCGGCGCCGGCGGCGAACGCTGGGTCTACCGGAAGATCAACCTGGCCCGCATCGAGCAGGGCGTGCTGTGCGCCGGGGCCAGCCTGCCGCTGCTGACCGTACAGCGGGGCGAGGCCGACGTGGCGATCGGCGTGCAGCTGTGCCGGGAGATCCGCTACCCGGAGCAGTGGCAGCAGCTGGCCCGGTCCGGTGCGCAGGTCTTCGTCTACCCGACCAACGCGGCCCACCGCGGCACGCCGGCCGGGGTGTGGCGCAGCCACCTGGTCAGCCGCGCCGCGGAGAACCAGCGGTACCTGCTCGCCGCGAACCTCGCCGATCCCGACCAGCACTGCCCGACCATGGCGATCTCCCCGCACGGCGAGGTACTCGGCGAGCTCGCTGCCGGCGAGACCGGCGTCCTGCACCTCACGCTCGATCTGGCGAAGGTCAGCGACGGGAACCTCGACCAGCAGCGCCGCGACGTCGTCTCCCTGCACTACACCGGCTGACCCGACACGGTCCTGATCCGCTCCTCGTCACTCGCTCGCAGCATCCAGCCAGGACGCTTCGTCGGATACGTCCTGCGTCAACGGATCCGGATACCTCGGCGGGAGCTGCTGCGACAGCATGGTCGCCAGTCGGGGGGCCCGGGTGTCAGCGCCAGAACAGGGGGCGGGGGTCGAGGCGCCAGCGCAGCCGGGACAGCACGCCGTGCCGGGAACGCAGACCGCGGTGATAGTCGCGGGCCAGCTGGCCGGCGCGGGCCGCGTCGGCCGACGCGAAGCTCACCGCCGGCGCGAACCCGACCGCGTTGACCGCCTCGGCCAGCGGCCGCAGGTCCGGCAGCGGCGGCGTACCGGGCCGGTCCGGCACCCCGGTGGCGGCCAGCCGGGCGACCTCGGCGGCGCTGGCCGCGGCCGGCGGGCGGTGCCCGGCCAACCGCAGCGCCTCCCGGATCTCGGTCCAGGCGCCGATCACCCGCTGCGCCGGGGTGCCGGTGCGCAACCGCCGGGCGCTGCGCCGGGACCGCAGCACCGGCACCGCGGCGACCAGCAGCACCAGCAGCAGCGCCGCGGCGATCCCGCCGTACGCGCCGGGCGGCAGCGCGGCCCCGCCCGCCGCCGCGGCCCTCGACGACCCGGACGGCGCCGGTACCGGCTGGCTCGGCGCGGCGCTCGGCGCGCCCTCGTCGAGCTGCTGGCTCTTCTTGCTCTGCTCGCTCTTGGCCTGCGGGGTGTCCTCGTCCGGCGGGGTGGCGCCCTTCTTGGCCACCGGCGTCGGGTCGAACGCCACCCAGCCGTGCCCGGCCAGGTACACCTCCGGCCAGGCGAACGCGTCACCCGAGGTGACCTGGTAGCGGTGCGCGCCGATCTGCTTGCCGGCGTGGAAGCCGACCACCACCCGGGTCGGCAACCCCACCACCCGGCCCATGACCGCGAACGCCGAGGCGAACTGCTCGGAGGTGCCCCGCCCGCCGCCGGCCGACTTCTTCGTCAGCAGGAAGTGCTTGAGCGTCACGTACCCGTTGCCGCTGGGCGCCTTCGACCAGTACTCGTACTTGGTGCGCAGCAACTGCTCCAGCAGCAGCGCCTTGCGGTACGGGCCGGCGCTGCCGGCGGTGCGCTGCGCCAGCGTGACCAGCTCCGCGGGCGCGCCCGGCGGCACCGTCAGGTACCGCTGCGAGATGCCCTGCGGCACGCTGGCCGCGGCGAGCAGGTCCGGGTCCTGCCGCGGCACGGCCGACACGGTCTGGTAGGTCAGGCCGGGCTTCAGGCCGTCCGGGGCCAGCACCGCGCCGGCCGTCGCGTCGTAGCCGACCCGTACCCCGTGCACCTCGCGCGGCGCGGCCACCACCGGCAGCCAGCTGCCGCCCAGCGCGTCGACCGTGACCTGCTGCCGGACGGTCGTGCTCGGGTCGTCGTCGCCGGTCGGCGGCGGCAGCACCGCGCCGGCCGACCGGTAGGTGCGGTCCGGCTGCCAGGTGATGCCGTCGAAGCCGGACAGCGTCGCCCACTGGATCCGGGCCGGCTTGTCCGTGCTCACGGTCAGCAGGTTCTGGTGCGGGTCCAGCGCCCACGCGCCCAGCATTCCCAGCGGGTTGAGCTGGTCGAGCTGCTGCTTGGGCGGCACCACGTAGCTGCGCGGATCCACCGGCTGCCGGTGGATCGCCGAGGCGACCACCGGGCCGCCGAACAGCGCCGCCGCGGCCAGCACCGCCACCACCACGATCGCCGAAGCCAGCCGCCGCGCCACCGTGAGCCGGCCGCCGCCGGGCACCCCGGCCGCCACCGCATCCGGCTCGGCCCGTACCTGCCAGGGGCGGGCCGCCGCGGCCAGCAGCACCGCCAGCGCCACCGCGAAGCCGGCCACCGCCGGGTACGACACCGCACCGTTCGGGCCGACCAGGATCAGCGCACCGACCAGCAGCACCGTCGGCGGAACCGCGGCCAGGCCCGGCCGGCGCCGCACGCCGAGACCGGCCCGCAGCGGGCCCAGCAGTACCGTCGCGACCGCGGCGGCGAGCCAGCACGCGGCGATCGGCAGCAGCACCGTGTCCGGCTCGGCCGGTACCGGGATCGCGGAGGTCAGGATGCGGGCGCCGGAGTTGCGCACCGCGTCGAACAGCGCGTCGCCGACGCCCTTGGTCGGGTCGCGCAGCGCCGCGGTCGCACCCACCAGGCAGGCCGCCAACCCGGCCAGCCCGCCCAGCAGCGCGAGCAGCGCCGGCGCCCGCACCAGCCGCAGCAGCACGGTCAGGGCCACCGCGCCGAGCGTCGCGCCGGCCAGCAGCACCGGCAGCTGGGTACCGGCGAAGATCCGCGCCGCGAGCAGCCCCGCCACCATCGTCGCCGCGACGATCGCGACCAGCGCCACGACGACCGGCGCCACCCGCAGCCGCTCGCCGTCCCGGCGCGGCGCGGTCGGCGCGGCGGTGTGCGGTCGTTCGATCGGCGGGCTCACCATGCCGACACCGCGTCCCAGCGGGCGCCGAACTCCTCGGCGTCGTCGGCGGCCAGGGTGATCACGCCGGGCAGCGCCCGCGCCGACAGCCGGTCCACCGCGCCGTCGCCCAGCACTGCCACCACGACGGTCGGGTACACGTCGCGCAGCAGCCCGACCGAGTCCAGCGACGCGGCAGCGCTGGCGGAGCCGGCATGGGCAGCAGAGCCGGCGCCGGTGACCAGTACCAGGGTGTCGCCGCGGTGCCGCTGGCGCAGCTTCTGCACCGCGGTGGGCAGCGCGCCGTCGCCGAGGGCCACCTCGGCCAGCAGATCCAGGTACGGCCGGGCCCGGCCGGCGCCGCCACCAGCCTCCGCGCCGGTCAGGCTGCGCCCGCCGACCAGGTGCAGCTCCACCGTCAGGTCCGCGGCCAGCGCCGCGAGCAGCACCGACGCCGCCGCCGACACCGCCTCCTCCAGCGACGCCTCGGTGTGCGCGGACTCCCGGTCGTCGACCAGGATCACGATCCGCGGCAGGCTGGTGTCCACGTGCTCGCGCACCATCAGCTCACCGACCCGCGCCGAGGTACGCCAGTGCACGTGCCGCAGGTCGTCGCCCGGCACGTACTCGCGCAGCGCGTGGAACGTGATCGAGCCGTACTGCACCGCGTCGACCACGCCGTCCAGGCTGCGGGCCGCGCCCACCGGAACCCGGGACAGCCGGTACGAGCGCGGATGCACCCACACCCGGGTGCTGCTGCCGAACGTCTTCGCCGCCCGTACCAGGCCGAGCGGGTCCTGCCGGGCCACCTCCAGCGGGCCGACGTCGAGCACGCCGCGCCGGTCGGTGGGCAGCAGGTAGCCGGTGCGGGCGGCGCGCCCGGCCGGCAGCCGTACCGGCGGAACCGGCACCTCGCTCTGCTCGCCGCGCTGCGACACCAGCCGCTCGGAGCCGGTCAGCCCCTGCGCCCGGAAGCGGGCGGTCGAGGTCATCGCCACCGTCGCCCGGCACGGTTCGCCGGCCACCACCCGGTCGGGTTCGATCTCCCGCTCGACGGTCAGCCGCGGCGGCCAGCCGGCCCACACCAGCGCGATCACCAGCGCCAGCACCGCGACCACGCCGAGCGCCGCGAGCTCCCGGTAGCCGGCCGCGAAGCCGCCCACCGCGAGCACCAGCCCGACCGCGCCGACCGCGATCCCCCGCCGGGTCGGCATGCTCAGCGGCGCCCGAAGGACTGGCCGCCGTCGGACTGCCCGTACCCGGGTTGCTCCGACCGGCCGTTGTCGGTGCCGTAGCCGGACGCCGGGTACTGCCCGGTCACCCCGGCCTGGGTGGCCGCGCCGGACACCGGCTGACCGTACGTGCCGCCGGACGTCGACTGGCCGTACGTGCCGCCCGCGGCACCGGAGGCCTGGCCGTAGGTGCCGGCGGCGGCTCCGGACACCGGCTGGCCGTAAGCGCCGGTGGCACCGGAGGTCGGCGCCGCGGCCGGCTGCGCGGGGCCGGCGGACTGCGCAGGTCCGGCGCCTCCGGCCGGCTGCGGCACCGGCACCTCGGCCAGCGCCCGGGCGACCACGTCGTCGGCGGTGCCGCCGCGCAGCTGCGCGTCCGGGGTCAGCACCAGCCGGTGCGCGATCACCGGCGACGCGAGCGCCTTGAAGTCCTCCGGCAGCACGTACCCGCGTCCCGACGCCAGCGCGTACGACTGGGCGGCGCGGGTGAGCGCGATCGCGCCACGCGGCGACAGCCCGAGCCGGACGTCGGCATGGTTGCGGGTCGCGGCGGCGAGCTGCACGGCGTACGCGTACAGCGCCTCGTGCAGGTACACCCGGTGGGTCAGCGCCGAGGCCGCCGCCACCGTGTCGGTGTCGGTCACCGGCGACAGGTCGTCCGGCGAGCGCCGGGCCGCGCCACCGCGCAGCACCTCAATCTCGCTCGCCTCGTCCGGGTAGCCCACCGACAGCTTCATCAGGAACCGGTCCAGCTGCGCCTCCGGCAGCCGGTACGTGCCGTCCATCTCGACCGGGTTCTGCGTCGCCACCACCTGGAACGGGGTCGGCACCGGGTGCCGCAGCCCGTCGACGGTGACGTGCCGCTCCTCCATGACCTCCAGCAGCGCCGACTGGGTCTTCGGCGACGCCCGGTTGATCTCGTCGCCGATCACGATGTTCGCGAACACCGGACCCGGATGGAACTCGAACTCCTTCGACGCCTGGTTGAAGATCGTCACGCCGGTCACGTCCGACGGCAGCAGGTCGGGCGTGAACTGCAGCCGCCGCACCTGACCCGACAGGCTCGCCGCCATCGCCCGGGCCAGCGTCGTCTTGCCCGTCCCCGGTACGTCCTCGACCAGCACGTGGCCGCCCGCGAACAGCGCCGTCAACGCCAGCCGTACCACCTCGGGCTTGCCCAGCACGACCTGCTCGACGTTGCGCTGCAGCGCGCTGAACACCGACACGAAGCCGGCCACCTCACGCTGCTGCGGCGGCCCGTCCTGCCGCGGGTAACTCACTCACGTACTCCTGGTCTTGTCGATCAACAGGTCGGCAACGAGTCGCGGGTGCCGGTGCTCATGTCCGAGTACGCCCACGGCACGTAGCCGCTGCTCGGAATCTTGAGCCAGACGGTGCTTCGCCGGTTGCCGTTCTGGTTGTACGCGTAGATGCTCTGCCCGGTCGCCTTGCACTCGATGTTGACCGGCGAACCCTGCGCCCAGTCACCGACCTTGGTCCCACCCTCCTTGGGCTGGTGGGGAATGTCGTAGATGCCCACCGTGCAGTTCGGTTGCGCGTTCTGGCAGGCGTTCCTGGTGCTGATCACCGTGGTGTTACCCGACGCCGTGCCGGTGGCCGACTGCTGGTAGGCGTCGGTGACCGTCGCGGTGAACTTATAGGTCGACGACGGATGTAGCCCAGAGAACGTGTGCGAACTGTTACCAGTCGCACACGACTGGCTGCTGCCGCCGTTGAGCGCGACGGTGCACTTGGTCGCCGCGCCCTTGACGCTGACCTGCACCGTGAGCGAGGTGGTGGTCTTGCCGGTCACCGAGACCGACACGGTGGGCGCGGGTGGTTTGCCCGTGGTCGCCGACACACTCGTCTTCTCACCCGCCCCGGCGGCGTTCTCCGCCCACACGGTGATGGTGTGCTTCGTCGCCGGCTGCAGGTTGCCGAACGTGTGCCGCGTCGCCGACTCCTTCTGGGCCGCGCCGCCGTCGAGCTGGACGTAGTACTGCGTGATCTTGCTGCCGTTGTCCGCGGCGGGCGGCCAGCTGACCGTCACGCTGCTCTGGTCGGTACCGCTGACCGACACCTGCGGAGCGCCCGGCGCCGTGAACGGGGTCACGGCGTTGCTCGGGGAGCTGGGGTCGCTGGCGCGGCCGTTGGCGCCGCGCGAGGTGACCGTGAACGTGTACGACTGGCCGCCGGTCAACGAGTCGAACGTGGCCGAGGTCGAGTTGACGATCTGGCTGCCGGCACCGCCGGACGGCTGCACCACGTAGTCGCGGGCCTGGTCGGCCTTGCCCCAGCTGACCGTGACCTGGCCCTTGTCGGTCACCGTCGCCTTGACGTTCTGCGGCACGTCGGGGGTCTTGCCGCCGGGCGTCACCCGGTCGGACAGCGCCTCCGGCGAGGTGCCGAACTTGTTCGTCGCGGTCACCGCGAACGAGTAGGACTGTCCATTGTGGAGCCCGGTGATCGAGGTCGTCCGGGTACCGGCACCGAACGTGCGGTGACCGCCGTCCCAGCTCACCGTGTACTGCTGGATCGGGGCGCCGTTGACCGCCGGCTGCGGCCACGACAGCGACACCTGGTGGTCGCCGGCCAGCGCGGTCACCGGGATCGGTGGGCTCGGCGGGCCGGTGTGCTGCTGCCCCGGACCCTGCGCGCCGTCGCCGCCGCGGCCGTGCCCGCCGTTGCCGCCGTGCTTGCCGTTGTCGCCGGGCGCCGGCGCGGCGATCACCGACAGGTCACCGTCGCCGCCCGGCACGTCGGTGCGGTACTTGTCGACCACCCGGGTCACCCCGTCCGGGTCGACCACCCGGGCCACCGAGGCGTCCGGCGCGTTGATGGTCAGGTGCCCCTCACGCACCTGCAGTTCCAACGGACCCTGCGCGCCGGCGAGGCCCAGCGTGCCCAGGTTCTTGCCGGACTTGTCGAACACCAGCACCTGGTGGTGCTTGACGTCCGGCACGTAGATGCGGCCGGAGAACGGCGTCGCCGGGTCGGGGGTGACCCCGTCCGGCAGGTCGAACGCGGTCGGCCGGGTCGGCTTGGACAGCCCGACCGGCAGCACCTGGCCCGACTTCGGCAGCGTCACCACGGCCAGGTTCCCGACCGTACGGGCCGGCACCGTCGCACCGGTCAACGGCTGCGGCGCGGTCAGCGTGGTCACCTTGTCGGTCACCACCGCGATGTCGCGGCCCGACGTGTCCGCCGCGAGCACCCCGTGGTCGAGCACCGACACCGCCATCGGGTGGCCGGGCGGGGTGGCCGACTCGGTCCGTGCCACCGCGGCCTTCTTGGTCGTCACCGACACCGACGCCACCGTGCCCTGGGACGGCACACCGACCCACAGCTTGCCGGACGCGTCGAAGTCACCGCCGGCCAGCGGCGCCGGCAGCTGCAGCTTCGCCCCGGTGGTGCGCAGCGTGCCCGGGTCGAAGCCGCGGATCTCGCCGGTGCGCTGGTCGATCAGTGCCGCCTTGTCGCCGGACAGCGCGACCCGCACGCCGGAGCCCTTGGTGACCTGAAGCGACCCGGTGAAGCCCATCCGGGTCAGGTCGACCGAGGTCACCTTGCCGGAGTCCAGGTCGTGCAGCAGCAGGTACTTGTCGTTCTGGGTGATCTCGACGCGGTGGCCGCGGGAGTCGGTCAGCGGCTGGTTCTGGTCGACCCGGCCGGAGTTCGCGTTGACCCGGCTGACCTGGCCGGGCTTGCTGCTCCACAGCCACACGTTGCCGTCCGCCACGTCCAGCGAGCGGCTGGTCGCGCCGACCCCGAGCACGGTGCCGACCAGGCCCACCGACATCGCCAGCACCAGACCCACCGAGATGAACCCGCCGCTTCGCCTGGACGGCAGGCGGCTCGCCGGCGGCTGGGTTGCTCCGCGACGTCGCATGCGTACGCTCCTCGTTGCCTCGACGGGGCGCCCCGGACCGGCCGATCGACGATCACCGATGCCGTCCGGGGGCGGGCGGGTCTGGCGACATACGCGCTCGATGATACGAGTAACCGTCCCACCGCCCCAGACCGCAAGCGATGCTCACCAAACGTTCGTCGGACGATCACCGACAGTCGTCAGAATCCGAGCTTGCGCAACTGCTTCGGGTCGCGCTGCCACTCCTTCGCCACCCGGATGTGCAGATCCAGGAACACCTTCGTACCCAGCAGCTGCTCGATCTGGGTCCGCGCCGCGGCACCGACCCGCCGCAGCCGCTCCCCGCCACGGCCGATCACGATCGCCTTCTGGCTCGGCCGCTCGATGTACAGGTCGGCGTAGATGCGGGTCAACGGCTCGCCGGCGCGGGTGGTCTCCTCGGTCATCTCCTCGACCAGCACCGCGATCGAGTGCGGCAGCTCGTCCCGCACCCCCTCCAGGGCGGCCTCGCGGATGAACTCGGCGATCCGCACCCGGGTCGGCTCGTCGGTCGCCACGTCGTCCGGGTAGAGCATCGGCGAGGGCGGCAGCTGACCGATCATCAGCTCCGCCACCAGCTCCACCTGCTCACCCGACACCGCCGAGACCGGTACCACCTCGGCGAAGTCGGCCAGCGCGGAGACCGCCAGCAGCTGCTGCGCCACGGTCTCCCGGTCGGCCAGGTCGGTCTTCGTGACGATCGCGAGCTTCGTCGCGCGCACATCCTGCAACGCGCGGACGATGAACCGGTCACCCGGCCCGATCGGCTCGTTCGCCGGCACGCACAGCCCGATCACGTCCACATCCGACCAGGTCTCGGCGACCAGGTCGTTCAACCGCTCGCCGAGCAGCGTCCGGGGTCGGTGCAGCCCCGGTGTGTCCACCAGCACCAGCTGGGCACCCGACCGGTTCACGATGCCGCGGATGGCCCGCCGGGTCGTCTGCGGCTTGTCGCTGGTGATCGCGACCTTCTCGCCCACCAGGGCGTTGGTCAGCGTCGACTTGCCCGCGTTCGGCCGACCCACCAGGCAACCGAACCCGGCCCGGAACTCCGGCTCAGCCACGGTAGGCGCCGAGCACCGTACCGTCGACGCCGGCCAGCAGCACCGGCGCCGCGCCGGCCAGATCGCGCACCGCGGCCAGCCCCGGCTCGTCCACCGCATCCGCCGCGGTCACCACCGCCGCCGCCTCCAGCCCCGGCGCACCCGCCGACACCGCCTGCGCCACCGCCGCCTGCAGCGCCGACAGCGCCAGCGACGGCAACGTCACGCTGGCCGCCGCGTACGTCCGGCCGTCGGTGTCGCGCACCGCCGCACCCTCCGCCGCACCCACCCGGCCACGCGCCGCCCGGCTCAACGTGACCAGCTTCGCGTCCTCGGCATCCAACTCGGCCGCCGCCGGCCGCAACGTCTCAGGCATCTGCTGTCTGTTCCTCACGATCATCGTCGGTCGCCGGCGGCTGCACCCGGCGCACCAGCACGGTATCGATGTGGTTGCGGCGCCCCGTCGTCCCCTCCGCGGTCAACCGCAACCCGGACACCGTCGCGGACGCACCCGCGAGCGGCACCCGGCCCAACTCCTGCGCGAGCAGCCCGGACACGGTCTCCACGTCGTCGCCGACCAGATCCAGCCCGAACAGCTCACCCAGATCCTCCACCGGCAGCCGCGCGCTGACCCGCACCGACCCGTCCGGCAGCTGCTCCACCGGCGGCCGCTCCACGTCGTACTCGTCGGTGATCTCGCCGACGATCTCCTCCAGGATGTCCTCGATGGTCACCAGCCCGGCCGTCCCGCCGTACTCGTCGACCACGATCGCCATGTGGATCCGCTGCACCTGCATCTGGCTGAGCAGATCGTCCACCGGCTTGGACTCCGGGATGAACTCCGCCGGGCGCATCACCTCCGACACCGGCACCTGCCCCGACTGGCCCTGGGTGCGCCGCACCAGATCCTTCAGGTACGCCACCCCCAGCACGTCGTCGACGCTCTCGCCGATCACCGGCACCCGGGAGAACCCCGACCGCAGCGCCAACGCCAGCGCCTGCCGCGCCGCCTTGCCCGCCGCGATCCACACCATCTCGGTACGCGGCACCATCACCTCGCGCGCGATCCGGTCACCGAAGGTGAACACCGAGTGCAGCAGCTCGCGCTCGTCGTGCTCCACCACCCCGCGCTGCTCGGCCAGATCCACCAGCTCGCGCAGCTCCACCTGGGTGGTGAACGGCCCCTCCCGGAACCCCTTGCCCGGCGTCATCGCGTTACCGACCAGGATCAGCAGCGTCGCCAGCGGCCCCAGCGCCCGGCCCAGCCACCGCACGATCGGCGCCGCCACCAGCCCCACCCGGTACGGGTTCTGCCGGCCCAGCGTGCGCGGCCCGACCCCGACCACCACGAAACTGACCACCGTCATCGACCCGGCCGTCACCAGCGCCGCGAGCCAGCCCGTACCCCAGGCATCGACGGTCACGAACGCCACCACCGTGGTCGCCGCGAGCTCGCACACCAGCCGCAGCAACAGCAGCAGGTTCAGGTGCCGGGGCAGGTCACCCAGGATCGACACCAGGGTGCGCGCCCCCCGGCCGCCCTCCCGGACCAGTTCACCGGCCCGCGCCTTCGACGCCGAGGACAGCGCCGCCTCGGTCATCGCGATCAGACCGGCCAGCACCACCAGCGCCGCGGCCACCAACAGGACCATCGGACTCACCCGACCGGCACCCCGCATCGGCAGCGCCGAGCACGAGGTGGCGTCGAGCCGCCGCGTCCCGCCATCAGGCCTGCTCCGGCACCTCTCGCCCGTCCCGGGCGGCCTGCCAGCGGCTGAGCAGCTTGTTCTGCAACGCGAACATCTCCCGCTCCTCCTCCGGCTCGGCGTGGTCGTACCCGAGGATGTGCAGCACGCCGTGCACCGTCAGCAGGTGCATCTCGTCCGCCGCACTGTGCCCGGCCGCGGACGCCTGCTTGGCCGCCACCTCCGGGCACAACACGATGTCGCCCAGCATCGCCGGCTCGCTGACCTCGGCGCCCGGCGCGCTCGGGCCGCGGTCCGGACCGGCACCCACCTCGTCCATCGGGAACGCCAGCACGTCGGTCGGGCCGTCGCCGCCCATCCACCGGTGGTTCAGCTCCGTCATGTACGGCACGTCGACCAGCAGCACCGACAGCTCGGCGAGCGGGTTGACCTGCATCTGGTCCAGGGTGTAGCGGGCAACGTCGAGCACCGCGTCGGTGTCGACCTCGACCCCGGACTCGTTACTGATCTCGATGGACACGGGTCCTCTTCTACTGGTGTCGGTCAGCGCCGGCGCCGGGCCGGGCGGTCGTCGTCCTCGTGCTCGGCGTCCCACTTGTCGTACGCGTCGACGATCTGGCTGACCAGCTTGTGCCGCACCACGTCCGCCGAACCCAGCGTGGAGAAGTGCACGTCCTCCAGGTCGCCCAGGATGTCGCGCACCACCCGCAGCCCGCTGCGGGTGCCGCCGGGCAGGTCGACCTGGGTCACGTCGCCGGTCACCACGACCTTCGAGCCGAACCCGAGCCGGGTGAGGAACATCTTCATCTGCTCGGGAGTCGTGTTCTGCGCCTCGTCCAGCACGATGAACGCATCATTGAGCGTGCGGCCCCGCATGTACGCCAGGGGGGCGACCTCGATGGTGCCGTTGGTGGTGAGGCGGGGGATCGAGTCGGGGTCGACCATGTCGTGCAGCGCGTCGTACAGCGGGCGCAGGTACGGGTCGATCTTCTCGTACAGGGTGCCGGGCAGGAAGCCGAGCCGCTCGCCGGCCTCGACCGCCGGGCGGGTCAGGATGATCCGGTTGACCTGCTTGGCCTGCAGCGCCTGCACCGCCTTCGCCATCGCCAGGTAGGTCTTGCCGGTACCGGCAGGGCCGATGCCGAACACGATCGTGTGGCTGTCGATGGCGTCCACGTAGCGCTTCTGGCCCAGCGTCTTGGGCCGGATCGTCCGACCGCGCCGGGACAGGATGTTGAGGGTCAGCACCTCCGCCGGACGCTCCTCGGTGCCCTGTTCGAGCATGCCGACGGTGCGCCGGACCGCGTCTTCGGTCAGCGTTTCGCCTTTCTCGATGAGCTCCAGCAGCTCCGCGAAGAGCCGCTCGGCGAGGGCGTTGTCGGCCGGCTCGCCGGTGAGGGTGATCTCGTTGCCCCGGACGTGCACGTCGCTCTTGACCGAGCGCTCCACCAGCTTGAGCAGCTCGTCACGGGCACCGAGCAGGCTCACCATGGTGTGCGGGTCGGGGACCGTGATCTTGGTCGTTACCCGGGCATGCCGCAGGTCGGCTGCGCTACTGGTCATGGGTTGGCCGCTGCGGGCCATGCCTCCAGACGTCTCGGTGGCTGTTGGTGACCATCGTATCCGCCGGGGCGCCCGGGCCGCGCCGCGTTTCCGGCGCGTTTTGCCCGGATACCGACCGGATCGCCAGAAAGGTCTGGCCAGGTCGGCAGGTTCGTGCGCCCACGGCAACGGCTGTCGAGCCCCCGTTGGAGCGAGGCCTGCCGGGTGCGGCCGTACCGGCGCAGGTCAGGGGCGGCTCGCCCAGACGCCGTCGAAGGTCTGCTGCTCCCGGGTGAACCGGTACGTCGCCCAGTGCAGCCGCACGATCCGGCCCTGCTCGTCACGGGTCAGCCGCAGCGGCTCGCCGATCTCGCGTCCGGACACCGAACGCAGCAGGTCGGGCCCCTCGATCCCGAACACCGCCGGCGGTACCCCGGGCGCATCGTCCGCGCCGCTGGCCTCCAGGTGCCCGTCGCGCCAGCGGAACACGTACTCGAAGCCCTCGCCCCACCAGTGCCCGAGCAGGCCGGCCCACTCCTCCGGTACCGGGCTGCCGATGCGCCACGGCTGGATGTCGGCCGGGTCGCGCTCGACCGCGGCGTCCAGCAGCGTGGTGGACAGGCCGAGGGCGCGGTCACCGTTGCCGGCGGACAGCAGTACGGCGGCGGCGAAGGCACCGGGCACGTCGTCGTCGGTGCCGGGCACCCGGCCGTAGGTCTCGGCGAGGAAACCGGGCATGGCGCCGCCGTGGCCGACGTCGGTACCGCGGTCGCGGCCGGGCCGGACGATCAGGCCGAGGCCCCAGCCGGCGGTCCACACCTGCTCGTCGCGCAGCACGGTCGGGTGTCGCATCTCGACCAGGGTGTCGGCGCTGAGCACCTTGCCGTTCGGGTCGATCGCGGCCGGGTCGGCGAGGAACGCGCCCCACCGGGCCAGCTGCGCGGCGGTACCCCACAGTTGCGCTGCGGGCGCGACGCCACCGAGGTCGGTACGCGGTTCCGGGCGGGCGTGGTCGGACCAGGCGTCGACCAGGTAGCCGGTCGCGGCGTTGGGCCCGGGCGACAGGGTCAGCGGCAGGTCGAGCGGGGTGAGGATGCGGTCGGCGAGCACCTCGGCCCAGCTGCCGCCGCGCTTGGCCGCGGCGAGGTGGCCGAGCAGCGCGAACGCCAGGTTCGAGTAGTGGAACCGGCGGCCGGGCGGCAGGATCCGCTCGGCCTGCTCCAGCCCGGCGAGCGTCTCGGCCAGGCTGGGGACGGCGAGGGTGTCCCAGATGTCGCCGTACGGTTCGCGTTGCAGGCCGGCGGTGTGGCTGAGCAGCCGGCGGACGGTCAGGTCACCGTGCGCCGGGACGGACAGGTGCGCCGAGACCGGGTCGTCGAGGTCGAGCAGGCCGTCGTCGCGGCACTGCAGGATCAGTACGGCGGTGAAGGTCTTGGTGATCGAGCCGATCCGGAACTGGGTGTCAGCGTCGAGGGTGACCCCGTTGCCGGCCTCGCCCACCTCGAACGTCCACAGTGGACGGTCAGCGCGGTGCAGCGCGACCTGTACCGCGGGCACCCGCGCGGTGCGCTGGGCGCGCCGCACCGTCCGCTCGTAGTACCGGGCGACGTCGGCCGGCGTCGCCCGCTGATCGGTTGAACTCACGCTGCTGCTCCATCTCGACAAGGGGAATCCGGCCCGAGCGGCAGGGCCGCCGGTACCCGTGCTGCTGCGGCCGGGGTCGGCGGGCGGCCCGGCTCGGTGGCCACGGCGGCCGGGGTCGTCTAGCCGGGCGGCCAGGTCATCGTGCGGCCGCCGAGGACGTGGCAGTGCACGTGCGGCACGGTCTGGTTGGCGTCCGGCCCGGTGTTGAACACCAGCCGGTAGCCGGACTCGGCCACGCCGGCCGCCTGCGCCACCCGGTGCGCGGTCGTGACGATCTCGCCCACCAGCGTCGGGTCGGCCGCGGCGGCCTCGGCGGCGTTGCGGTGGTGCTCCTTGGTGATCACCAGCACGTGCGTCGGCGCCTGCGGCTCGATGTCGGCGAACGCCAGCGTGCGCCCGGCGTCGTCGACGATCTTCGCCGGGATCTCCCCCGCCACGATCTTGCAGAACAGACAGTCCGTCACGGTTGCATCCTAGGCCGCGGCCGGCGCCGGGTCCCGCACCAGGTCACCGGGGTCAGCAGTCACCGGGGTCAGCAGTCACCGGGGTCAGCGGTCACCGGGGGTCAGTGCCAGCGGCCGGTGGCGGCGGAGAGGACGGCGAGGGCGGCGACACCGGCGGTGGAGGTACGCAGCACCTCGGGGCCGAGGCGCACCGGGGTGGCGCCGGCGGCCACGAAGGCGGCGAGTTCCTCCGGGGCGACGCCGCCCTCCGGCCCGACCACCAGCAGTACGGTGCCGGTCGACGGCAGCGGCGCGGTGGCGAGCGGCGTGTCCGCGTCCTCGTGCAGCACGTACGCCGCGGCCCCGGCGAGACGCCCGGCGAGCGCGGCGGTACCGACCGGGTCGGCCACGGTGGGCAGCCAGGCCCGGCGGGACTGCTTGGCCGCCTCTCGCGCGGTGGCCCGCCAGCGCTCGAGCGAGCGCGCGCCGCGCTCGCCCTGCCAGCGCGCCACCGACCGGGCCGCCTGCCAGGGCACGATCTCGTCCACGCCGACCTCGGTCATCGCCTGGACGGCGAGCTCGCCCCGGTCGCCCTTGGCGAGCGCCTGCGCCACGACCAGCCGCGGTTCGCGGGCCGGTAGCCGCTGGTGGCGGGTGACCTCGACGTCGAGCACGCCCTTGGCCACGGCGGACACGACGCAGTCGGCGACCGTGCCGGCGCCGTCCCCGAGCCGCAGCGTCTCGCCGACCCGCAGCCGTACCACGTCGGCGGCGTGGTGGCCCTCGGCGCCGTCCAGCCGGTAGCTGCCGGACTCGGGCACCGACGGCACCAGGAACAGCGCGTCGGTCACCGCGGGCCCCGGCGGTGCGCCGCGACCGGGTTCGACGCGACCGCGGCGGCCGGCGCGGGGATCGGGGTCGGCACGGCGGTCAGGCGTGCCCGTTGAACGCGTCGCGCATCCGGGAGAAGAAGCCGCCGCCGGGCCGGGCCGGTTCGATGGTCTCCTCGCCGCGCAGCTTGGACAGCTCCTTGAGCAGCTTCTCCTGCTCGGCGTCGAGCCGGGTCGGTGTCTTGACGTCCAGGTGGACGAACAGGTCGCCGCGGCCGCCGCCGCGCAGCCGGGGCACGCCCTTGCTCTTGATCTTGATGGTGGCGCCGGGCTGGGTGCCGGGCTTGACCTCGACGTTCTCCTCGCCGTCCAGCGACTTGAGCGTCATCTGGGTGCCCAGCGCGGCCGCGGTCATCGGCAGCACGACCCGGCAGTGCAGGTCCTCGCCCTTGCGGCTGAACACGTCGTGGGAGCGCTCGTGGATCTCCACGTACAGGTCGCCGGGCGGGCCGCCACCGGGGCCGACCTCACCCTGGCCGGCGAGCCGGATGCGCATCCCGTCCTCGATGCCGGCGGGGATCTTGACCGTCACCGTCCGCCGGGTCTGCACCCGGCCGTCGCCGCCGCAGGTGGGGCACGGGTTCGGGATGACGGTGCCGAAGCCCTGGCAGTTGCCGCACGGGCGGGTGGTCATCACCTGGCCGAGGAAGGTGCGCTGCACGCTCTGCACCTCACCGGAGCCGCCGCACATGTCGCAGGTGGCCGGGTGGGTACCGGGTGCGGTGCCCTCGCCGTGGCAGGTCTCGCAGACCGCGGCGGTGTCCACGGTCAGCGGCGCCTCGATGCCGAACGCGGTCTCCTCCAGATCCAGGTCGAGCCGGATCAGCGCGTCGGAGCCGGGTCGGGTACGCGGCCGGGGGCCGCGGCTCGCGCCGCCGGCGGCACCGCCGAAGAACGCGTCCATGATGTCCTGGAAGCCGACGAACGGTCCGCCCGGACCGCCGGGGCCGGGCCCACCGCCGCCGGGGGCGAGGGGGTCGGCGCCCATGTCGACCATCTGCCGCTTCTGCGGGTCGGACAGCACCTCGTAGGCGGCGTTGATCTCCTTGAACCGGTCCTGCGCGTCCGGCTCGGAGTTGACGTCCGGGTGGTACTGGCGCGCAAGCTTCCGGTACGCCCGCTTGATCTCGTCCGGCGTGGCCTCGCGGCCCACGCCGAGGATCGCGTAGTAGTCCTTGGCCACTGCGGTGTCCTGTGTCCTTCGTGTCGTATCGGTAGGCGGCCCGGGGTGCGGGGGCCTGGTTTCGCGCCAGCGTTCGCCGGCTAGTTCTGCGCCAGCAGTTCGCCGACGTAGCGTGCCACGGCGCGCACCGCCGCGATCGTGCCGGGGTAGTCCATCCTGGTCGGGCCGAGCACCCCGAGGCCGCCGACCACCACGGCCCCCGGGCCGTAGCCGGTGCTGACCACCGAGGTCGTGCGCAGCCCCTCGAACTCGTTCTCGTCGCCGATGCGGATGCGCAGCGTGGTCGGCGATTCCACCTCGCCGATCAGCTTGAGCAGCACGACCTCCTCTTCCAGCGCCTCCAGCACGCCGCCGAACGAGCCGGGGAAGTCCAGCGCGGTTCCGCGGGCGAGGTTGGCGGTGCCGGCGAGCGAGATGCGCTCCTCGCGGCGCTCGATCAGCGTGTCCAGCAGCACGTTGGACAGGGTCGCCATCGCCGGCCGCATCGGCTGCGCCGTCTCCTCGACCAGCGTCTCGATCAGCACCGGGCTGTCGGAGAGCAGGCAGCCGGCCAGCTTGTCGTTGATCTTGGAGCGGAGGTCGAGCACGTCGTCCTCGTCGAGCGGGAGGGGCATGTCGACCAGCCGCTGCTCCACCCGGCCGGTGTTGGTGATCATCACCAGCATCAGCCGGGTCGGGGTGAGCATCACCAGCTCCAGGTGCCGCACGGTGCTGCGGGCCAGGCTCGGGTACTGCACGACCGCGACCTGCCGGGTCAGCTGGGCGAGCAGCCGCACCGTGCGGTGCACGATGTCGTCCAGGTCGACCGCGCCGGACAGCAGTCGCTGGATCGCCCGGCGCTCGGCCGGCGACAGCGGCTTGACGGTCGACAGCCGGTCGACGAACAACCGGTAGCCCTTGTCGGTGGGCACCCGGCCGGCGCTGGTGTGCGGCTGGTGGATGTATCCCTCGTCTTCCAGTGCCGCCATGTCGTTACGCACCGTGGCGGAGGAGACGCGCAGCTGGTGCCGCTCGACGAGGCTCTTGCTGCCGACCGGCTCCTGGGTGGCGATGTAGTCCTCGACGATCGCGCGAAGAACCTCCAACTTGCGCTCGTCGAGACTCACAGCGACCACCTCCCGCAAACCCGGCCACGTCACACTGGCACTCCTGACCAACGAGTGCCAGTCTACGACCCCGACGGCCCGAGCCGCTCGTTACCGATCTTGGCGTCGATCTTCCCGCCCGGTGCGATACCGCACCACCCGGCAGTTGCGTACCGTGTCCGCATGACCGGACCATCCCCCGCCCCGCCCGGCTACGACAGCACCGAACAGCGCAACTGGGCGGTGCTCACGCACGCCCTCGCCGCGGTCGGGATCTTCTTCGGCGGGCTGCTCGGCTGGGTCGCCCCGCTGGTCACCCTGCTCAGCAAGGGCGACACGTCGCCGAAGCTGCGCGCGCACGCCGTCTCCGCCCTCAACTTCAACCTGACCTGGGCGATCATCGACCTGATCGCGGTGATCATCGCCGGCTGCGCCGGGTTCGTCCACCTGTGGCCGTTACCGTGGCTGCTGCGGCTGATCCCGGTGGTGCCGTTCGTGTTCAACATCATCGCCCTGGTCAAGGCCAACAACGGCGAGTGCTACCGGCACCCGCTGTCCTACCCGCTGGTGAAGTAGCCGTCAGTCCGGGAGCAGGTCACGGACCACGGCGTCGGCGAGCAGCCGGCCGTCGAGGGTGAGCACCGCGCGGCCGGCGGCGAGGTCGGCGGGGGCCAGCAGGCCGTCGGCGGCGGCACGGTGGGCGGCGGCGACCGCCGGCCCGGGCAGTACGGACAGGTCCAGGCCGGTGCGCAACCGGGTGGCGAGCAGCACGTCCTCGGTGTGCCGCTCGTCGGCGGTGAGGATCTCCCGGCCGGCACCCGGGGACAGCCCGGCGGCCAGCCGCTGCGCGTACCGGCTGGGGTGCTTGAGGTTCCACCAGCGCACCCCGCCGATGTGGCTGTGCGCGCCGGGGCCCAGGCCCCACCAGTCGCCGCCGGTCCAGTAGAGCAGGTTGTGCCGGCAGCGGGCCGCGTCGTCCGCCGCCCAGTTCGACACCTCGTACCAGCTCAGGCCGGCGTCGGTGAGCCGCCGCTCGGCGGCGAGGTAGCGGTCGGCGGCGACGTCGTCGGACGGCATCGGCAGCTCGCCGCGCGTGATCCGGGCGGCGAGCCGGGTGCCGTCCTCGACGATCAGCGAGTACGCCGAGACGTGGTCGACCACGCCGTCGGCGACCGCGGCGAGCACCGCGTCCAGGCTCGCCTCCCAGTCGTCGGCGGTCTCCCCCGGCGTGCCGTAGATCAGGTCCAGGTTGACGTGCTCGAACCCGGCCGCGGCGGCCTCGCGGGCGGCGGCCACCGCGCGGCCCGGCGTGTGCCGCCGGTCCAGGACGGCGAGCACGTGCTCGGCGGCCGACTGCATGCCCAGCGAGAGGCGGGTGAACCCGGCCCGACGCAGCGCCGCGAGCGACGCCGGCGTCACCGACTCGGGGTTGGCCTCGGTGGTGATCTCGGCGTCCGGCGCCAGCCCGAAGGTGGCGTCGATGCCGGCGAGGATCCGGGCCAGCGCGTCGGGCGGCAGCAGGGTGGGGGTGCCGCCGCCGAAGAACACCGTCCGTACCGGGGTCTGTTCGGCGCCGAGCACGCGGCGGGCCCGGGCGAGCTCGGCCAGTACCAGGTCGGGGTAGTCGTCCCGGCTCGCGCCGGGCAGCTGGTCGGCGGTGTAGGTGTTGAAGTCGCAGTAGCCGCACCGGCTGGCGCAGAACGGCACGTGCACGTAGATGCCGAACGGGCGCTCCCGCCGCCCGGCGAGGGCGGAGTCGGGCAGCGCGCCGTCGTCGGGCATCGGTTCTGCGTCCGGGAGAGCTGCGGCCATCCCACTAGTCTGACGCGGTGACCGATGACACCCGACCGCTGGTGCGGTACGCGGTGGCCGACGGTGTGGCCACCCTCACCCTGGACAGCGACGCCAACCGCAACGCGCTGTCCCGACGGCTGATCCGCGAACTGCTCGACGCCCTCGACCGCGCCCTGGCCGACGAGGCGGTACGGGTGCTTCTACTCGACCACGTGGGCCGGGTGTTCTGCGCCGGCGCCGACCTGGCCGAGACGGCCGCCGCCCGCGAGGCCGGCCAGGTACCGGCCGGGGACATGCCGGCGCTGCTGGCGGCGATCTGGGACGCACCGAAGCCGGTCGTCGCCCGGGTCGGCGGGGCGGCCCGGGCCGGCGGGCTGGGCCTGATCGCGGCCTGCGACCTGGCCGTCGCCGCGCAGGACGCGACGTTCGCGTTCACCGAGGTACGGCTCGGGGTGATCCCGGCGGTGATCTCGGCGCCGGTGCTGCGCCGGTTGCCGTCCCGCGCCGCCGCCGAGCTGTACCTGACCGGCGACACGTTCGACGGCCGCCGGGCCGCGGAGCTGGGCCTGGTCACCGCCGCAGTGCCGGCCGACGAGCTGGACGCCACCGTCGAGCGGTACGTGGCCGCGCTGGTGCGCGGCGCGCCCGGGGCGCTGGCCGGGGCGAAGGCGCTGCTGCACGGCGAGTCGCCGATCCGGCCCGAACTCGACGCGCTGGCGGAGCTGTCCGGCGGCTACTTCCTGTCCGCCGAGGGCCGGGAGGGCGTCGCCGCGTTCCGGGAGAAGCGGGCGCCCCGGTGGGTACCGCCCGGCCGCGGCTGAGCGCGCCCGACGGCCGGCCGGCGCATCGCCGAGGCGCCCGCCGCCACGAGCCGCCGGCGGTTCGGCGCCCCGTCGACCCTCTGGTGCCAGCGAGCGAGGGCGGCCGGTACGGCACCGACCGGCCGGGGCCACGTGTCCGGTTTCACGCCGGGCGGCGGGTGCCCAGCTCACGGGCGGTTTTCGGTACGCCGACGATAGGCGCCGGCTTCTAGCATCGGGGCGCACGGGCGCCGTCCGGTCTTCGGTACCGGCTCGGTGGGCGACGGCACCCGGCACAATGGACAGGGGCGGCGACCAGCACCGCTGCCCGCGGCTCGCGGGGTCGACCCCGCTCGGCTCGAAGGAGACGCTGTGCGAGGTCGGGTGGTGCGCGGGCGGGCCGTGCTCGCCGGCGCCGTCGCGGTCGCGACCGGTCTGGCGATCGCCGCGTGCAGCGGCAAGACCTACCATCCGCCGCTGTTGTCGACCTGCCAGGTGCACACCAGTGACGGGAAGTTCGAGCTGAACCCGGACCAGACCGCGAACGCCGCCACCATCTCCGCGGTCGGGGTGCGCCGCGGGCTGCCCGACCGGGCGGTCGTGGTGGCGCTCGCCACCGCGCTGCAGGAGTCCAAGCTGACCAACCTGGAGAGCGGTGACCGCGACTCGGTCGGGCTGTTCCAGCAGCGGCCGAGCCAGGGCTGGGGCGAGCCGAAGCAGCTGCAGGACCCGCGGTACGCCGCGGGCGCCTTCTACGACCACCTGGTCACGGTGCCCGGCTGGCAGGACATGTCGGTGACCGAGGCGGCGCAGGCGGTGCAGCGCTCTGCCGCGCCCGACGAGTACCAGAAGTGGGCACCGGAGGCGGAGACGGTGGCCAACGCGCTGGTCGGCTCGGCCGGCGGCGCGCTGTCCTGCAGCCTGCACGACGGGCCGACCAAGCGCGGCAGCGCTGCCCGCGACGCGGTGGTCGCCGCGATGCGCCTCGACTGGGGCAGCTCGCTGATCACCCGCGACGCCGGCGCTACCGGGCTGACCGTGCCGACCGACGGGCAGCGCTCCGGTTGGCAGTTCGCGCACTGGCTGGTGGCGTACGCGTCGCAGACCGGCATCGAGCAGGTGCAGTACGGCTCGAAGCGGTGGACGGTCGACTCCGGCGAGTGGAAGTCGGTCGGCGCCGCGCAGGCCGCCTCCGACACGCCGCCCCCGGTCCAGGTCCAGGTGTACGGCCCGAAGAAGAAGAGCTGACCGGCGACGTCCGGCGCCCAGCGCGTACGAAAGCGAGACGATGAACGCTCCTGCCGCTGTGGATCACGAACTGGTCGAGGCGGCGACGCAGGTGGCCGCCACCCGGTGCCGGGGCGACAACCACACGGTCGCCGCGGCGGCCCGGGCCCGGGACGGGCGGATCGTCACCGCGGTCAACGCGTACCACTTCACCGGTGGGCCGTGCGCCGAGCTGGTCGTGATCGGCGCGGCGGCCGCGCAGGGTGCGTACGAGCTGGAGTCGATCGTGGCGGTGGGTGACCGGGGCCGCGGCGTCATCCCGCCGTGTGGCCGCTGCCGGCAGGTGCTGCTCGACTACTTCCCCGAGATCACGGTCGTCGTCGGGCACGGCGAGCAGGTGCGCGGCGTCCGGATCGTCGAGCTGCTGCCGGAGACCTACGTCTGGGCCGATCACCAGCTCGACACCGACTGAGCCGGCCGGCGCGACCGCTCAGCGGTCGCCGATGGCGAGGCCGTGCATCAAGTAGTCGAGCAGGCGGGCGGTCAGCGCGGCCGGGTCGGCGGAGTTCTCGCTGGCCCAGGCGATGCCGGTGGCGGCGGCGAGCAGGTCCTCGATGGTCGCGTCGGCGCGTACGGTGCCGGCCCGCTGGGCCGCGCGCAGCAGGTCCCCGCCCGCTCTCCGCATCGCGTCGCAGCTGTCGTGCAGCCGGGAGTCGTGGTCTCGCAGCGCGGTGCGGACCGATTCGGGCAGCCCCCGGTAGGTGCCGGCGCCGGCCGCGACCCGGCTGATCCAGTGCAGCAG
Organism: Actinocatenispora comari; assembly: GCF_017312725.1. Classification (GTDB taxonomy): domain Bacteria; phylum Actinomycetota; class Actinomycetes; order Mycobacteriales; family Micromonosporaceae; genus Actinocatenispora; species Actinocatenispora comari. The sequence continues at coordinate 4,645 of NZ_BOPO01000074.1, read as the reverse complement.
CGCGGTGCGCTGGTCCTGCTCGCCGGCGAGATCGACGGCGTCCTGACGCAGGGTGTCGAACCGGTCGGACAGCAGCGTCTCCAGCAGCGCCTCGCGGGTCGGGAAGTGCCGGTACAGGGTGCCGATGCCGACACCGGCGCGGCGGGCGACCTCGCGCAGCGAGGTGGCGGTGCCGTGCTCGGCGAAGGACTCGCGCGCGACGGCGAGCAGCTGGTCGCGGTTGCGGCGGGCGTCCGCGCGCTTCGGGTCGGTCATGCCGGGCAGCCTCCCACATGGACAACTGGAGCCCTGCTCCGTATTATCTGGAGCAGCGCTCCGTTCGGAGCACTGCTCCAGTTTATCGTAGGGGGAAGCATGTCCGACAATCTCGTGCTGGTCACCGGGGCGACCGGCAAGCAGGGCGGGGCGACCGCCCGGCACCTGCTCGCCGCCGGCTGGCGGGTCCGTGCCCTGGTCCGCGACCCCGGCAGCCCCGCGGCGGCCCGGCTCGCCGCCGCCGGCGCCGAACTCGTCGCCGGCGACATGACCGACCGCGACAGCCTCGACCGGGCCGCCGCCGGCGCCCACGGCGTCTTCAGCGCGCAGCCCGCCATCCCCCAGCCGCGGCACGACCCGCTGGAGGTACGGATGGGCCGCAACGTCGCCGACGCCGCGCTCGCCGCCGGCGCCGAACACCTGGTCTACACCTCGGTCGGCGGAGCCGACCGCGACACCGGGTTCGACCAGTGGGAGACCAAGTGGCAGCTCGAGCAGTACACCCGGAGCCTCGATCTGCCCTACACGGTGCTGCGGCCGGTGATGTTCATGGAGAACCACGCGAGCCTCGGACCGCACGGCGCCTTCGGCGCCACGGCACTGATCCGGATGATCACCCCGGAGACCACCGTGCAGGTCATCGCCGTCGACGACATCGGCGCGTTCGCCGCGCTCGCGTTCACCCGGCCCGACGAGTACCGCGGGGTCGAGCTGGAGATCGCCGGCGACGAGGTGACCGGCGCGCAGCTCGCCGCCGGGATCGAGGCGGCGGTCGGCCGCCCGATCGACACCACGCCGCTGGCACCACCGCAGCAGGTCCGCAACGACGGGAGCTCGTTCGCCGGCTGGCAGGCCGACATCCCCGCGCTGCGCCGCCGCTACCCGGGACTGATGACGTTCGACACCTGGCTGGACCGTACCGGCGCCGAACTGCTCCGCGCCGCCGCGGCACACGCCGCCGCATAGCCGGTACCGGCACCGACCAGCACCGCCGAGCCGGCACCCGGAGCCGCCCGGGCGCCGGTCGAGGTCGGGGGTGCCGGTCAGCCGGCGCCGGTGGCGCGAAAGGACAGGACGGTGGGCACCTCGCCGCCGGACTCCACGAAGCGCCGCACCCGCAGGCCGGCGTCGTGCACCGCGTTGAGCAGCACGGGCAGCGGGTAGTGCACCGCGCCGACCTTGTCCCGCACGCCCCGGTCGGTCCACGACTCGGTGGTCCACCGGCCGTCGAGGTAGCCGCGGCGCACGACCACGGCGTCCGGATCGGAGCGATCGGCGAAGCCGCCGCAGAAACACGGATGCACGCCGACGTGCACGAACACGCCGCCGGGGGCGAGCACCCGGGCGATCTCGGCCAGTACCGCCGGATAGTCGGGCAGGTCGGTGTGCGCCATCATCGACAGCACCACCGGCACGCTGCCGGTGGCCACCGGCAGCCGGCAGGCGTCGGCGCGGGCCACCGGCAGCCGGCCCGTCGCGTACCGGAGCATGCCGGCGGACAGGTCGACCCCGACCGGCGTGTAGCCGAGCTCGCGCACCGTGCGGGCGTGCACGCCAGTGCCGCAGCAGACCTCCAGGCAGGGCCCGCGGCCCGGGTCGAGCAGCGCGCGCAGCGAGGCGTCCACGCCGATCGAGTCGCCCGGGCCGAGGAACTCGTGCTCGTACCAGTCGGCGATCTCGTCGTACGCGGCGCGCGTGGTCATGACCCCGACCGTACCCAGGTCACTGCACGGACAGATGCACGTGGTTGGTGTGCTCGACCGACGGCGCGCCGGTCGGGTCGTAGTGCTGCCAACCCACCCCGGGCATCCAGATCTGCCGGTACCAGATGACGTAGAGCACGGCGAGCCGGCCGGAGTTGGCGATGAACCAGGCGGCCAGGTTGTCGCCGTAGGTCTTCGCCTCACCGGTCGCCGCGCCGCCGAAGCCACCCGAGGTCACCGAGAAGTCGCAGGCCCGCCCGCGTGGATGCTCGCCGCCGTCCTCGCCGGAGCGGTAGCAGGCCGTGTAACGGGTGTAGCCGGCCTTGCGCGCCTCCTGGTACGCGTGCAGCATCCGCGGCGTGATGCAGCCGTCGGTGGTCGGATCGTCCACCGAGCACGACTCGGGCGGCCAGCTGCCGTCCGGGTTGCGCGGCGCCGGGTCGGCCGAGGCGGACTGGCCGCCGTACCCGCTGGACGAGCCGGAACTGATCTTGTCGACCGCCTTCTGCGCCGCGTCCCGGCTCTTCTTCAGCTCGGCGACCTGCTTGCGCTGCTTGGCCGCGGTCTCGGCGAGCTCCTGCTGCTGCTTCTTCTGGTCCCGCCGCGCCGTCACCAGCGCGTCGATCTTCCGGGTGTCCTGCCGGCCCAGGTAGGTCAGCGTGTCGGCCATCGCCAGCAGGTCCGTGCTGCCCTGCTGGTCCAGGGCGAGGGTCAGCAGGCTGGTCGGGCCCTGCCGGTAGCGCACCGCGGCGATCTTGCCGACCTCGTCGGACAGCGTGTCGACCGTGTGGTTGGTCGCCGCGATCCTCTTCGTCAGCTGCTTCTGCTTCTTCTTGGTGGCGTCCAGCTTCGCCTTGGCGTTGTTGTACTTGCGGGCCGCCGCGTCGAGCTTCTTGTAGACCGAGGCGCTGCCGCCCTCGTCCGGGTCGGCCGCCGCCGGACCCGGCGCCACCAGCACCGCACCCAGCATCGCGAGCACCGCCACCAGCACCGGCCACCACACCCGCGTCGCGCGCGTGCCGTCGCGCCGTACCGTCACCTGCCACACCCCCACCCGACCACCGCGGTCCGAACAGGCACCACAGGCTACCGGCAGGTCAGCCAACGGCAAAAAACGCTCACGGAACGTACTCGCACCGACACGTTCGCCCTCCACAGTGGACGGCTCCGATCCGTCCACTGTGGAGGACCACCCGGCCGGCGCGACAACCGCCCGAACCGGCATGGTACCGGCAGATCGGACCGTCAGGCCGCCGTGTAGGTCAGGTGCACCACACCACTGTCGTACGACTCGCAGCCGGCCAGCGCGAGCCGCTCCGGCCCGTCCGCATCCGGAAAAAGGCGCTGCCCGCTACCCAGCGCGAGCGGGAAGACGAACAGGTGCAGCTCGTCGACCAGCCGGTCGGCGAGCATCGCGCGCACCAGCCGACCGCTGCCGCTGACGTAGATCCCGCCGTCCACCCGGTCCTTGAGCTGCCGGATCGTCTCCGGCTGGTACGGCCCGAGCACCGTCGAGTGCTGCCACTCCGCGTCCGTCATCGTGCCCGACACCACGTACTTCGGGGTGTCGTTGAAGAACGGCGCCCCCGGGTCGTCCTCCGCCGTCCGGGACGACCAGGCCGGCGCGAACCCCTCGTAGGTGGTGCGGCCGAGCAGGATCGCCGTGCAGTCGGCCATCATCGCGCCGATCGCGGCGCCCATCTTCGGATCGAACGGGTAGTCCATCGTCCAGGTCGGCTCGGAGATGATGCCGTCGATCGTGATGAACTCGTGTACCCCGATGGTTCCCATCATCGTCCTCCCGCGGTGAGTGGCGTACCAGTACCTGTGTCGACGGCGTGCGGCCACACAAGTCATCGGTGCCGCCGCCGGAACAAACGATTCGCCCACCAGCGAGTCCTGCCCGACACGACCGATCGGCTGCCGGACGGGCGCGCCCGTGGCCGGCGATGCCGCCTACTGTCCGAACGAGTACCGCAGGTTCGCGTTGACCAGTTCGTTGAGTCGCTTGCGCAGGTGGCCGAGCAGGGCGGGCTCCGGCGCCGGCTCGGCGACGAACAGCGTCCAACGCAGGTCGCTGCCCTGGCCCGAGGCCGCCGCGGCGATGTCGAACCGTACCGTGGCGTCGGGGCGCTTGTCCCACAGCGAGGACCAGACCACCAGCCGCGGCGGATCGGTCTCGATCAGCCGCGGCGCCCGCTCGTCGTCGAGCAGCACCAGCCAGCGCCGGGCCGGATCGCGCTCCGGCTCGACCAGTGCCTCGTACACCACCCGCGGTGGTGGCGGCTGCGCGCGCCGCCGGCTACCGACCTCCAGCATCGGCCCAGTCTACGACCACAAACCGTCCGAAGTGGACAGACACGCTACTTCTTCGGCTGCTCCGGACCATCCGAGGTCGACAACGCCGCGATGAACGCCTCCTGCGGGACCTCCACGCGGCCCCGACCAACACAGCATCCGCTTCCTACTTCTTCGGCTGCTCCGGACCATCCGAGGTCGACAACGCCGCAACGAACGCCTCCTGCAGGACCTCCACGCGGCCCCGACCAACACAGCATCCGCTTCCTACTTCTTCGGCTGCTCCGGACCATCCGAGGTCGACAACGCCGCAACGAACGCCTCCTGCAGGACCTCCACGCGGCCCCGACCAACACAGCATCCGCTTCCTACTTCTTCGGCTGCTCCGG
>NZ_BOPO01000073.1 GCF_017312725.1 Actinocatenispora comari | reverse complement strand
CCGCGCCGTGGTGGTTCGAGGCGGTCACCGTCCTGGCCGAGGCCGGCCGGCCCGCCGAGGCCCGACCGTACCTGGAGCGCGGCGAGGCGCTCGCCCGGCGCTGGCCCACCCCGCACGTGCGTGGCCAGTACCTGCTGGGGGCGAGCCTGCTCGCCGCCGAGCCGGAGCGGCTGCCGCTGGCCCGGGCCGCGGTCGACGCCGCCGGCGAGCGGGCGCCGGCGCTGCAGCTGGCCGCCCGGCTGCGGGTCGGCCAGCTGCTGCTGGCCCAGGGCGACCGACCCGCCGCACACCGGCAGCTGCGGGAGCTGGTGGCCGACGCCGAGTCGCTCGGCCTGGTGGGGTTGGCCCGGGACGCGGCGACGATGGTGCCCGCCGCCGACGGTGTCGCGGCCGGCTCTCCGCCGACCGCCGCGCCCGGCGGTCAGCTGACCGACTGCGAACGCCGGGTCGCCGAGCTCGCCGCCCGCGGCCTGACCAACCGGCAGATCGCCACCGAACTGTTCCTGTCGACCCGCACCGTCGAGTTCCACCTGACCAACGTCTACCGCAAGACCGGCGTGCCGGATCGCCACCGGCTCGCCGGACTGCTGACCGCGGCCGACGAGCGGCCGGCGCCACAGCTACGGCTGCCCGGGGCGGCACCGCGGCTGGCGCCGGAGGAGTCGCCGCGTTCGCGGCCGGGCCCGGCCCGGTCGCGGCTGTCGAAGACGGCCCGCCGCCGGCCGGACGCATCGCAGCCCCGGCGGTCCGAGGCGCGGCCACCCCGGCCGCCCGACCCGCTGCCGTCCCGGCCGCCCGAGGCGCTGCCCTGCCAGCCGCCGGAGCCGGCGCAGCCGCACCTGCCGGACACGCTGCTGCCGGAGCCGTCGCAGCCGCGGCTGTCGGCGGGTACGCGGTCCGGGTTGTCGGAGGCATCCCCGCGATGGCTGCCGGAGGCGTGACCGGCGCCGGCGACCGGCTCGTCGAGCGCACCTCCGCGATCGAGGCGCTGCGCCGGCGAATCGACGCGCTCGGCGCGGGGCAACCCGGCGCGGTCCTGGTCACCGGGCCGGCCGGGATGGGCCGTTCCGCGCTGCTGGCCCGGGCCGCCGCGGACGCCGGCGCGGCCGGGATCGCGGTGGTACGGGTCCGGTTCCCGCGGCCACCGCGCGCGGCGGACGGGTCCGCCGGCCTCCCGGCGGCGCTGCTGCGGGAGGTGGCCGACGAACTGGCCGCGCCCACGCCGACCCTGCTCGCCGTCGACGACGTGCACCGCGCCGGCCCGGACGGCCTGGCCTGGCTGACCGAACTGGCCTGCCGCAGCGAGGGCGGGCCGGCGCTGGTCGTGTGCGGCGTCGCGTCCTGGTTCCGCTGGGCCACCGGCCGGTGCGCTGACCTGACCGCGCCGCACCGGATCCAGCTGCGCCCGCTGAGCTTCGCCGGGGTGCGGGAGGTGTGCGTCCGGCTCGCCGGCCCGGTACCCGACGAGTACGTCCAGGCGGTCGCGGCGGCCAGCCGCGGCAACCCGGCGCTGGTGCACTCGATCGTGCGCCGCTGCCCCGGCGGCAGCGGGCCGGCGCTGCTGCGGCGGCTGTCCACGGTGACCGCGGAGGTGATCGCCGCGCACGTGGACCGGGTGTACGACGGGGTGCCGCCGGAGTTGACCGGCCTGCTGCGCGCGGTGGCGGTGGCCGGCCGGGAGCTGCCGTTCGGGTCGCTGTGCGAGCTGGCCGGTGTCGACGCGGTCGACCTGGACCGACTGCTCGCGACCGGCCTGTTCACCTACACCGATCGGCTGCGCCCGGTCTGGCCGGAGGTGGTCGACCGCATCCTGGGGCGGCTGAGCCCCACCGCGCTGCAGGAGCTGTACCGGCAGGCCGCCGAGATCGGTCGCACCGGCGCGGTGGACGACGACGTCCTGGCCGAATGGCTGGACCTGGCCGGGCCGCGACGGCCGGCGTGGGCGGTCGAGGTCCTCACCGACGTCGGCTGGCGGGCGGCCCGGGACGGCCGCCGGGACACCGCCGCCCGGCTGCTCGGCCGGGCCCTCGACACCGAACGCGGCGGGCCGCGCCGCGGCGCCCTGCTGCTCGCGCTCGGCACCACCGAGCTGTCGGTGTACCGGGACGCCGGCGAGCGGCACCTCGGCGCGCTGCTGCGCGAGGAGGGCCAGCACCACGTGGCGCAGCGGCTGGCCGCCGCGGACCTGCTGTCGCTCGGTGGTGCGGACTGCCGGCCGGTCCTGCGGGCCGGGCTGCGGTCGGCGCGCAGCGACGCCGAGCGCGCCGGGCTGCTCGGGCTGTCCTGGCTCGCCCACCCCCGCGGGTACGAGGACGACGAGGACGCCTGGCTGACCAGGGACGAGCTGCCCTCCGCCGCGCAGCTGGCCAGCCGGGCCTGGTGGCTGACCGTACGGGCGGAGCGGCGTACCACGGCGTTGGCCGTCGCCCGGGCCGCGGCGGTGACCACGCTGTTTCACCCGCGGCTGGTCGCCTCCCGGGTACTGCTGCTGGGCGACGACCTGGCCGGCGCCGGCGAGGTGCTGGACTCGGTGCTCGCCGACGCGACCCGGGCGCGGGCCGACACGGTCCTGATCCACGCCCTGCTGGTCTACGCCGAGCTGTCGTACCGGCAGGGCGAGCTCGACGCCGGCCGGCAGGCGCTGGAGCGCGCGCTGCGGCAGCTGGCCCCGCACGCCTGGCCGCCGACCGTGCTGCGCCAGGTGGTCGCGGTCCAGATGATGATCGACACCGAGTACGAACGGTTCGACGAGGCGCAGGAGCTCGCGGACCTGCAGCCGGCACCGTCCGGCTCGGGCGGGTTCGGCTGGTCGGCGGTGCTGTACGCGCGGGGCGTGCTGGAGCTGCGGCGCGAACGGTGGGCGGCGGCCGCCGCACTGCTGCACGAGTGCGGGCGGCGGATGTCGGCCGACGGCCTGGACAATCCGGCCCTGCTCAACTGGCGGGCCTACGCGGCGGTCGCCGACGCCGCGAGCGGTCGCCCGGAGCGGGCCGCCCGGCTGATCGCCGACGCCCTGGTACGGGCCGAGGCGTGGGGTGCGCCGAGCGCGTTGGGGCTGGTCCAGGCGTGCGCCGGCCAGGCGTTCGAGAGCCAGCGGGTGAGCCGGTTGGGCGACGCGGTCGACACGCTGCGCGGCTGCCCGTCCCGGTTGCGGTACGCGCGGGCGCTGGTGGACCTGGCGTCGGCGGCGCTGGCCGCCGGTGACGTCGAGCTCGCCGGCTCCGCCGCCCGGGAGGCCGAGGAGCTGGCGGCCCGGCACGGCTGGCCGCCGGTACTGCGCGGGGCGGCGCAGGTGCGCCAGCGGTGCGAGCACGGTACCGGGCCGGTGCTTTCGGAGGCGCAGCGCGCGGTGGCCGAGCTGGCGGTGGCGGGCCTGTCCAACAAGCAGATCGCGCAACACCGCGAGGTCAGCCTGCGCACGGTCGAGCTGCACCTGACGAACACGTACCGGCAGTTGGGCATCCGGCGCCGGGCGGAGCTCGCCGGCGCGCTGGCCCGGATCGTTGGCGCGGGTGTCGGCGGTGCTTGAGGAACGAAGCGAGGAGCTCACCGCGGCGCAGCGTGCGCTGGCCGCGGCGCTGTCCGGGCGCGGCCAGCTGGTGGTGATCGAGGGCGGCATCGGCGCGGGCAAGTCCGCGCTGCTCGCCGCGGTCGCCGGGCTCGGCGCCGCGACCGGCATGTGGGTGTCGAACGCCCACGCGACCCGGCTGGAACGCGAGTTCGGCGGCGCGGTGGTGCGCCAGCTGCTGTGCCCGGTGCTGGCCGCGGCGCCGGCGTCGACCGCGGAGGGCTGGCTGGCCGGCGCGGCGGCCGCGGCGGCACCGCTGTTCAGCGACAACCCCACCGTCCTGGCCGCGGTGTCCCGGCTGCAGCACGATCCGGACGTGGGGTACGCGCTGCGCCTGCTGGTGCGGCGGATCTGCGCCCACCACCCGCTGCTGCTGGTGGTCGACGACCTGCAACGCGCCGACCCGCTCTCGCTGGCGTTCCTGGCCGACCTGGTCGGCTGCCGGGACGAGCTGCCACTGGTACTCGCCGTCGCGGTGCAGTACGAGACCGCGGTCGCGGAGGCCACGCCGGTGGACGAGGTCGTGCACGCGGCCGACGTGGTCCTGCGGCCGGCGCCGCTGTCCGAACCGGCCGTGGCCGGCATCCTGCGCTCGATCGGCCGCGACCCCGACGACGCGGCGGCCATCCATCGGGCGAGCCGCGGCAACCCGCTCGTGGTGCGGTCCCTGGTCGGTACCGGCGGCCAGCCGTCCGGATGCCCGTCGCCGCTGCGGGAACGGCTCGTCCAGGCGTTCGAGGCGCTCACCACCGACGTCCGGTCGTACGCGCGGGCGATGGTGCTGCTGCCGACCGGCGCCGGCCCGGCGACGGTCGCCGCGGTCGCCGGGCTGGACGAGGTGCAGAGCCGGATGGCCCGCCGCTGCCTGGACCGGCTGGGGCTGCTGCGCGCGGGTCTGCGCGGGTACGCCCAGGTCGTGGTCGAGGACGCCATGTCGCCGGCGGAGCTGGACGAGTTCCACCGGCGCGCGGCCGAGGCACTCGACGCGGCCGGCTACCCGGTCGCCGAGGTGGCCGACGAGTGCATGGCGGTGTCCGGGCCGTCGCCGCGGTGCGCCACCCGGGTACTGCCGGCGGCGGCGCGGGCCGCGCTGCGTGCGCACGATCCGGTGCGGGCGGTGCGGTACCTGCGCCGGGCGCTGATCGACTGCACCGTCGACGGGGCCGACCGCGCCCGGCTGCTGGCCCGGTTGGCCGAGGCGGAACTGCGCACCAACCCGGTCGCGGCCGTGCGCCACGTCGGGCGGGCCGCCCGGCTGACCGAGGACGTACGGTCCCGGGCGGCGATCCTGTCCCGGCTGACGCCCATCGCGCTGACCGGCGCCGACGACCTGTCCGGCCTGATCGACGCCGCCGCCCGGGCGCTGGCGGCGAGTCCGGGCAGCCTCCCGGTGGACCGCGAGCTGGCGCTGCGGCTGGAGGCGCGGCGCCGGTTTCGTGACCTGGACGACGGTGACGCGCTGCGCGACACGCTGGGCCGGTGGGGCGGGTTCGGGTCGCGGCCGCCGATCGACACCGAGGCGGAGCGGGAACTCGCCGCGGTGCTGCTGTACGCGGCGACGCTGACCGTGCGCGCCTCGGCCAACCAGGTCGGTCCGCTCGCCGCCCGGTTGCTGGAGCACCTGCCGTACCGGCCGCTGCTCGCACACACCCCGGCGCCGCTGGCGGTCGCCTGCGCACTGGCCGCGGGGGAGGCGGCCGACGTGGCGGACTGGCTGTCCACCGCGCTGCTGCCGGGCGGCCGGCGCACCCCCGAGGACCTGCTGCTGACGCTGATCGGCCGGGCCACCCTGCACTGGCTGCGCGGCAACGTCGCGGACTGCCGGCACGATCTGCTCCGGGCCACCCGGCTGGCCAAGGGCGCCGGCGCGAGGCTGGATCCGACCGGCGCGATCGGGCTGGTGTCCACCGCGCTGAAGGTGGCCGACCGGCAGATCCTGGACCTCCTCGCCCAGGCGTGGCCGGATCCGACCGCGGCGCCCCGGCCGCACCTGCGGCTGCTGGCTCAGACGCTGCGCGCGGCGCTGGCCCTCGACCGTGGCCCCACTCCGACCGGGTGGGACGACTGGGAGCAGTGCCTGGCCGAACTGGAGCGCCTCGGCTGGCGCAATCCGGCGTTGCTGCCGGTGGGCAGCTGGTCGGCGCGGGCGCTGGTGGCGGCGGGCCGTCCCGGGCGCGCCCGCGAGCTGATGGAGCGCGAGTACGACCAGGCCACCTGGTGGGGTTCGCCGATCCCGGTGGGGCGGGCGCTGCGGATCCTCGGCCGGCTCACCGAGGGGCCGGCCGGTGTCGACCTGATCGCCCAGTCGGCCGACGTGCTCGCCGAGTCCGGCAACGATGCCGAGCTCGCCCGGACCCTGGTCGAGTACGGCGTGCGGCTGCGTGCGGCGGGCCGGCCGAACGCGGCGGAACAGGTGGTCCGCGGGATGCGGTTGGCCCGGCGGGCCGGTGCCGAGGAGGTCGCCGATCGCGCGGCGGCGCTGCTGGGCGAACCCGGCCGCAACGGCGCCCCGTTGACCCCGGCCGAGCTGAAGGTGGCCCGGTTGTCGGCGGGCGGCAGCTCGAACCGCCAGATCGCCGAGTTGCTCGGGGTGACCCGGCGCGCGGTGGAGAAGAACCTGACCAGCTGCTATCGCAAGCTCGGTGTGCCCGGGCGTTCGATGCTCGCGGCGAAGCTGGCCGAACTGTTCCCGGCGGCCGAGCCGGTCGACGACGAACCGCTGCGCTGACCGTTGGCCACCGCAGGACGGCCGGCCCGGTGCCCGTGGTCAGGGTTCGAGCATCGCCGCCACGTCCGGCGCGGTCACCTCGAGGATCCGGCGGGCCGCGCCGCCCAGCATGGTGAGCTGCTCCGGGGTCAGCGCGTCGACGACCAGTCGCCGGGCCTCCCGGACGTGCCCGGGTGCGGTCTGCTCCAGCTTGGTCCGGCCGGCCTCGGTGAGCACGGCGGCGGTTCGCCGGCCCTGCTCGCGGCAGGCGACCCGGCTGACGTACCCGGAGCGTTCGAGCCGGCCCACCGCATGCGACAGGCGCGACAGCGAGCCGCTGGCGAGCATCGCCAGGTCGCTCATCGGGACCGTGCCCTTCGGGGACTCGCTGAGCTGCACGAGCACCTGGTACTCGTAGAGGTTGAGGCCGGCGTCCCGCTTCAGCTGGGCATCCAGTGCCGCCGGCAGGGTGCTGATCACACCCATCAGCGCGATCCAGTGTTCTTGCTGGTCACGGCGCAGCCAGGGGACCTCGTCGGCGGTCTGTTCGGTGGACACGGAGCAATCCTACGGCAGTCGAACTTGAATGTTCAATTTCATCGCGCTACGGTGTCGCTTGAACATTCAACTGACCCGGCGGGTGCCGTCGGGAGAGCCACGAGGAGCACCTCTCATGTCCCTGTTGCGCATCGACTCGAGCATCCAAGGCGACGGTTCGAGCAGCAGCGCACTGGCCGACCAGGTGGTGGCCGAGTTCCGCGCCGTTCGTCCGAGCGAGCAGATCGTCACCCGGCACCTCGGTGAGCAGCCGCTGCCGGCCGACGCCTGGCGCGCCGCGCTCGGCGCCAAGGCGGTACCGGACGAGCAGCGCACCCCGGCGGGCCGGGCGGCGCTGGCGCTGGCGGTCGAGGTCGCCGACGAGCTGCGTGCCGCCGACGCCGCCGTGTTCGCCCTGCCGCTCTACAACTACGGCGTCTCGCAGCACGTCAAGACCTGGATCGACCTGGCCATCGCCGGCGCCGACCAGGGTGCCGCGCTGCTCGCGGGTACGCCGGTGGTGCTGGTCACCACCCGCGGTGGCGCCTACGGGCCGGGCACGCCGCGCGAGGGCTGGGACCACAACACCGACTACCTGCGCCGCATCCTGGCCGACGTCTGGGGCGCCGATCTGACCGTGATCGAGCGGGAGTTCACCCTGGTCGGGATCAACCCGGCGCTGGACGAGTTCCGCGAGCACGCCGCGATGCTGCGCAAGGACGCCGAGGAGGCCGCGGCCGAGGCCGGCCGCACCCTGGCCGCCTGAGCTCGCCGCCGGCGTACCGATCCCGGTACGCCGGCGCCGCGGCACGGGTCGTCGCGGCACGGGGCGCGGCCGGCCGTCGCGGCCGGGGGTCGGTCGTTCAGGGCTCGATGCGCACTGCGGCGCCGGAGACCCGTACCGAGGCGTCGCCGGGGCGCAGCTCGACCCGCAGCAGGCTCGGCCGGCCCATGTCGTGCCCCTGGTGGATGGTCAGCCGCGCGTCGTCCGGTACCAGCCCCAGCTCCCGGGCGTAGCCACCGAACGCGGCCGCCGCCGCTCCGGTCGCCGCGTCCTCCACCACGCCGCCGACCGGGAACGGGTCGCGGGCGTGGAACACCGTCGCCGACTCGCGCCACACCAGCTGCAGCGTGGTCAGCTCCTGCCGGCGCATCAGCGCGAGCAGCCGGTCGAAGTCGTAGTCGAGCGCGGCCAGCCGACTCCGGCTGGCGGCCGCCAGCACCAGGTGCCGCACTCCGGCGAACGCGATCCGCGGCGGCAGCGCCGGATCGAGCTCGCCGGCCGGCCAGCGCAACGCGGCGAGCGCCTCGGCCACCTCCGCCGCGTCGACCGGGTACACCCGGGCCGGCACGCTGGTCAGCGTCGCGGCCAGCACCCCGCCGCGCCGTACGACGGAGACCGGTACCGGGCCGGCCGGGGTGTGGAACAGCAGGTCACCGGGGCCGATCCGGTCGCCGAGCGCCACCGCCGCGGCGACCGTGGCATGCCCGCAGAAGTCGACCTCGGCCCGCGGGCTGAAGAAGCGCAGGGTGTGCTCGCGCGGGCCGTTCCCGGGGGTCAGGAAGGCGCTCTCGGAGTAACCGACGTCGGCGGCGACCGCGAGCATCCGGTCATCGGTCAGCCCGCTGGCGTCGAGGACCACCCCGGCCCGGTTGCCGCCGTCCGGCGTGCTGCTGAACGCGGTGTAGTGCAACAGCTCGGTCATCGTTCTCCCGTGGATCGTCAGGCCAGGTGGTGATCGTCGAGCCAGGCGCGGGCGCGGCGGGCCGAGGCCTGCGACAGCCAGGCGTCCTGCACCACCTCGGCGAGTTCGGCGCGGCTCAGCCGGTGCAGCTGCGCCGCGCGGACCAGCACCGAACGGTGGCCGTCGAAGTGCGGCGTGGTGAAGAACGGGGAGTCCGGGTCGGCGACGAGCGCCTGCTTGTCGGCCTCCGACTCGACCCACAGGACGATCACGTCCGGGTACCGCTCGCCGGTGGCAGGGTCGACCGCGTCCGGCCGCGGGGTGCGGAAGAACACGAACGACTTCCCGCCGACCTGGTACACCGGGTTGCCGCTCGCGCCCCGCTCCACCGTGACGTGCGGCATCGCCTGGGCCAGCTCGTGCACGTCCTCGACCCGAGCGGGTCGCCCGTCGTCCGCCATCGCGCCAGTTTAGGGCGTGGCTCGCGCCCCGGCCGGCGCGCCGGCCGGGGCGCGCGGGTCAGCCGACGGAGCCGACCGGGTCCAGCTCCTCGACCGGGGTCGGGTCCTGCCGGCGCAGTTGCCGGACCGACGGCAGCATGGCGGCGGCGACGGACCCGCCGACCATGATCGCGGTGCACACCCACAGCCAGCTGGTGGTACCGGTGAGGGCGGACAGCGGGCCGGTGAGCGCGAGGCCGACCGGCCGGGCCACGAACGAACCGACCATGTCGAACGAGTAGACCCGGGCGAGCTTGTCCTCCGGCACGTTCTGCTGGATCGACAGGTCCCAGCTGACCGAGAACAGCTCCAGCCCGAGCCCGTGCAGGAACGCGCCGGCGAGCACCAGGAGCAGCCCGGGTGTTCCCGCCGCGCCGAGGGCCATCGCGGCGGGGAAGCAGCCGGTCAGCGTGAGCAGCAGGGTGCCCTGGAACAGCCCGCGCCGCGGTCGCCAGCGCAGCGACAGCAGGCCGCCGGCGAGGAACCCGATCATCAGCGCGGCCAGCGCCCAGCCCCACGCCGCCTTGCTCCAGGTCGCCGACACCACGATCGGCCCGAGCACGCCCTGCACGCCGCCGTAGAACAGGTGGTACAGCAGGGCCTGCAGGATGAGCATCCACAGCCAGGCGTGCCGGAGCACCTCGCGCAGCCCGGCGCCGAGGTCGCCGAGCATCGACTCGTGCCGCTCCCGGGCCGGCTCGGGTACCCGCAGGAAGTGGTAGCAGGCCGCGGCGACGGCGAAGGTGGCCGCGTCGACCGCGATCGCCCAGCCGGAACCGAGGGTGGCGGCGAGGACCCCGGCAACCGCGAAGCCGACGATCTGGGCGCCGTTCTGCACCAGCCGACGTTGGGAGACCGCCCTCGGCAGCAACGGTTCCGGCACGGTCTGCCGGGTCATCGCCGAGGACGAGGGGTTGGCCAGCGCGCCGAGGCAGCCGTTGACGGCGCCGACGGCACCGAGCAGCCAGACGCTCGACCAGCCGCCGATCAGGCTGGCCGCGATCAGCGCCTGGGTGGCCGCCGCGGCGATCGCCGAGCCCTGCATCATCGCCGCGCGCGGCAGCCGGTCGCCGAGCACGCCGCCGAACAGCACGGTGGCCACGTCGGCCAACGCGTACGCCGCGACGACCAGGCCGAGCTGGTTGGCCGACCCGCCGAGTGCCAGCACCGCGAACGCGAGCGCGACCGGAGTGATGGCGTTGCCGAACGAGCTGGTGCCGGCGCCGATCACGAGCAGCCGGAAGTTGCGGTGAGCCAGGGGCCGCGCCGCGGCCCGATCAGTGGTCATGCGCCGATAGTATTTCGCTAGCGAATTTTTCGTCAACGAAATTTTCGCCAGCGATATTCTCGCCCCCGAAACACCCTTGGTACGATCGGAGCATGCCGCCGGAGGACTGGACCGACCGTCACGTCGCGCGCTGGCGAGACCACTGGTCGGGCATCACGTACGACGACCAGGTCGAGGGCATCGTCACCCGGATCGGGCAGATCGACCACTACCTCGGCGAGACGATGAAACGCGCCGCGGCCGCCTCCGACCTGCAGGAGTCGGAGTACAAGACGCTGCACGAGCTGATGATCCGGGACACCCCCGGCTCGGCGTCGCCCGGCGAGCTCGCCGAGGACCTGAAGATCTCCGGCGCCGGGATGACCGGCCGGCTCGACGCGCTGGAGAAGAAGGGCTGGATCCGGCGGGTGTCGGCGATCGACGATCGCCGGCGCGTGATCATCCAGATCACCCCGAAGGGCACCGAGGTCTGGCGCGGCGCGATGGCCAACCGCGGCACCGCGGAGGACGAGCTGATCGCCAGCCTGACCGACCGGGAACGCGCCACGCTCAACCGGATCCTGAAGAAGCTCACCCTCTACATCGAGTCGCTGCCGGACTGACCGCACCGAAAACCCTTGCCCCGCAACGGAACCGGGTGCTTCGCCGGCGCGACGGCCAGCTGTCGGCCGCGTCAGGCTGCGGCCACGTCCAGCGCGCCGGAGCGCAGCGCGGAGCGCAGCCGGCGCAGGTCCGCGCCGAGCGGCCGATCCTCGTACACCGGCGGGACCACTGCGGCGATCGCGGCGTGCAGCGGGGTCAGCGCCGGCGCGATCGGCGCGGCCCGCACCGTCCACGCCTGGTACGCGACGAGCAGTTCGGCCACGACGATCGACTCGACGCGCTCCAGCGCGGCGCGCAGCTGCTCGCCGGCCGCCGGTGCGAACGCCTGCAGGTCCTCCTGCCCGGCCGAGGTGTCCAGCGAGCCGAGCGTCGCCGGGGTGGCCAGCCGGCGCAGCGCCTGCAGCTCGCCGACCGCCCGCTTGTGCACCGTCACCAGCCCGGCCTGCGGCCCCGGCACCGCGGCCAGCTGCGGCGGCAGCCCGCTGTACCGCTCGTCCAGCAGCCGCGCCATCCGCTGCACGCTGGCCTCCGCGGCGTGCGCGAGCGCGGCGGTCACCGCATCCAGCCGCAGCCCCAGCTCGCACCCGTGGTACCCGGCGGTCGACACGAACTCGCCGGCCAGGAACGCGGGGGAGTCGGTCACCCAGGACAGCGCCCGGTCGACCGCGTCGGCGAGGTCGGCGAGCGTGCGGCCCAGGTGCGCGAGCACCTGCGGTACCACCCGGAACGACACCGGTGCGTGCAGCAGCCCGGCCCGTACGGTGCCGCCGGCGAGCAGCGCCCGCAGCCGCGCGTACCGGTCGGTGAGGACCGGATCGCCCGCCGCCAGGCGCGGGTCGTAGCCGGTACGCGGGGCGCCGAGCGCGTCGATCGACGCCGCCGCGGCCACCAGCAGCCGCTCCGCCGCCGCGGCCGCCTCGGCGCCGCGCCGGATCCCGTGCATGGTGGCGACCGGGATGCCCTCCAGCAGGATCACGCCCTCCTTCGGCCCCGGCCGGTACGGCTCGACGCCGCGCGCGGCGAGCGCCTCGGCGGCCGGTACCTCGGTGCCGTCGTCGGCCAGCACCGTGCCGAGCCCGGCGAGGGTCTGGCCGGCGTGGCAGAGCGGAATGATCTCGCCGGCACAGCCGATGCCCTCGCGCGGTACCGCCGGGTGGAAACCGTCGTCGAGCCGGTCGGCGAGGAACCGGCATAGCTGCGCGCTCGCCCCGGTCTCCGGCCGCAACGCCGTGCGCAGCACGATCGCCAGGACCGCCCGGACATCGGGTACCGGCAGCCAGGGCGGCCCGCCGACGGCCCGCGCGGTGAGCAGGCGTAGCTGGTGGCTGGCCTGCTCGTCGGGGTCGAGGCGCCGACCGGCGAACGCGCCCATGCCGGTGGTCACCCCGTACACCGGGCGGCCGGGGTCGGCGAGCGCGGCGAGCACCGCCGTGCGGTGGGCGGCCACCGCGGCGAGCAGTTCCGGCGGCAGCGTCACCCGGGCACCCGCGGCGATCGCCCGGATCGCGTCCGCGCCGAACCCGCCGGCGCCGAACTCACCCGCATCGAGCCCACCCGCGCCGCGCCCGCCCGCGCCGAACTCGTCCGCATCGAGACCATCCGTGCCGCGCCCGCGCGCGCCGAGCTCGTCCGCATCGAGACCATCCGTGCCGTCGATGCGCACTTCTCGCTGGTTGCCGTTCCGCACGCTGCCTCCAGTCGTCGTCGCCCCCACGGGCGTACTCATACTGCGCTTTCAACCGAGTGGTTGACCGCGCGACGGCCGTCGGCTACGGTGTCTTTAAACCGATGAGTTGAAAGAGGGGTGCGATGGACACGCTGACCCGCGCGTTCGCGGCCCTCGCCGACCCGACCCGGCGGGACATGGTGTCCCGGCTCGCCGACGGCGACGCCACCGTCGGCCAGCTCGCGCAGCCGTACCGGATCTCGCTGCAAGCGGTCTACAAGCACCTGAAGGTGTTGGAGGAGGCCGGGCTGGTCAGCCGGCCGAGGGGGCCGCAGCCGCGATCGGTGCGGCTGCGGGTCGAGACGCTCGACCTGCTGGACACCTGGATCGAGCGGCACCGGGTGCGGGTCGAACGGCGCTACCGCCGCATGGACGCGGTCCTGGCGGAGATGGGGGGAGACGACGATGAACGAGCTCACCGAAACGACGATCGAGGCCGACCGGACGCTGCCGATAGTCCGGGTCGCCCGTGACTTCACCGCGACGCCGGCGCAGCTGCTGCGCGCGCACACCGACCCGGAGCTGTTCGTGCGCTGGGTCGGTCCGGACGCGCTGACCACCCGGGTCGACCGCTGGGACGCGCGGACCGGCGGCAGCTGGCGCTACGTCTCGGTGGACGGCGACACGGAGCACTGGTTCCACGGCTCCTTCCACGAGATCGGCCCGAGCCGGCTGGTGCAGACCTTCACGTACGAGGGGGCGCCCGACGGCGTCGCGCTGGAGACGGTGTGGTTCGAGGACCTGGGCGGCGGCCGCACCCGGCTGCGCAGCCAGTCGCTGGTGGACAGCTTCGACGCGCGGGACGCGATCCTGCGCAGTGGCATGGAGGTCGGCGTCACCGAGGGGTACGCCAAGCTGGAGAGGATGCTCGACGATGGCGCTGTCTGACCGCCCGACCGAGCGGCACCGGCAGGTCGCCGGGCTGTTCACCGACCGGGTCCGGGGCACCGACCGCTGGGACGCGCCGGCGCCGGTCGCCGGCTGGACCGCCCGCGACGTGGTGCGCCACCTGACCGACTGGTTCCCGGCGTTCCTGGCCGCCGGCGCCGGCATCGAGCTGCCGGCCCGGCCGTCGGTCGACGACGACCCGGTGGCTGCCTGGCAGGCGCACAGCGGGTCGGTGCAGGCGATCCTGGACGACCCGGAGACGGTGCACCGCAGCCTGTCCAACCCGCACCTCGGCACGCTGCCGCTCGATGCCGCGATCGACCAGTTCTACACCGCCGACGTGTTCATGCACACCTGGGACCTGGCCCGGGCCACCGGCCAGGACGACCGGCTGGATGCCGACTTCTGCGCGCAGCTGCTCGGCGGGTTGGAGCCGATGGAGGAGATCCTGCGCTCGTCCGGCCAGTACGGGCCGCGCGTCGCGGTGCGCGACGGCGCCGACGTGCAGGCCCGGCTGATCGGCTTCATCGGCCGCGATCCGTACTGGACCGCGTGACCGCACTGGGCCGCCTGACCGCACTGCCTGCCACCGCCGGTCCGTCCACAGTGGATGGAAGGGCGGTGGCTCAGTAGTTGCGGTAGATGCCGTCGGCGTCGGCACCGGCGACGAGCTCGTCGAAGCTGAGGTTGTCGGTGAACAGGTTCGCCTCGATGGTGCGCACCGCCTCCGGCACGCACCGGAAACTGCGCCCCCGCTCCGCCGGGTGCAGGTCGACGACGAGCAGCGGGTGCCGGAACTCGCGCAGTGCGACGTCGTCGACCACGAACAGGAACGTGTGCGGGTACTCCGGCGGCACCAGGGCGAGCACCTCGGCGGGGGTGCATCCGGCGTACTGCGGGTCGTTCAGCGGGTGCACGCCGGCCCGCATGCCGAGGCCGCTGTCCTCCTCCGGCTCGAACACGTCGGTCAGGATCGAGGTCCAGGCGGTGTCGTCGGCGAAGCCGGTGCGGATCAGCAGTGCGACCTCGGTGGCAGGCAGTGGCTGTGGCATGTGCCTTCTCATTCCGGTGCGACGACGGCGCCGGCGGCGCGCCGGCGGTGCGACCGTACCGCGGCGAGCAGGACGGCGATCGCGCCCGCACCGAACACGACGGTACCGGCGAGGGCGAAGGGCAGCGGGGTGCCCAGGCTGGTGGCGTGCACCAGGCCGTACCAGACGTAGGTGAGCAGCAGGCCGCCGGCGACCGCGAGCCGGTGCCCGGCGCCCCAGCCGGCGCGGTGCGAGCAACGGATCAGCAGTACCGCGCAGCCGGCCGCGTAGGCCACCCAGATCGCGAGCTGCAGCCACGCCCCGGTGAACCAGGCGAGCACCGTGTCGATCGCCCAGTAGCCGCTGGCGAGCAGGAACGCGGCGATGCCGACCCGCCGCGGCGCCGGCGCCGGTCGGCGGCGCGGGTCGATGCTCGGCGGGCCGGGCCACCGGCGCGCGACCACCACCGCCGCGGCCACCAGCAGCACGATCGCCGCGGTCACGACCGCGAACTGCGCCGCGCTGCCGACGAAGTGGTAGCTGTCGTACTGCACGAAGGCCAGCGCGGCGCAGCCGAGGACGAAGATCGCCGCGGTCCCGGCGAGGCCGCGGCGGCGCAGCCACGGCCGGGTCGGCTCGGCGGCGAACCCCTCGACCACGGCGATCGGCACGCAGATGCTCCAGATGGTGTGCAGCGTCAGCGATCCCTGCACGAGCTCGGCACTGACGTCGAGCCCGGGAATCGGTGCCAGGTCGGCGAAGCTGGTCAACCCGAGGTAGCCGGGGTTGAACAGCATCTGGTCGATCGGGCCCTCTTCGAGCAGCGCGTACCCGGCGGCGAGCAGCACCAGCACCGGCCAGCCGCCGCGCAGTCGCCGGCCCACCTCGCGGATCAGCAGTGCGCCCCCGCCGTACATCGGTGCCAGCGCGAGCAGCCAGGGCAGCGCGGTGATCGGCTGGTTGCCCAGCAGGAACTCGCCCACGTACGGCGCGAGCAGGACCAGGCCGACGAGCAGCGGCCAGCGTCGAACCTTGCGTCCCCCCGTCATGCCACCACATTAGCAGAGCAGTCACTCTATTAATCGCCTGGTGGGGCTGGACCCACCGCACCCGGGGTCCAGCGGGATACCGGTGCCGTGGCCCGCTTCGTACGGTCGATCTGCTGCCGGTGACGCAGCGGGAACCGGTGAACGGAGACCACCATGAGCGTGTTGCGAGGCCGGCGGGATGCGCTGGTACCAAACGGAAACAGCGAGCCGGCCGGGGCGCGGCGGCTGTGGTTCGTGGACAACCTGCGGATCGCCCTGACGGTGCTGGTGGTGCTGCACCACGTCGTCGTCGGCTACAGCGGCCTCGGCATGTGGTACTACGACGAACGGCCGACGAGCGCCGCGGTCGGCCTCGGCCTCACCGTGTTCCTGATGCTGAACCAGGCCTGGTTCATGGGCGCGTTCTTCCTGCTGTCCGGCTACTTCACGCCCGGATCCTACGAACGCAAGGGCGCCCGGGCGTTCCTGCGCGACCGGCTGGTGCGGCTCGGCATCCCGCTGCTGGTGTTCTACTTCGTGCTCAACCCGATCCTGTCGCTCGGCGACTACCACGGCGGGCCGCTGGGCGTCGCGTACCTGCACGCGATCGGATCCGGTCCGCTGTGGTTCGCGGTGGCGCTGCTGGTGTTCGACGGCTGCTACGCGGCCGTCCGGGCGCTTCGCGCCACCCGCCGCGACCTGCCGGGGGCCGACCGCCGGCGCCGTCCGGCGCGGTTCTCCGACGGTGCGACCGGAGCGCCGAAGCGGCGTACCGTGCTCGGGTTCGTGGCGCTGCTCGCACTCGCCACCTACGTGCTGCGCATCGTGGTACCGGAAGGGTTCTGGCTGCCGGTGATCGACTTCCCGACCGGCGCCTACCTGACCCAGTACGCCGGGTTCTTCGTGCTCGGCACGATCGCGTACCGGCGCGGTTGGTTCCACGCGATCACCCCGCGGCTGGGCCGGTTCGGTGCGGCGCTCGCGGCCGGTGCCGTCGTGGTGTTCCTGCCGCTCGCGCTCGGCGCCGGCGGGGTCACCGGCTGGACCGGCCACGGCACGCTGAGCTCGCTGTGCTACGCGCTGTTCGACTCGGGGTTCGCGGTCGGCCTGCTGCTCGCGGTGATCGCGCTGTTCCGCCGCCGGTTCGACGGCCAGGGGCCGCTGCGCCGGTACCTGGCCCGGCACTCCTTCACCGTCTACGTGACCCACGCCGCGGTGGTGACCGCCGTCGGTTACGCGCTGGCCGCGCTGGCGATACCGACGCTGCCGAAGGTCGCGCTGGTCGCGGTCGTGGCGGTACCGGCCTGCTTCGCGCTGGCCGGCCCGATCCGCCGGCTCCCCGGCGTCCGCCGGGTGCTGTGACCGACCCGACCCGACCCGACCCGACCCGACCCGGCGCGGCCGGCACCGCACCGCCGGGCCGGGTCGGCCCGCTGTTCACCTGCGGGCCGGCCGGGTCGGGTCAGCCGGCGGTACCGAGGTCGTCGGAGCGGCCCGCGCGGATCCGGGACCACTGCGCCGCCGGGCGGTCGCCCACCCGGGCCGGGTCCGGAAGATCCTGCGGCCAGCCGGCCGGCGAGTCCTCCCACGGCTCCTGCCGCCCGTAGGCGGTCAGGTCCAGCAGGCCGTAGCTCTGGTCCATCGCCTCGACACCGCGGCCGGTGGTCCAGTACGTCTCGAAGACCCGGTCGCCGGAGCGCAGGTAGCAGGCGAGGACGAACGGGCCGCGGCCGGCGAGCAGCACGTCCAGCGATGGCTGGGCCGAGTACCACGGGACGTCCCAGCCCATGAAGTCGCGGTACCGGACGGACTGCTCGTACGGGCCCTGACACAGCGTCGCGTAGGTGACGTCGCGCGAGTGCAGGTAGGCCAGCTCCCGTACCTGGCTGTTGAAGAACGTGCAGCCGGGGCACTGCCGCGCCGCGGGCGCGCCCTCGTGCCACATCTGGTAGTACGCGATCAGCTGGCGGCGCCCCTCGAACGCGTCCAGCAGAGTGACCGGGCCGTCCGCGCCGATCAGCGGGCTGTCCGCGGGTACCTCCACCATCGGCAGCCGCCGGCGGGCCGCGGCGATCGCGTCGCCGGCCCGGCTGTGCTGCTTCTCCCAAACGCGCAGTGCGTCCAGTCGCGCCTGGTATGCGGCCCGGTCGGTGATCGTGGGTGCCGCGATGTCGATCTCGGTGTTCATCGGAACTGTTCCCTCCGCTTCGGTTCACCGTCACCCCACCGACGAACCCCACGACGCCGGATCGACACCGGTCGGAACTTTTTCGCCCGGCCCACCGGCCTCGTCGGCGTCGTCGGGAGTCGGGGTGGGCGGGACCGGGTCAGGGCGCGGAGTCGGGCAGCTCCGCCAGCCGGGCGGCGAGGTAGCGACGCTCCGGTTCGGTCGGCGCCAGCGCCAGCGCCTCCCGGTAGGCCCGCCGGGCCTCGTCGGTACGGCCGGCGCGGCGTAGCAGGTCGGCCCGGGTCGCCGGCAGCAGGTGGTAGCCGGTGAGCGTGCCGGCCGCGGCCAACTCGTCCACCAGCGCCAGGCCGGCCGGGATCCCGTCGGCCATCGCCACCGCCACCGCCCGGTTCAGCGCCACCACCGGGGACGGCGCGAGCCGGGCCAGCGTGCCGTACAGCGCGGCGATCTGCGGCCAGTCGGTGCTCGCCGCCTCCGGCGCGGTGGCGTGGCAGGCGGCGATCGCGGCCTGCACCTGGTACGGCCCGGCCCGGCGCGACGCGAGCGCGCCGTCCAGTACCGCGACGCCTTCGGCGATCAGCGCCGCGTCCCACGCCGACCGGTCCTGGCGCTCCAGCGGCACCAGCACGCCGTCCGCGGTACGGGTGGCCCGGCGGGCCTCGTGCAGCAGCATCAGCGCGAGCAGCCCGGCCGGTTCGGGCTCGGCCGGCAGCAGCCGGCACAGCACCCGGGCCAGCCGGATCGCCTCGGCGGTCAGGGCGCGGCGGGCGTCGAGCCGCTCCTCGTCGTACCCCTCGTTGAAGATCAGGTAGAGCACCGCGAGGACAGCGGCCAGCCGGTGCGGGAGCGCCTCGGCCGGCGGCACCCGGTACGGGATGCCGGCCTCGGCGATCTTGCGCTTGGCACGCACCAGCCGCTGCGCCATGGTCGCCTCGGCGGTCAGGAACGCGCGGGCGATCTCGGCGGTGGTCAGCCCGGCCAGGGTGCGCAGCGTCAGCGCGACCCGGGCGTCGAACCGCAGTGCCGGGTGACAGCAGGTGAAGATCAGCCGCAGCCGGTCGTCCGGGATCTCCTCGACCGGCGGTGCCGCCGGGTCGCGTTCGAGCACCGCGAGCTGGCGCAGTTTGGCCGCGCCGGTGGCGTCGCGGCGCAGTCGGTCGGTGGCGCGGTGCCGCGCCGTGGTGGTCAGCCAGGCGCCCGGCCGGCGCGGTACCCCGTCGCGGGGCCAGGTGGCGAGCGCCGCGGCGAACGCCTCCTGGGCGCAGTCCTCGGCCAGGTCCCAGTCGCCGGTCAGGCCGATGAGGGTGGCGACCAGCTGCCCCCACTCGTCCCGGTACGCCGCCTCGACCGCCGCGGTGACCCGGTCGTGGTGCCCGGTCACTCCCAGACCGGGCGGATCTCGATGCTGCCCCAGCGCGCGTACGGATGGCCGGCGGCGATCTCGATCGCCTCGTCCAGGCTGGCGCAGTCGACGATCACGAAGCCGCCGACGAAGTCCTTCGTCTCGGCGAACGGGCCGTCCGAGACGAGCGTCTCGCCGTCGCGCACCCGTACCGTCGTCGCGTCGACGACCGGACGCAGCCGGGCGCCGACGATGCGGGCGCCGCGCCGCTCCAGGTCGGCGAGCCAGGCCTGGTGCACCGGATCGGCCGCAAGCTGTTCGTTGCTCGGCGACGCGGTCTCGTCGTCGCAGATCAGCAGCACGTACTTCATCGCCACATTCTGCCTCGCCGCGGTGTGCCGGCGCGCTGTCCGTCTACTGAGGACGGTGTCGAGGTCCGAAGTCGACTGCGCCGATGTCCGGACTCGTGCGCACGTGGGTCGCTGTCCTGGTGGCCAGCGTTGCACCGCGGGGCTGGCCGGGCGGGGAAACCTCTGCGGGGTGGACACAGCAGGCGCGGGACGGGTTGCCAGCCAGGCCGGGTTGCCTGGTGTCGCAACACCATGTAGGTTGGTGTCGCGACACCAACCTGACCCGGGAGACACCATGTACGAGATCAGTGCGGCGGCTGAGATCGACGCCGATGTCGACGCGGTCTGGGCGGTCGTCACCGATGTGGCCAGCTGGGCGGCCTGGGATCCGCACGAGGAGGCGGCCCGGCTGGATGGCCCGTTCGCGCCGGGCACGGCAGGATGGTCCAAGCCCCGCGGCGGACCCGCCACGGACTGGACGATCACCCAGGTCGTCCCGCGCACGTACTGGCGGTCGGAGTGCGGCCTGCCTGGCGGGAAGATCATCGGAATGAACGCCTTCGAACCCCTCGCCGACGGAAAGGTCCGCTGCGTCAAGACCGTGCGCGTCACCGGGCCGCTCGTGCCGCTGTTCCGGTTCCACTTCGGGCGGCGCATGCGGGCCGACATGTTCACGACCTTCGCCGCACTGGAGCGGGAAGCGGCCCGACGCCGCACGGCGGTGGCACCGTGAGGCACGAGGAGTCCGGGCCCATGCTGTCGCCCGGGTTCTGGCTGTATCACGCGGCGCTGACCTGGCGCGCCGAGCTGGACGCCAGGTTGCGCCCGCTGGGCCTGACGCCCACCCAGTTCATGGTGCTGGCGACGGCGGGCTGGCTGGAGCACCTCAACGGCCCGCCCACCCAGCAGCAGGTCGCCGATGGTGCCGGGACCGACCGGCAGATGACCTCTCGTGTCGTACGCGCCCTTCAAGACCGTGGGCTGATCACCCGGCACGCCCACGAGTCCAACGCTCGTTCGCTGCGCCTGACGCTGACCCGGGAGGGCCGCGCCCTGACCCGTCGAGCCGTCGAAATGGCGCAGTCGCTCGACGAGAAACTCTTCGGTCCCGAACCGACCAGCCTCCGCGACGCGCTCCGTGGCATCGCCGAATTCCGCGACCAGACTCAGCGGTAGCCGGGGTTTCCGAACTCGAAGCGGCAGTCTCACGACGCCCTGCGCACGCGGAGGAACCTCGTCGACGGTAAGTGTCGGACCAGAGCCGCGTCCGGTTGAGGTGCGGACATCGACGGACGGACCCGCACCGGGTCGAGCCGAGTTCTGACGGGTCGTTATCTACTACATTACGTTGTCGTAGTTACGCTCGATGGGCGAGCAGGCGCATCGCACCGGCACAGGGTCCGAAACCGGCCCTCGATCCCCGGCCGGCAGGAACCGGACGTTTCACGGGGGTCGTACGGTGCTCGTCGGTCCGACGCAGGTGGTGGCGCGGCGCGCCGTGGAGTCCCGCCGCCGCAGCGTCGCACCGACCGTGGCGCTGTACGCGGTCGGCGCGGCCCTCGGCCTCGCGGTCGCCTGGCGGTTCCCGTGGAGCGGTGACACCGGGCTGCACATCGCCGTGGTCGAGCAACTGTCCCGGCACCTGGGCAGCCCGCCCGACCCGCTGGTCGGCGCGCCCGCCGCCAGCCCGTACTACTCGCCGTACAGCCTGGCCCAGGCGCTGCTGGCGCGGGCCACCGGACTCGGCGGGTACGACGTGCTGCGCGTCGCGGCGCTCGGCAACGCGCTGCTGATCACCAGCGGCCTGCACCACCTGGTACGACGGCTGTCGACCGCACCGTGGGCGCCGCTCGCGGCGCTGGTCGCCGTCCTGCTGGTGCAGGGCACGACGCTGCTGACCTGGAGCGGCTTTCTCAGCCTCCAGTCCGTGGCGATCACGCTGTCCTACCCGGCCGCGTTCGCACTGGGCGTCACGTTGCACCTGTGGGGGCTGGTCGCCGGCCGGCTCGGCGGGCGTGGCGGTCCCTGGGTCTACCCGGTCGCCGGGCTGCTCGCCGCCGACGTGGTCCTCGACCACCAGTTCACCGCGGTCGCGGCGGCCCTCGGCTGCCTCGCGCTGGTCGTCGACGGCCGGCGACGACTGAACCTGGTACGGGTCGCCTGCTGGTCGGCCGCCGTCGCGATCGCGGCCGCCGCGCTCGCCGCCTGGCCGTACTTCCCGGTGCTGTCGCTGCTGTCCTCGGCCGCCGGGCTGGACCGGATCCAGGCACCGCTCTACCACCACGTGCTCGGCTTCTACGGGCTCGGCCTGGCCACCGGCGTCCCCGCCCTGGCGCTGCGGCTGTACCGGCGGCACACCGATCCGCTGGCCTGGCTGGCCGTGCTCGCCGGGCTGTTCGTCGGGTACGGCTGGGTGACTGGGCACGCCACCTGGGCCCGGCTGCTGCCGGCGGTACTGCTCGCCGGACAGCTCGCGGTGGGCATCGAGGTGGCCGAACAGCTCGCCCGCCACCCCCGTACCCGTCGTGGCCGGCTGATCGTGGTCGCGGCGGCGCTCGCCTGCCTGCTGGGGCTGCCCACCCAGGCCGGCGTGCTGCGCTACGTCGCGCCGCTGCCGGCGAGCCTGGACCGGCACCTGGCGACGAAACAGGACTGGGTGGGCTACGGCTGGGTGACCCGCTGGGTCGGCACCGGCCGGACCGTGCTGGCCGGCACGTACCACGCCGCCCGGATGCTGCCCGCGTACCGGATCTTCACGCTGGCACCGGCCTACCCGGAACCGTGGCTGCGCTCCGCGCCGGCTCGCCGGGCGGCCCAGGCCGCGATCCTCGCCCCGCCGACCGGCCACGCCCGCCGCGCCGCCCTGCTCGCCAGCTACCGGATCCGGTTCCTGATCGTCCACCCCGGCGAGGCCGCCGCGCTGCGGCGGGCCGGGGTGCGGCTGCACGAGCTCGGGCGCAGCCCGCGGTTCGGCTACGACGTGCTCTACCGCGTCGTCCGCGCCTGACCCGCGCCGAGCTCGGTCGTCCGCCGGCCCGGCGGGTGGCGAGCGGACGGCCGGCGCGACGGGTGGCGAGCGGACGGGCGGCCGGCGCGACGGGTAGCGGGCGGACGGGCGGCCGGCGCGGCGGCCGTCAGCCCGGCAGGTGGCGGGCGAAGAACCGGCCGGTCGCCGTGGCCAGCGCGGCCGTCTCGCGGTCGAGATCCGGGTGGTCGAAGTGGCCGGCGGTCAGCACCGCCAGCCGACTCGGCCCGGCCAGGGCGTTGTGCACCGCGAACTGGCCGGGTGGCGGCACCGACGGGTCGAACAGCGCCGCGCCGACCAGCGTCGGCACCGTGATCCGCCGGGCCGCAACGGCCGCGTCGAAGTACGCCAGCACCTCGGTCACCTCCCGGTGGCGGGCGGCGTAGCGGCGGACCGACTCGCCGCTGCCCACGCACTCCAGCGTCAGCCGCAGCGGCTGGTTGCCGAACGTCGGCACGGTCAGCTGTGCCGCCGCGAACCGGTCGTCCCACGGCAGCGCCAGCGCACCGAGCCCGCCACCGAGGCTCTCCCCGAGGTACCCCAGCCGACCGGCCAGCTCGGGCACGAGCTGGCGCAGCGCGCTGGCCGCGCACCACAGGTCGGCGACGCAGCCGCCGAGCACGTACGTCTCGGGTGACCCGATCCCGTGCAGTACGTGTTCGGCCGTGGTGTCCGGGATGCCCGGGGTGCGGCCCCGCTCGGGCAGCCCACGCACGCACGGCTGGATCGCGGCCGCGTGCGGCAGCGGCAGTGGCAGCCGGGCCGCCTCCCGGCCGCCGTAGCCGTGCCCGACGACGAACCCGTGCCGCGCCGGCCCGGCGTCGGGCAGCACCACCCAACCGCCCAGCCGTACGCCGCCGACCGAGCTGAAGGTGACCCCGAGGACCCGGCAGCCGTCCCGCTTGTCCTCCACCGGCCCGAGCACCGGATCGGGGTCGACGGCGAGGGCCGCCGCGTACCGCTCGCGCCAGAACGCGGCGAATCCGGCCGGCTCCGCCGGTGCGCCGACCGCGAGCAACCGGTCGAGATCGTAGCCGTACGTGGGGTCGAAGCCGAAGTCGTGCGCCAGCCCGGTCATGCCCCAGGACACTAACCGCGCGATCGGGCCGACCACAACGCGATCCCGGCGACCGGACTTCAGTCCACAGTGGATGGTTCGGTCAGATCCGGGCCGGGCCGGCGCGGTTGGTCGGGTCGAGGTAGACGTGCGTGACCCGGGGGATGCGCGCCCTGAGCCGGCGAGCACCCTCGTCGGCCAGCCGCTCCACCTCGTCGGCCGGCACGTCGTCGACGAAGTCGATCTTCGCGGCGACCAGGATCTGCTCCGGCCCGAGATAGGTGGCGAACAGCTCCACCACGTCCTCGACACCGGGCAGCGCGGACAGCTCCGCCCTCAGCGCCGCGAGGGTGCGGTCCGGGACCGACTGGCCGATCAGCAGCGACTTGTTCACGCTGATCAGCCGGTAGCCGACCGCGCACAGCAGCAGACCGATCAGCACCGACGCGATCCCGTCGTACACCCCGGAACCGGTCAGCTGCTCCAGCGCCAGCCCGATCGCGGCGAGCGCGATGCCGATCTCGGCCGCCACGTCCTCCAGCGTCACCGCGCGCACCGCGGTGTCCGGCGTGGTCCGGACGTACTCGCCGAGGGTGATCCGCAGCCGCCGGGGCACACCGCGCGCCTGGCGCAGCGAACGGGTCAGCGAGATGCCCTCCAACACCGCCGAGGCGGCCAGCACGCCGTACGCGAGCGGGTAGTGGCCGGAGGGTTCACCGCTGAGGATGGTGAGCGTGCCGTGGTAGATGGAGAACACGCCACCGACGCCGAACGTGCACATCGCCGCGAGCAGCGCCCAGAAGTACGACTCCCGGCCGTAGCCGAACGGGCGCCGGTGATCGGGCGGCTTCGTCCCGCGCCGCACCGCGACGAACAGCAGCCCCTCGGTGACGGTGTCGGCGAACGAGTGCGCCGACTCCGACACCATGCTGCTGGATCCGCCGAGGATCCCGACGAACAGCTTCGCGGCCGCGATGAGCAGGTTGACCCCGCCGGCCACCAGCACGGTCAGCAGGCTCTCGGACGAGCCGTCCGGCGGTGCCGCGGCCACCGGCTCGCCCCCGGCCGGGGGCGGTGCCGCGCTGCCGCGCTCGCCGGCGGATCCGCTCGGTGCCATCCCGCGAGCCTAGCCCCGCCCGAGCGGTACGGGCAGCGGCACGCGCACCCGCTGATCGCCCGACCGGCCAACGTACTCCGCTGCCGAATACGCTGGATCTGTTGTGGCACAACACTTCTGTTCGAATCGATTGGCGTGGGGGCGGATCGGGTCGGCGGCGAAGCTTTGTCCCGGTGCAGCACCCCCGTTGTCGGCCGGCACTGCGATCGGCGAAACCGCCGAACGCCGGCCCTGTGTTGAGTACGGTGGGCGCGTGGACGCGAAGCGGCTCGCCGCGGCACAACCCTGGCTGGACCGGCTGGCCGACCGGGTGCAGCCGACGGTGCGCCGGCTGCTCGGCGGCCGGCTGCACGATCTGCTGGACGGGACCTGGCTCGGTGCCCCGCTGCACCCGGCGCTGACCGACGTACCGGTGGGCTCCTGGAGCGCCGCCTTCGTGCTGGACGCCGCGGCCGGGCTGACCCGTTCGAGCACGCTGGCCCGCGCCGCGGACGCCACGCTGCTGGTGAGCGTTCTCGGCGCGGCGCCGACCGCGCTGACCGGCGCGGCGGACTGGCGCGACCTCACCGGCGAGGACCGTCGGCTCGCGACCCTGCACGGGGTGCTCAACGTCGTCGGGCTCGGCTTCGCGGTCGCCTCGCTCGGCCGCCGCGCCCGCGGCCACCGCGGCAGCGGCCGGCTGTTGAGCGCGACCGGGCTCGCCTTCTCCGGCCTGGCCGCGCATCTCGGTGGCGAACTCAGCTTCGGTCTCGGGGTCCGCGTCGACCACGGCCGGCTCGTCGCACGCAGCGCACCGGACGAGTTCACCGCGGTACTCCAGGAGTCCGACCTGGCCGACGGCGCGATGGCGGTGGTGCGCGTCGACGGGTTCCCGGTGCTGGTGACCAGGGACCGATCCGGCACGCTGCGGGCGATCGCCGACACCTGCAGCCATGCCGGTGGCCCGCTGCACGCCGGTGAGCGCGACGGCGACGTGGTGACCTGCCCGTGGCACGGCTCCCGGATCGACCTGTGCAGCGGCGCCGTGGTCGAGGGACCGGCCGTGTTCGGGCAGTTCGTCTACCAGGTGCGGGCCCGCAATGGCACCATCGAGGTTCGCCGGATGCCCCCCGACGCCGCCCCGGAACCGCCGACCGGCACCGACGCGCACCCGGCCACCGACGCCGCCGCGGCGACGGTCACCGACGCCGGTTCGAAGCACGACACCGACGGCGGCGGACCGTCGACCGACGCCGGCGGGCCGGGGGCGCCGACCAGCGAACCGCCCGGCTTCGAGCGGGACATCCGACCGCTGTTCCGGCGCAAGGACGTCGAGGCGATGAAGCAGGCCTTCGACCTGTCGTCGTACCAGTCGGTGCGCGACCACGCGGACGGGATCCACCAGCGGCTCGCCGACGGCAGCATGCCGTGCGACGGGCGGTGGCCGGCCGACCAGGTCCAGCTGTTCCACGCCTGGATGACGGCGGGCTTCCCGCGCTGAGCCGGCCGCGGCCGAGTCGCCCGGGTCGCCCGGGCGACCTCGTTCGGTCGATGCGGCACTGCCGGTCCCGTCGCCGGTGCGAGACTCGCAGGAGGCGACCGTACGGGCCACACCCACCAGGCTCGCCGCGCGCCGGGACGGCAGGGAGGCCGATCGTGGGAAGCCATCACCGGGCGACCGGGCACCGGTCGGGGTCGAGGCCGGTGCCGCGTCGATGACCGGCACCGCGCTGCTCGGTCTGCTCGACTGGGCCGAGGCCCACCTGCCGCGGCTGATCGACCAGGCGTGCGCCGCGGTGGTCGACCGGATGGCGCTCTACCGCGACGGCCGCGCGGTGTCCCGGGCCGAGCTGCGCCGCTCGGTCGACCACAACCTGCACGTCCTCGTTGCCGCGGTCGGCGCCCCGGCCGCGCCGCTGGACCTCGCCGCGCCGCGGGAGACCGGTCGGCGCCGCGCGCACCAGGGCGTACCGCTGCCGGAGGTGTTGCAGGCCTACCGGATCACGTTCGCGACGCTGTGGGACGCGCTGGTCGAGCACGCCCGCGGTGCCGGGGCCGCCGGCGCCACCGACGAGCTGCTGACCGCGGCCAGCCGGATCTGGCAGCTCACCGACGAGCACGCGCTCGCGCTCACCGAGGCGTACCGGGCCGCGACCGCCGAGCTGCTGCTCGCCCAGCAGCGGCGCCGCTCGGCGGTCGTGGAGGCGCTGCTGACCGGCCAGCCCGGCCCCGACGCGACGCCCTGGGACGCTGCCGCGCTGCTCGGCCTGCCGCCCGGCGGGCAGCTGGTCGTGGTCGCCGCGCAGACCCGCGGCTTCGCCGAGGAGAGCCTGCCGGGGGTCGAACGGGCACTGGCCGCCGACGGCATCGTCTCCGGCTGGCGGCTCAGTCCGGCGCTGCAGGTGGGTGTGGTGTCGCTGCGGGACGACCAGACCCGGCCGATGCTCGACGTGCTGCGCGGCGTGGCGAAGTCGCGCACCGGCGTGAGCCCCCGGTACGACTCGCTCGCCGACACGCCGCGCGCGCTGCGGCTCGCGCGGGCGGCCCTGGCGGGGGTGCCGGCCGGCGCGCCGGAGGTGCGCATGTTCGGTCCGAGCCCGCTGGCGGCGCTGGTGGTGTGCGAACCGGACGAGGGCGCCCGGTTGGTCAGCCGGGTGCTCGGCGCGGTGCTCGGGCTGCCCGCCGACGACCGGGACATGCTGCTCGACACGCTGGACGCCTACCTGGACCACGCCGGCTCCGCCGAGCGCGCCGGTGAGGTGCTGCACTGCCACCCGAACACGGTCCGGTACCGGCTGCGCCGGCTGCAGGATCTCACCGGCCGGTCGCTGGCGGATCCCCGCGACCTGGCCGAGCTCGCCGCCGCCGCGCACGCGGTCGGCGTCGGTGCTCCCACCGAGGCGCATCCCGACCGGCCACGCCACCCGCGCCGCCGCTGAACGAGCCCGCCGGTCAGGCCCAGTCGGTGCGGTAGCTGGCCCAGTCCGCGGCGGTGGCCGCGAAGTCGACGTAGAGCGCGACGCCGAACCTGCGCTGCGGCCGGCCGCCGAGCGCCAGCCGAACCCCGCGCAGCGCGGCGGCCATCGTCTCGGCGTTGCCGCGGTGGCAGGCGGTGCGGTCGTGGTAGGCCGGTACGCCGATCAGCAGCGCGACCCGGTCCGGCACCGCCCGCAGCGCCAGCCCGGTGGCCCGCCGCACGTACCCGGCGTAGCTGGTCGCGGTGGGCAGGCAGCTGTCGTACAGCATCACCGCGACCTGGTCGACGTGGCTGGACAGCCGGTGCAGGTAGCCGGCCGACCAGACGCCGCGCGGCCCACCGGGCAGCGCCCGGATCGCGGTGGCGAGCCCCGGCACCGGCGCGAGCAGGCTCGCCGACAGCGAGAGCACGGCGTGGTACCGGCGGGTCAGCCGCCGGCTCGCGGCGAGCAGGGTGGCCAGGTCGGCGTCGCCCTCGGCGACCGGCTCGAAGTCGTAGTGCACCCCGTCGAACCCGTCACCCAGCACCTGCCGTACCGAGACGAGGATCGCGGCCCGGGTCCGCGGCGAGTTCAGGCGCAGCTGGCCCGGCACCGGGTGGGCGCCGAGCCAGGCCTGCACGCGGACCCCCGGCAGCGCCCGGTGCAGCGCGGTGACCAGCCAGCGGGCCTTCGGCCGCAGCGCCGGATCGAGGCTGCCGTCGTCGCGGAACGGGCCGGCGTGCACGTACAGGTCGCGGATGCCGGTGTGCCGCAACCGGGCGGCCAGCCGGTCCACATCGGACTGACGCTTCCGGCCGTCGAGCCAGGCGTGGCCGAGCCACTCGGCGTCGTGCCCGGTGCCGCGCGCCGCGGCCGGAACCGTCCCGCCGCCCTCGACCTGCAGCGCCACGCCACCCGCCGCCACGACCAGCAGCGCCGCGGCGAGCAGACCGAGCGCCAGGACCAGGACCCGGCGCCACCAGCGTCGGCGCGGGGAGTGCGGGGGCATCCGGGAGATCGTGCCACAACCGGGCCCGCGGCGGCCCGGTACGACGGGGTGGGGCTGGGCCCACCCGAGCCGGGGCGTGGACGGATACCGGCCGCGCCGCCCGCTTCGTAGCGTCGTCGGTGTCGCCCGGCAGTACCGCCGGGGACGAACCGAACGGAGCCGAGAAGTGTTGCTGCTGTTGCTGTTGAACCGGGTCCCGGCGCGACTGCGGACCATCCTGGGCGGCTCGTTCGTCCTGGCCGGGGCGGTGCTGACCGGGCTGTCCGAGACGTTCGACCTCGGACTGTCGATCCACGGCGTCTCGCTCGCCGGGGTCGGCGCCGTACTCGCGGTCAGCGGCGTGGTGGCGCTGCGCCGCACCGCCCGCGAACCGGCGGCACCGGCCGGCCAGCCGCTGAACGGGACGGAACCGGCATGACCGGCACCGGCGCCCGAACGGCCGGCGCGTACGGCGGAGCGGCCCGGTGCCGGTTGCGACAATGGCGACGATGCGGGAGGGGACGGGGATGACAGGCTCTGCCGAGGTCGGACCGGCGCGGTGGGCGCGCGCCGTCGGCCACGGGCTGTACCGGTCGGCGGTGGTCACCGGGGTGACCGGTGTGCTGCCGGCGATCGCGGTGCCCGTCGCGTTCTTCGGTTTCCGGTTTGCCCGGACCTGGTCGGCCGACCTGTCCGCGCCGCTGGCGGTGCTCGTGCTGGTGTTCGTCGGCGAGATCGCGATGACCTTGCTCTGGACCGGTGCCGCCGGCTGGTTCGTGGTGGCGTTCCTGGGCCGTCCGTTGAGCCGGGCGGCCCGCTGGGCGGCGCGCCGCTGGCTGGGCGTGACGGTCGAGCCGCGGTACAACCCGGTGCTGCCGGTGACCCGGATGGCCACCGGCTTCTGGTGGAACGGCTACGCCTACCACGAGTCGGAGCGCGAGGCCCGCCGCCGGGCCTCGCTGGACGCCCGGCACCACGACCCGCAACTGCGCCGCGACGCGCTCTGGCTGCTGGTCGCCGCCGTCACCGTGCTGCCGGCCGCGGCCGCCCCGCTGGCCTGTCTGGCCGCCGGCGGCTACCTGCTCACCCAGGCCGGACTCCTCGGGTGCGGGATCGCGCTGTGCGTCGTGGGCCTGGCCGCGGCGCCGTTCGGGTGGCGGCTGCTCGGCCCGCTCGGGGTACGGCTGCTCGGCGCGTCGCCGCGGTCGCTGGGCCGGCGGGTGGAGGAGTTGGAGGCGATCCGGGCCGACCTGACCCAGAACCAGGCAGCCGAACTGGAGCGGATCGAGCGCGGCCTGCACGACGGGGCGCAGGCCCGGCTGGTCGCCCTGGGCATGTCGATGGGTGCCGCGGAACGGCTGGTCGACGAGGACCCGGACAAGGCCAAGCAGATCCTGGCCCAGGCCCGGAGCTCGTCGGCCGCCGCGCTGGCCGAACTGCGCTCGCTGGTCCGCGGCATCAACCCGCCGGTGCTCGCCGAGCGCGGCCTGGTCGACGCGGTACGGGCGCTGGCCCTGGACGCCGCGCTCCCGGTCGAGGTGCGCAGCACCGTACCGGCGCGGCCGGAGCGGCCGGTCGAGTCGGCGATGTACTTCGCCGTCGCCGAGCTGCTCGCGAACGCGGTCAAGCACGCCCGGGCGAGCCGGGTGGAGATCGACCTGGACTACGGTGAGCGGGTGCTGACCGCGACGGTGACCGACGACGGCGTCGGCGGCATCGGTGCCGCCGCAACCGAACCCGGCGGTACTCCACCGGGCACCCGGCCAGCCGGGTCGCAGCAAGCCGGGTCGGGGTCGGCCGGGTCGGGGCAAGCCGGGTCGGGGCTCGCCGGGATCGAGCGGCGGATGGCGGCGTTCGGCGGAGTGCTGCGCATCGACAGCCCGGCCGGTGGGCCGAGCCGGATCACGGTGGCGGTGCCATGCGCGTTGTCGTAGCCGAGGACCTGTTCCTGTTGCGGGACGGGCTGGTGCGGCTGGTCGAGGCGTACGGGCACACCGTCGTCGCCGCGGTCGGCAGCGGACCGGAGGCGCTCGACGCGCTGCTCACCCACCGTCCCGACGTGGCCATCGTGGACGTCCGGCTGCCGCCGACGTTCTCCGACGAGGGGCTGCAGGCGGCGCTCGCGGCCCGCCGGCAGATCCCGGGCCTGCCGGTGCTGATCCTCTCCCAGCACGTCGAGCAGCTCTACGCGCGCGAGCTGCTGGCCGACGAGCGCGGCGGGATCGGTTACCAGCTCAAGGATCGGGTGCTGGATGCCGACCAGTTCACCGACGCGCTGCAACGGGTCGCGGACGGCGGTACCGCGCTGGACCCCACGGTGGTCGCCAAGCTGCTCGGCCGGCCGACCCGGGTGGATCCGCTGGCCGCGCTGACCGACCGGGAACGCTCGGTGCTCGAGCTGATGGCGGAGGGGCTGTCCAACGCCGCGATCGCGGCCCGGCTGTTCCTGAGCGAGGGCGCGATCAGCAAGTACACCACGTCGATCTTCGCCAAGCTCGGCATCGCCGCGGCCGACGACACCAACCGCCGGGTCCGGGCGGTGCTCGCCTACCTCGACGGCTCCGGAGCCTGACCCGCGGCGGGTGAGCTTGCGGTTGCGGCCGGTGTGGCCGCCGGTCGCGTCGTACGCTGGTGCATCGACGTCGTGGCGGGGGTCGCCGAGACGAGCGGATGGTGTTGCGTCGTGGATCTGGATGCCGTCGCCGACCAGCTGTACGCGCTGCCGCCGGAGCAGTTCACCGCGGCCCGCACCGAACGGGAGAAGGCGGCCCGCTCCAGCGGCGACCGGGAGCTGGCCGCCTCGATCCGTGCGCTGCGCCGGCCCACCGTGCCGGCCTGGGCCGGCAACCTGCTCGCCCGTGCCCGCTCTGGCGAGGCCGAGCGGCTGCTGGGGTTGGGCGAGGAGCTGCGCACCGCGTACCGCGACCTGGACGGCTCCCGGATCCGCGCGCTGTCGGCCGAACAGCGACAGCTGATTCCGGTACTGGTCGGGGCGGCGGCGCGGCTGGCGGCCGACGCCGGGCACCCGCTCGGCGCGGACGCGCGCCGCGAGGTGGAGCAGACGCTGCATGCGGTGGTCGCCGACGCGCAGGCCGGCCAGCGCTGGATCCGGGGCCGCCTGGACCGGCCGCTCACCAGTACCGGGTTGGCCGCGGTCACCACCACTGCCGGCGACGGTGCCGCCGGGGGAGAGGTGGTCGAGCTCGGAGCCGCCGCGGCCCGTCGGGGTGGGTCGGGCGGCCGCTCCCGCGCCGCCCGGTCCGGCGGGACGGCCGACACCGCGGCCGGGGGCCGGTCCGGCCGCGGTCGCGCGTCCCGGTCCGGCCGCGACGTCGAGGCGGAGCGGGCACTGTCGGCCAGTACCGAGGCGCGGGCGGCGGCGGAGCGGCAGCTTGCCGACGCGCAGAGCGCGGTCCGGGCGGCGGAGCGGCGGATCGCCGAGCTGAGCAGCGAACTCGACCGGGCCGGCCGCGAGCAGCAGGCAGCCCGGGAGCGGGCCAGGACGGCGCGGCGGGAGCTGGCCCGGGCCGACCGGGCGGCGCAGCTCGCGCAGCGCCGCGCCAGCCGCCCGCGCCCGTCCGACGACTGACGCTCCGGGCCGAACGCCGCCGTGGCCGGGATCAGCTCGGGCGGCGGTAGCCGGCGAGGAAGACGGCGACGGCGCGGTCGGCGGCGCGCCGGACGGCCGGTTCGGGCATCGGGTCGTCGTCGACGTGGAACATGCCGTGGTCCAGCGCCGGGCCGAGGACCAGGAAGGCGAAGTCCTCGGCGGCGTCGGACGGGTCGCCGGTGAGCAGCCCCCGGTCGGCCAGCCGGGAGAACACGTCGGCCAGCGCCGCGAGCACCCGGGCGGGGGCGCGCCGGTGGTACTCACTGGCCAGCTCGGGGAACCGGCTCGCCTCGCCGATGATCAGCCGGCGCAGCGCCAGCACCTGCGGGTTGAGCACCGTCGACAGGTACCGGTGGGCCAGTGACCGCAGCGCCGGCTCGACGTCGTCGGCGGCGCGGACGCCGGTGATCTCGTTCGGCAGCTCGGCGGCGAAGCGTTCGGCGGTCGCGGTGACGCCCAGGATGATCTCGGCGAACAGCGTCTTCTTGTCCCGGAACTGGTTGTAGACGGTCTGCTTGGACACCGCCGCCACGGCGGCGATCTGGTCGGTGCTGGTGCCCTGGTAGCCCTGCCGCAGGAACAGCCCGGTGGCGGCCTGCACGATCGCCGCTCGCTTGCCGGTCGGGCCGGCCGAGTCTCCCGATGCACCTCGGCCGATCCGGATGATCAGCTCGTCGGTGCGGGTGTTGTCGGCCGGTTCGCCCATTTTCTCGCCTCTCCTCGATCCGCCGTACTGGACTGAACAGTACTCGTACGGTACTGTCCAGTCCACTCGGTACTGACTAGTCCAATGAACAAGACGAGGCAGTCCAATCTGGGAGGTCGACATGACGACACCCTCGCGGCCGGCCGGGGCGGCACCGCTGTCCGGCCGGCAGACGTGCGACCGGGACCGCGCGGTCACCCGCTCGCTGCTCGGCTACGGCGTCCTGGCGGGCCCGTTCTACGTGCTGGTGAGCCTGATCCAGGCGGTGACCCGGCCCGGCTTCGACCTGGCCCACCACGACTGGAGCCTGCTCGCGAACGGCAGCTTCGGCTGGGTCCAGATCGCCAACCTGGTGCTGTCCGGCGCGATGGTGCTCGCGGCCGCGGTCGGCATGCACCGGGCGCTTTCCGGCACGCCCGGCTGCCGGTGGGTGCCGCGGCTGGTCGGCGGGTACGGGATCGGCCTCGTGCTGGCCGGCGCGTTCGTCGCCGATCCGGCGAACGGCTTCCCGGCCGGTACCCCGGCGGGGAAGTCCACCGAGGTCTCCTGGCACGGGCTGCTGCACCTCGCCGCCGGCGGCCTCGGGTTCCTGTGCCTGATCGCCGCCTGCCTGGTGTTCGCCCGCCGGTGCGTTCGGCTCGGGCAGCGCGGCTTCGCGCTCTACTCGGCACTGAGCGGCGTGCTGTTCCTGCTGTCGTTCGCCGGGATCACCAGCGGTTCGAGCAGCGCCCCGGTCGTGCTCGGGTTCACCGCCGGGGTGCTGATCGCCTGGGCCTGGCTCGCCGCCGTCTCGGTGCGCCTCTACCGCGCCACCCCGAAACCGGGCGCCTGACCGCGGCACCGGCGGCCGCCGCTCCGCCCGCTGGGTACGGCCGGCGGTCGGCGGTGGCCAGGCCTCGACCGGTCGCCGGAGTGCTGGTGCCCCGCGACCGCGAGCGGCTCAGGCCGTGGCGCGGGTCAGCTCGTCGAGCAGGACGGTGACGCGGCCGTGCGCGTGGTGGTGGAGCAGGGCGGCGGCCATCTGGGAGCGGCCGGCGTTGTGGACGCAGACGAACAGCACCTCGGGCGTGGTGGTCATGTCGACTCCGTGGCGGTGAGGCGTCGCCGCGCGGCGAGCGAGACGTAGACCAGTGCGATGAGTACGGGCACTTCGATGAGCGGGCCGACGACGCCGGCGAGGGCCTGGCCGGAGGTGGCGCCGAAGGTGGCGATGGCCACCGCGATGGCGAGCTCGAAGTTGTTGCCGGCGGCGGTGAACGCCAGCGTCGCGGCCCGCTGGTAGGGCAGGCGGACGGCGCGGGCGAGCGCGAACGAGCCGAACCACATGATGGCGAAGTAGGCCAGCAGCGGCAGTGCGATGCGGGCGACGTCGAGGGGCTGGCTGGTGATCTGCCTGCCCTGCAGCGCGAACAGGACGATGATGGTGAACAGCAGTCCGTAGAGGGCGATCGGCCCGACCCTGGGCAGGTACCGGGATTCGTACCAGGCTCGGCCCTTGACGCGTTCCCCCACCCGGCGGGACAGGTAGCCGGCGGCCAGCGGGATGCCGAGGAAGATCAGCACGTTGACGACGATCGTCCAGACCGAGACGTGCAGGTCGGTGGTGGGAAGCCCGAGCCAGCCGGGCAGTACGGACAGGTAGAACCAGCCGAGCGCGCCGAACGCGACGACCTGGAACACCGAGTTGAGCGCGACCAGCACGGCGGCGGCTTCCCGGTCGCCGCAGGCCAGGTCGTTCCAGATGATCACCATGGCGATGCAGCGGGCGAGGCCCACGACGATCAGCCCGGTGCGGTAGGCGGGCAGATCCGGCAGGAAGATCCAGGCCAGCGCGAACATCACGGCCGGGCCGGCGACCCAGTTGAGGATCAGGGACGGGATCAGCAGCCGGCGGTCGCGGGTGACTCTGTCGAGCCGGTCGTAGCGCACCTTCGCCAGCACCGGGTACATCATCGCGAGCAGGCCGACCGCGATCGGCAGCGAGACGCCGTCGATCTGGACGGCCTGCACGGCGTCACCGAACCCGGGAATCGCGCGGCCGGCGGCGAGGCCGACGGCCATCGCGGCGAGGATCCAGGCGGGTAGCCACCGGTCGAGGACCGGCAGCCGGGCCACGACCGGGCTGCCGGTGGTGTCGGGGGCGTGCCGGTCGGTGGTGGTCATCAGCATTCCCGCCGTACGCCTGCGTTGGCCCGGGCGCGGGCGGCCAGGGCGGTGAGGCGGTCGGCGGCGGCGGTCAGCGTGTCCGGACGCAGCCGGTAGTAGGTGAACCGGCCGTGCGGTTCGCGTTCGACGACGCCGGCCTCGCGCAGCGCCCTCAGGTGGTGCGACACCAGCGGTTGTTTGGCGTCCAGCTCGGCGACCAGGTGGCAGGTGCACAGGGCGCCGTCGGCGAGTAGTTCGACCATCCGGGCGCGGAGCGGATCGGCCAGCAGCCGGATCACATCAACCTCGCTTGATATCAGCACAGGTTGATGAGACCTCGTCGGGGCGTCGGTTGTCAACTCGGCCACCGGGCCGGATGCCCGGCCGGTGCGGCACGGTCCGGACGTCCAGCCCGCCGGAAACGCCGCATTCAGCAGGACGGCAGGCTGCCCGTCGTGCCGGCCGTGGCCACCGGTTCCGGGTCGGTGGGGCCGCCGGAGAGCATCGCGTCGAGTTGGTCGGCGACCAGGACCGACAGCTGCGTCGCGGCGGTCGCCTCGATGCCCAGCTCGCCGGCCGCGGCGGCGACGGCGGCGGGCAGATCCTGGCTGTCGGGGTAGTGCGCGATGGTGGCGGACACCAGCTTGCCCGGCACGTCGGGTGCCAGGCCGAGGCGGGCGGCGGCGTCGGCGGCGATCGCGCGGGCGCCGGCGGTCACCGAGCACACCCCGGTCTCGGGCAGGTCCAGGTGCACGTCCCGGGCCGCGTCCCAGTCTCCGGCCAGCGCGGCGACGATCGAGCGAACCTGTTCGTAGCCGGTGGCCAGCAGGAACGTCGGCGCCCGGCCGTAGGACTTCATCCCGGCGATGAAGTAGCCCGGCTCGGGCTGGGTCAACTCGTCGACGCCGTGCGGGCGCACGGTGCCGCAGGAATGGATGTTCGGGTCGATCAACGGGGCCAGGGCGCGGGTGCAGCCCAGTGCCGGGTCCAGGTCCAGGCGCAGTTCGTCGGCGATGGTGTGGTCGGGCCGGAATCCGGTCGCCGAGACGATCCGGTCGACGGTGAGCACGTCGCCGCCGTCGACCTCGACCCGGCCGTCAGCGGTGGGTGTCACGGCGCGGACCTTGAACCCGGTCCGCACCTGGACGCGGCCGGAGTCGATCAGCAGCCGCAGCCCGGAGCCCAACGCGCCGCGGCCCGGCAACGCGTCGGCGTCCTCCCCGCCGAACGCCCGATCCGGGCTGCCCCCGCGCACCGCCCAGGTGATCTGGGTGCCCGGTGCGGTCTCGGCCAGCTCCGCCAGCGCGAGCAGCGTGTTCGCCGCCGAATGGCCTGCCCCGACCACCAGCGTGTGCCGGCCGGCGAACCGGTCCCGGTCGGCGCCCAGCACATCGGGCAGGGCGGTGTCGATGAACTCGCTCGCCTCGGCTTCGCCGACTGCCGGCAATCCGTTGGCTCCCAGCACGTTCGGCTGCCGCCACGTGCCGGCTGCGTCGATCACCGCGCGAGCCGGCAACTGCTGCCCGTCGTCGAACCGCAGCAGCAACGGCGCCCGCTCGCGGCCGGCCGTGCGCA
Organism: Actinocatenispora comari; assembly: GCF_017312725.1. GTDB lineage: Bacteria > Actinomycetota > Actinomycetes > Mycobacteriales > Micromonosporaceae > Actinocatenispora > Actinocatenispora comari. The sequence continues at coordinate 54,163 of NZ_BOPO01000073.1, read as the reverse complement.
CCCGGTCGACGCCGTCACGCGACATCGCCACCACCCGCGCCCCGTACCGCACCTGCGCGGCGATACGGGGATGTGCCGCCAGCGGTACCAGGTAGTCGCGCACCAGTTCACCGCCGGTGGGCAACGTCTCGGCATCCGGCGACGCCCACCCCGACGGCTCCAACAAGCGGCGTGCCGCGGCGTCGGTGTCGTACCGCCACGGGCTGAACAACCGGACATGACCCCACTGCCGCACCGCGGCACCGGGCCCCTCGCCGGCCTCGACCACCAGGAACGGCATGCCCCGCTCGGCCAGGTGCGCCGCCGCGGCGAGCCCCACCGGCCCCGCGCCGATCACCACCACGGGAAGCGCCCGTGCCGTCGTCTCGTCCATCGCTGCCTCCACGCAGATCGAACAATGGATGCAAGTATTAACAGCGATGACTGTTGATAGCAAGTACGGTCGGTGCTTGAATGGAGGCATGACCGACGCAGTGGACGTGCGTACCCTCGACCTCACCGATGCGGCAGGCCTGCGCCACCGCGCCGCGGAGTTGGTGCCGTGCTTCAAGGCCCTCGCCGACGAACACCGCCTGGCGATCATGCTGCTGCTGGCCACCGGACCGCACACCGTCCGCGAGCTGACCGACGCCACCGGGTTCGCGCAGACCCTGGTCTCGCACCACCTGGCCGCGCTGCGCGAAGTGGGGCTGGTCACCTCCACTGCCCGTGGCCGGGCCAACCTCTACCGGCTGTGCTGCGACCAGCTCGCCGGCCCGGTCCGGCTGCTCGCGAGCCTCGCCACCCTCACCCCCGAGGGCAGCCAGGCCTGCTGCGCCGACCCCGCCTGAAGCGGGGCCGGCCGGGTCAACGCACCGCTGCGGGCTGCGGAACCTGCAGCAGGCCGGCCAGCCGGGTCAGCATCGCCGGGACGGCCCAGTAGTACACCCAGGTCCCGCGACGTTCGCAGTCGATCAGGCCCGCCTGCCGTAGCACCTTCAAGTGGTGCGAGATCGTCGGTCCGCTCACCGCGAACCGCGGGGTCAGGTCGCACACGCACACCTCGCCGCCCGCGTGCGAGGCGATCAGCGACACCAGCTGCAGCCGGGTCGGATCGCCCAACGCCTTGAACGCGGCCGCGAGATCAGCCGCGTCCGCCGCGGCGATCGGTTGCTCGGCCAGCGGTGAGCAGCAGCCGGTGGCCTCGGTACCGGTCAACACCGGACGCTGTTTCGACATGTCTCTATCTTGACGGATGGCTAATCATGGTGCAAGCTCTGCTTAGACGTTCATCTATCCAGCGAGGGCATCATGATCCGTCTCCGTCGCCACCGGCCCACCCCCACCCGCATCAACGAAGCGTGCGGCTGCGCCTGCGACAGCGCGTGCCACGCCAACGCCCGACTCGACCGCGCGCACACCCGGGCGATGACCGCCCTGGGCGGACCCCGCTGAACCACCACAGCCCAGCCAGCCGAAGGAGCACACCATGACCCAGCAGAGCACCGGCAACCCGCTGCGCGACGAGGTCCGCGCCCGCTACGCCGCGGCCGCCCGCCGCGTCAGCGCCAACGCCACCCAGACCGGCACCGGGCAGACCAGCGGATGTTGCGGCCCCACCGACAACTCCACCGTGCTGGCCACCATCGACGCCAACACCGACTGCTGCGGCGGCGGATCCTGCGCCACCAGCGACCCCGACCCGTTCGGCGCCACCCTCTACGACCAGGCAGACCGCGACCAACTGCCCGCCGACGCGGTCGCCGCCTCCCTCGGCTGCGGCAACCCCCTCGCCGTGGCCGACCTCAACGAGGGCGAGACCGTGCTCGACCTCGGCTCCGGCGGCGGCATCGACGTCCTGCTGTCGGCCAAGCGGGTCGGACCCAGCGGCAAGGCGTACGGCCTGGACATGACCGACGACATGCTCGACCTGGCCCGCCGCAACGCCGAGAAGGCCGGCGCCACCAACGTCGAGTTCCTCAGGGGCGAGATCGAAGCCGTGCCGCTGCCCGACGCGTCCGTGGACGTGATCATCTCCAACTGCGTGATCAACCTGTCCACCGACAAGTCCGCCGTGCTCGCCGAAGCGTTCCGCGTGCTCAAGCCCGGCGGACGCATCGGCGTCTCCGACGTCGTCGCGGAAGACCACCTCAGCCCCGCCGACCGCGCCGAACGCGGCCAATGGGTCGGCTGCATCGCCGGCGCCCTGTCCATCACCGAGTACTACGACGGCCTGACCGCCGCCGGCTTCACCAACGTCGACATCACCCCCACCCAGCAGGCCGCCGAAGGCATGCACTCCGCCATCATCAAGGCCACCAAGCCGGCCTAGCCGTCGTCGTCGGGCCGCGATGCCGCGTCGCCCGTTCCCCGGGGCCGGTCCGGCGGTCGGCCGCCGGACCGGCCGAACCGCATCACCCGACGAGACGGTAGCCGTCGGTGACCACCGTGCCGGCCGAGCGCAGGCGCAGTCCGAACGACACCGCGGTGGCGCCGTCCGGTACCGATGGGGTGCGCCAGGACAGCTGCCGCCAGGTGCCGGTGGCCGGCTGCGTCGGCGGACCGACCGACCAGGCGGTCCAGGCGCCGCGGGCGGTGCGGTAGTAGAGCACCGGCGTGGTCGGTGCGGTGGCGGTGTACCAGACACCCAGCGTGTACCGCCGACCCGGCGCCACCGCGGGCGCGCAGCTGCCGAGATCCAGCAGCGGCATCAGCTGTGCCGCACCGGAGTGGTACCCGCGCACGGTCAGGCTGGCGGCGAACCGCCCCCCGTGCGCGGTGCCGGTCCGGCGCACCGTCACCGAGTTCCGGCCGTACGAGGTGGGCCGGAAACAGGCCGGTTCGCCGTGCTGCCACCGCTCCAGCGACCCGTCCCGTACCGCGTCGTGCCCGGGCGGTGCCGCGGCGGGTGCGCCGAGCCGATGCGGTGCGCGGACCGAGCCGCCGACCACCGCGTCGACCGGCAGGACGGCCGTGCCGTGCGCGGCGCGCGGGGCAAGCCAGTCCAGGAAGCGGCGCAGCGTCTGCGGCGGGATGCCGATGTCGCTGCACCCGTCGCACACGTGGTGGAACGTCAGCGGCAGCCAGCCGCCGTGCCGTTCGGCCCCGCGTACCTCGTTGATCAGGTCGCCGAGCGTCCAGCCGCTGTCGAACTCCGCCGGCGCCCGCACGTCGTACGGGTCCGGTGGCGGGATCTGCTCGGTGTACGGGCAGTCGGCGCAGTCGGCCGGGCTACGCACCGAGTGCAGGTCGCCGAGCTGCCGCGCGCTGTTGTAGCCGCAGTCGCGCACGATCCGTCGCTCCCGCGGCCCGAGCGCGTCGTACGGGTAGGCGAACGAGGTCACCGGGATGCCCCAGCCGAGCCAGTTGGCGCGGTCGTCGCAGACCTCCCGGCGCGCCTCGGCGACGTCGACGTCCGGCAGGTTCTCGTGCAGCACGGTGTGCCCGCCGATCTCTAGCCCTTTCGCGCGCATCTCGCGCACCTGCGCGAGGCTCAGGTAGCCGGGCAGGCCGACCCAGCCGGACGGCACGTAGAAGGTGCCGGGAAGCTTGTGCCGCAACAGTTCCTGCGCGCCGACGAGCTGGTCGGCGTACCCGTCGTCGAAGGTCAGCGACACCACCAGGCGATGCCCGGTCGACGTGTCGCGCGCCGCGGAGACGGCGGCCAGGCCCGCGAGCGGACGGGGCGGCGGTGCGGGCCCGCCGCCACCCCGGTGGCCGGCGGCGAAGACCAACCCGCCGACCAGCACGGCGACCGCGAGCCAGGCCGGCAGCAGCCAGCCACGGGCGAGGCGGTGCGCGCGCATCGCCTCACACTAGGGCGATCGGCCTAGCCGCGCCCCCGCCAAACGACGTAGCGGCCGGTACGCCAGCGGTTCGACCGGCGAGCGGAACCGGTCCGGCCGGCGGCCCGGATCGGCAGCCCGGATCGGCCGTCCGGCACGCGCCTCGCGACCAGCCGCCGGCGCCGTGTCGGCCGCCCGGTCCGCCAATCGACGTAGGGCCCGCTACGCGCATCGCCCGGAGACCGCGGGCACCGCGGCGACCTAGGGTGCACGCAGGGCCGCCGGCAGCCGGCGGTGCACCGGGCTCGGCCGGACGTCGACGCGTCCCGCCGGGCCGCCCGAGGGACACGAGGTGGTGTCGCCATGGCCGGGTTGGAACTCGCGCTGGCAGTCAACGGCCCGCTGGACGACGTCAGGTCGCGACTGCTGCACCGCAGCGCGGCGCGGCCCGGCACCGAACCGCTGTCGGTGGGCGTCGTGGGGCTCGGCTACGTCGGCCTGCCCACCGCGCTGGGACTGTACGCGCGGGGCGTGCCGGGGATCGGCGTGGACGTCAGCGCCGAACGGCTGGCCGCGATCCGGACCGGCGCGGTGGATCTGCCCGACGACGACCGTGCCGCGCTGGCGGACGCGCTCGCGGCCGGTGGGCTGCGGCTGACCGACGATCCGGCGCTGCTGTCCGATGTGGACGCCGTGGTGGTCTGCGTACCGACGCCGGTGGACCGGCACCGGGTCCCGGATACCACCGCGCTGCGGGCGGCGTGCACCGCGGTGGTCCAGCATGCCCGCGCCGGCCAGACCATCGTGCTGACCTCGACCAGCTACGTCGGTACCACCCGGGAGATGCTGATCGACCCGTTGCAGCGCAAGGGACTGCGGGTCGGCGTGGACGTCTGCGTGGCGTTCAGCCCGGAGCGGATCGACCCGGGCGTCCCGGCGCACCGGCAGCGCGAGACGCCGCGGCTGGTCGGCGGCGAGACACCACGGTGCACCGAGCGGGCGGCGCGCCTGATCGGGTACCTGACCGACGCGGTGTACGCGGTCTCCACGCCGGAGGCCGCCGAGCTCGCGAAGCTGTACGAGAACGTCTACCGCGCGGTGAACCTGGCGCTGGCGAACGAGATCGCCGACATCTGCGGTCACCTGGCGCTGGATCCGATCGAGGTGACCACGGCGGCGGCGACCAAGCCGTACGGGTTCCTGGCCTGCTTCCCCGGGCCGGGGGTCGGCGGCCACTGCATCCCGTGCGACCCGCACTACCTGCTCTGGCAGCTGCGTACCGCGGCGCACCCGGCACCGCTGATCGAGCAGGCGATGACCGCGATCGCGGCGCGCCCGCGGCGGGTGGTGGCGCGCGCGGTGGAGCTGCTCGCCGACACCGGCGGATCGCTGCGCGGCGCCCGGGTCCTGGTGGTCGGCGTCAGCTACAAGCCGGGGGTACGGGACCTGCGCGGCTCGTCGGCGCTGGACATCCTCGCCGAGCTGGCCCGGCGCGGTGCGCAGGTGCACTACCACGACCCGCTGGTGCCCGACTGCACGCTGCCGGACGGCACCCGGCTGTCCGGCGAGACCGACCCGCAGGGCGCCGACTGGGACCTGGCGCTGATCCACACCGTGCATCCGGGCGTCGACTACGGCTGGGCCGCCGACTGCCCGCGGGTGCTGGACGCGACGTACCGGTTCGACCTCGCCCCGCACCGGCAGATCGTCTAGGGGAGCGACGATGCTCGACCAGGACGTTCCGGCGGTGGTGCTGAAGCTGGACCGCAACGTGTTCCACCACGGCGGTCTCGGCGTGATCCGCAGCCTGGGCCGCGCCGGCGTCGAGGTGTACGCGGTGTGCGAGGACCCGCTCACCCCGGCGGCGCGGTCGAGGTACCTGCGCGGCCGGTTGCGCTGGTTGCCCGATCCGGACCAGCCGTACCGGGTGCTGGCCGCGCTGGCCCGGGTCGCCGAGCGGATCGGTCGGCGATCGGTGCTGATCCCCACCGACGACGCGGGCGCGATCCTGCTCGCCGAACACGGATCGGTGCTGCGGCGGTGGTTCTCGTTCCCCGCGCAGCCGGCGGCGCTGCCCCGGCGGCTGGCCGGCAAGGCGAGCCTCGCGGCGCTCGGCCGCGATCTCGGGTTGCCCACGGTCGACTCGGTCGAGACCGACGATCCGGTGCTGGCGCGGGAGTTCGCCGAGCGGGTCGGCTATCCGGTGGTGGCGAAGCTGGCCGCGCCCTGGCGCCGCACCGGCGGGCTGCGCAGCACCACCGTCGTCTGGGACGCGGCCGCGCTGGCCGCGGCGTACGCGGCCGGCGTGCCGCTGCTGCTGCAGGAGTACCTGCCGGGCAGCGACTGGTTCTTCCACGGCTACTGCGACGCCGACTCGGTCTGCCGGCCCGCGTTCACCGGCCGCAAGCACCGCTCGTACCCGCCGCACGCCGGGCTGACCAGCCTCGGCGAGTGCGTGCCGGAGCCGGTACTCGCCGGCGAGATGGCGGCGCTGCTGTCCCGCCTGGGCTACCGCGGGATCCTGGACTGCGACCTGCGCCGGGACGCGCGCGACGGCCGGTTCCGGTTGCTGGACTTCAATCCGCGCATCGGCGCGCAGTTCCGGCTGTTCCGCACCGCCGCCGGGGTGGACGTGGCGCGGGCCGCGCACCTGGACCTCACCGGCCGACCGGTACCGGAGTCCGGGCAGGTCGCCGGCCGCCGGTTCGTGGTGGAGAACTACGACACCCTCGCCGCGCTGGGCTACCTGCGGCGCGGTGAGCTGGGCGTGCGGGCCTGGCTCGGCAGCCTGCGCGGCATCGACGAGACCGCGTGGTTCGCAGCCGACGACCTGGCCCCGTTCGGCCTGATGTGCCTGCGCACCGGGTGGCGCGCCGCGCATCGTCCGTTCGCGCGGCGGCGCCCGACCGGGTCGGTGCTGCCACCCCGGCCGGCCCGGTCCGGGCCACGCACCGCACCCCGGCGGCCGGCCCGATCGGCCCCGCCGATACCGATCGAAGCGGGAGGAACGGGCTGATGGCAAGGACGATCGACGTGGCCATCGTGGGCGCCGGGCCGTACGGGCTGTCGCTCGCCGCGCACCTGCGCGACACCGGCCTGACGGTCCGGGTGTTCGGCCGGCCGATGGCGCTGTGGCGCTCGGCGATGCCGGCCGGGATGCAGCTGAAATCCCAGCCGTACGCGTCGAACCTGTCCGACCCGGCGGGCGCCGCGACGCTGGCCGCCTACTGCGCGCACCGCGGCGAGCAGTACGTGCCGTACGGGAAACCGGTGCGGCTGGCCGACTTCACCGCGTACGGCGGCTGGTTCCAGCACACCCAGGTGCCCGACCTGACCGAGACGCTGGTACGCCGGATCGACTCGGTGGGCGCCCAGTTCGAGGTGACGCTCGACGACGGTGAGACGCTGCTGGCCCGCCGGGTGGTGGTCGCGGTCGGCGTCGAGCACTTCGACCGGATCCCGCCGCTGCTCGCCGACCTGCCGGACACCCTCGTCACGCACTCGTCGGCGCACACCGACTTGTCCCGCTTCGCCGGTACCGACCTGACCGTTCTGGGCGGCGGCCAGGCGGCGCTGGAGACCGCGGCGCTCGCCGCCGAGGCCGGCGCCACCGTACGGGTGGTGGTCCGCGCACCGCGCGTCGTGTGGAACGGCGATCCGCTGCGCGCCCGGCGCTCGCTGCGGGTCCGGCTGCGGGAGCCGGAGGCGCCGCTGGGCTCCGGCTGGACCACGCTGCTGTACTCCAACCGGCCGGATCTGCTGCACCGGCTGCCGGCCCGCCGCCGGGCCCGGATCGCCCGGACCGCGCTGGGCCCGGCCGGCGCGTACTGGCTGCGCCCGCGGGTGGAGGGCAGGCTGCCGGTGCTCACCGACCACGAGCTGATCGCCGTCGAGCCCGGCGCCGACTCGCTCCGGCTGACCCTGCGCGACGGCGCCGGTCCGGTGCGCATCAGCACCGAGCACGTCATCGCCGCCACCGGGTTCCGGCCGGACGTGTCCCGGCTGGCTTTCCTGGACGAGCGGCTCGCCGCCGCCGTCGCCACCCTGGACGGTGCGCCCGCGGTCGACCGGGTGTTCCAGTCCTCGGTTCCCGGCCTGTACTTCACCGGGCCGGCGGTGGCGAACTCGTTCGGCCCGGTGATGCGGTTCGTGCACGGCTGCGACTTTGCGGCGCGCCGGATCGCGCACCACCTGACCGGCACCGTGACGACCGGTCGGTCGCTGGCCCGGGCGGCCGGATGAGCGCCCCGACCACCCCGCATCCGGCGACCGGCTCCGGGGCCGCCGCACCGGTCCGACGCGCCGCCGCGTGGTGGCCGGCATCGAGCCTGCCGCCCGGTGGCCGGGCCGTCGGCGTGGCGCGACACGCGTCCGCTCCGGTGCTGCGGTTCCGGCGCAAGCGGGCGCTCGACCTGGCGTTGGGGGTACCGCTGCTGATCCTTTCGGCGCCGGTGGTCGCGCTGCTGGCGCTGGCGATCCGCTGCCTGGACGGTCGGCCGGTACTGTTCCGCCAGGTCCGGCTCACCGCCGGCGCGGCCACGTTCGTCCTGCTCAAGCTGCGCACGGTGGCGCCGGACCCGGACGCCGACGTGCGCTGGACGGTACCGCCGGGCGCGGTCACCGGGCTCGGCGTGGCGCTGCGCCGCAGCCACCTGGACGAGCTGCCGCAACTGGTCAACGTGCTGCGCGGGGAGATGTCGCTGGTCGGGCCGCGGCCGGAACGGCCGCACTTCGCCGAGCTGTTCGCCGCCACCGTGCCGGGCTACCCGGGCCGGTACCGGATGCCGGCCGGGATCACCGGTACCGCCCAGCTGCGCGGACTGTGCGGCGACACGCCGCTGATCACCCGGGTCGTCGCCGACAACGAGTACATCGAACGCTGGACGCTTCGTCGCGACCTTCGGATCCTCGCGGCGACGGCGGCCGGCGCGGCGGCCGGCTGCGCCGTGCCGGCGGGAGCGGCCGGACGTGCCGCGGTGACCGCGATCGGCCGTACCGCGGCGGTGCTTCGTCGCGGTGTCGTGGCGACTGCGGGTCGCGCCGTGCGGGCGGCGAGGGGAGGCGGGCGGCCATGGCGGTGATCGAGCGGGCCCGGCTGGCGGCACCGTGGCGGTGGCGGGAGGTGCCGCTGGTGCTGATGTACCACACCGTCGACGTGCTGGCCGACGACCCGCACCGGCTGGCGGTGTCACCCCGCCGGTTCGCCGCGCAGCTGGCCACGCTGCGCCGGCTCGGGCTGCGCGGTGTCGGTGTCGGGCAGCTGCTCGCCGCCCGCCGGGCCGGGCGTGGCGCCGGGCTGGTGGGCATCACGTTCGACGACGGGTACGCCGGGGTGGTCCGGCACGCGCTGCCGGCGATGCGCCGGTTCGGCTGTACCGCCACCGTGTTCGTGGTCGCCGACCGGATCGGCGCGGTCAACGACTGGGACGGGGGCGAGCTGGCGCTGCTGGACGCCCCGGATCTGGCCGCGCTCGCCGGCGCCGGCTGGGAGATCGGCGCGCACGGCGCCCGGCACGTACCGCTGGCCGGGCTGGCCGGTGCGCGGCTGCGCGACGAGGTCGCCGGCAGCCGGGACCGGCTGGCCGCGGTGATCGACCGGCCCGTCGACGGCTTCTGCTACCCGTACGGCTCGATGGACGCCGGGGCGCGCGCCGCGGTCACCGCCGCCGGCTACCGGTACGCCTGCGCCGTGGACGCACCGCGCTCGACGCTCGGCGTGGCCGCGGTACCGCGGATCTACGTCGGCGAGCGCGACGGCGCGCTGCGACTGACCGGCAAGCGGCTGCTCTACCGGGCCCGGCTGGCCGCCGGAGGCCGACCGTGAGGGTGCTGCACGTGATCACCGGGCTGGGCGTCGGCGGGGCCGAGCTCCAGCTGCCGACGGTCCTGGCCCGCACCCGGCACCACGCCGAGGTGCTCAGCCTGTACAACCCGGGGCCGGTCGCGGATCGGCTGGCGGCGGCCGGGATCGGCGTGCGCGACCTCGGCATGCGGCGCAACACCCAGCTGTCCGCGCTGCCCCGGCTGACCCGGCTGATCGCCGCCGGCCGCTACGACGTGGTGCACGCGCACCTCTACCGCGCCCAGGTGTACGGCCGGGCCGCGGCCCGGTTGGCCCGCACGCCGGTGATCGTGTCCACCGAGCACTCGATCGGCGAGACGCACCTGGAGCGGCGGCGGATGACCGCCGGCGTGCGCGCGCTGTACCTGGCCAGCGAGCGGTGCGGGCAGGTCACCGTCGCGGTGTCCGAGACGGTCCGCGACCGGCTGGTGCGGTGGGGCGTACCGGCGGCGCGGATCACGGTGATTCCCAACGCCGTCGACCTGGACCGGTCCCGGTACGACCCGGTGGCGCGGACCCGGCTGCGCACCGAGCTGCGGGTGCCGCCCGGCACCGTCGTGCTCGGCGTGCTCGGGCGGCTGGATCCGGTGAAGCGGGTCGACCTGGCACTGCGGGCGCTCGCGCCGCTGCTGACCGGCGGCCGGCTGTTCCTCGTGGTCGGCGACGGTCCCGAGCTGGCCCGGCTGCGCGCGCTGGCCGCCGAGCTCGGGATCGCCGACCGGGTCCGGTTCACCGGGGAACGGCACGACGTGGGGCCCCTGCTGTCCGCCATGGACGTGTTCCTGACCGTCTCGGAGCAGGAGACGTTCGGGCTCTCGGCGCTGGAGGCGCTCGCCGCCGGGCTGCCGGTGCGCTACACCACCTGCCCGGCGCTGGCCGGGCTCGACGTGCCGCAGGCCCGCCCGGTACCGGGCACCGTGGCGGGGCTGCGCGCCGAACTCGCCGCGGTCCTCGCCGCGCCACCCACCGACCGCCGGCCGGTCGAGGCGATCACCGACCGGTACGGGGTGGCCGCGGTCGCCGACCGCATCGACACGCTGTACGAACGGCTCGCGGCCCGCCCGCGGGCCGGCCGGCAGGGCCGGCCGACGGGCTGACACGACCCGGCGAGCGGGCCGGACACGACGGGGGGACGACATGCGCACACTGATCACCGGGGGCGCCGGGTTCATCGGCTCGCACCTGACGGAGGCGCTGCTCGCCGCCGGCGACCAGGTCACCGTGCTGGACGACCTGAGTACCGGGCGGTGGGAGAACCTCGCCGGCGTCGCCGACCGGCCGGGCCTGCGGCTGGTGCGCGGCTCGGTCCTGGACGCGGAGCTGGTCGAGCGGCTGGTGCTCGACGCCGACACCATCTACCACCTGGCCGCCGCGGTCGGCGCGTTCACCATCCGCGACCGCACCCTGGACAGCCTGCGCACCAACCTGCACGGCACCGAGCACGTCGTCGCCGCGGCGCACCGGTACGACGTGCGGCTACTGCTCGCCTCCACCAGCGAGATCTACGGCAAGAACGACAAGGTCGGGCTGCGCGAGGAGGACGACCGGATCATCGGCTCGCCGACCAAGAGCCGCTGGTCGTACTCGGAGGCGAAGGCGATCGACGAGACGCTGGTCACCGCGTACGGCCGGGCCGGGCTGCGGGCCGTGACGGTGCGGCTGTTCAACACCGTCGGCCCGCGCCAGACCGGCCGGTACGGGATGGTGGTGCCGCGGTTCGTCGGGCAGGCGCTGGCCGGTGACCCGCTCACCGTGTACGGCACCGGCGACCAGATCCGCTGCTTCTGCCACGTCGCCGACGTGGTCGCCGCGCTGCCCGCGCTGCTGGCCGAGCGCGCGGCGATCGGCGGCGTGTTCAACCTCGGCTCCGCCGAGCAGGTCAGCATCGGGGAGCTGGCCCGGCGGGTGGTGACGCTGACCGGGTCGCACTCGACGATCGACCGCATCCCGTACCAGGTGGCGTACGGGGACGGGTACGAGGACATGATGCGCCGGGTGCCGGACTGCCGGCGGGCCCGGGAGCTGGTCGGCTTCGTCCCGGGCCGTGACCTGGACACCATCCTGCGCGACGTCGTCGACGAGCACCGCGCCGTTCCGCTGGCACGGCGGGTGCTCGCCACACCATGACCGGGCCGGTACGACGATGGCCGCCGCTCGCGGTGGTGGGGTTGCTGCTGATCGGACTGCTCGTGGGGTGCGGACAGGATCGTCCACAGTGGAGGCACGGGGTGCTCGCCGCGGTACCGTACTGGAACTTCGGCGCCGCGCGGCTGGACGGCCACGCCGGCCGGATCGACACGTACTCGCCCTGGGTGTACGGGATCGCCGCGGACGGCACCGTGGTCCCGCAGCGGCCCGGCGCGGACACCGCGGCGCTGCGCTCCCGGCCGCCCGGCACCCGGTACGTGCCGACCGTGGCGAACGCGCTGGACGGCACCTTCTCGTACCGGCCGGTGTCGCGGGTGCTGCACGATCCGGCGGCCCGGGCGCGGCACGTCCGGTCCCTGGTCGCGCTCGCGGAGGCGCCGCACGTGGCCGGGATCGACCTGGACTACGAGGACCTGCGGGCCGGCGACCGGGCCGCGTTCACCGCGCTGGTGCGGCAGGTGGCCGCCGCGCTGCACGCGCGGGACCGTACCCTCAGCGTCGACCTGTTCGCCAAGGACACCGACGCCGGGTACGCGCCGCGCAACGTCGCGCAGGACTACCGGCGGCTCGGCCGGGCCGTCGACCAGGTCCGGCTGATGGCCTACGACTACCACTGGGAGACCTCCGGCCCCGGCCCCATCTCGCCGACCCCGTGGGTACGCCGGGTGCTGCGGTACGCGACCGCGACGATCGGCGCGGACAAGCTCGTCCTCGGCATGTCGCTGTCCGGGTACGACTGGGTCGGCCACCGCGGCACCGACCGCAGCGTCGCCACGCTGCGGCGCGCCGCCACCGACCGGCACGTACCGGTGCGCTGGGACGCCACCGCCCAGGCGCCGTGGTACTCCTACCGGGACGCGCGGGGCCGCCGGCACGAGGTGTGGTTCGAGAACGACCGCAGCGTCGACGCGAAGCTGGCGCTCGCCCGGTCCGCCCACCTGGCCGGGGTGTTCTTCTGGCTCAACGAGGGCAGCGCCGACGGCGCGGTCTGGCGCGCCGCCGCCGGCGGAGGTGACTGATGTTCCCCTGGTGGCTGCTGGTGTTCGTGTTCGGCCTCAACTTCACCCTGTGGGGCCTGATCGGCCTGCTGCGGCTGATCGACGACCGGTTCGTGCGCCGGCACGACCGGCCGGACGTGGCGCCCGGGCCGCGGCTGCTGCGCGACCCGGACGCACCCCGTACCGGGCCGATCGGGCTGGACGAGGTCGCGGTGCTGATCCCGGCGCACAACGAGGCGGTAGTGCTGGCCGCGTCGATCACCGCGGTGCGGCGGCTGGTACCGGCCGGCGCGGTGCACGTGGTCTCGGACGGCTCCACCGACGACACCGTCGCGATCGCCCGCCGCTGCGGCGCCCGGGTCCTCGCCACCCCGGGCAACCTGGGCAAGGCCGGCGCGCTGCAGTACGCGATCCGGCGGTTCGGGCTGGTTCGCCGCTACCGGGCGGTGCTGCTGCTGGACGCCGACACCCAGCTCGCCGACGGCTACTTCGAGGCCGCGCTGCCGCTGTTCGACGACCCCGCGGTCGTGGCCGTCGCCGGCTGTGCCCGTACCCACTGGGCGCCGGGACGGATGTCGCACACCGGGCAGCTGATCGTGGCGCACCGGGAACGGATCTACACGATGACCCAGCGGCTGCTCAAGTACGGCCAGACCTGGCGGTCGCTCAACGCCACGCACATCGTGCCGGGCTTCGCCAGCCTGTACCGCACCGAGATCCTGCCCCGGATCGACATGAACCCGCCGGGGCTGGTGATCGAGGACTTCAACATGACCTTCGAGGTGTACCGGCGGCGGCTCGGCCGGGTCGGGTTCCGCCTCGACGCCGCGGCCACCACCCAGGACCCGGACACCTTCCGCGACTATCTCCAGCAGACCACCCGGTGGTCGCTCGGGCTGTGGCAGACGGTGCGCCGGCACGGGCTGCGGCGCAACCTGTTCTCCGTGGTACTCGCCCTGACCCTGCTGGAGCTGGTCTCCAGCAGCCTGCTGTTCCTGTTGCTGCCGCTGCTGTTCCTGCTGCTCGCGGTGCCGGAGCTGGCACCGGCGGTGGCCGATCTGCCCGGACTGTCCAGCGTGTACACCACGGTGCACGGCTACGTGCGGCTGGAGACGCTCGCGGTCGGCGTGCTGCTGCCCGACTACCTGACCACGCTGCTGGTCGCCGGGCTGCAGCGGCGCCCCCGGTACCTGCTGTTCCTGCCGTTCTTCGTGCTGCTGCGGGTGGTCGACGCGGCGGTGACGCTCTACGCCCTGCCGCGGGCCTTCGTGGCGCGCTCCACCGGCCGCTGGGTCTCCCCGACCCGCCGCCCACCGGAACCGGTCGCCGCACCGTCCACACTGGACCCGGCCAGCTGAGCGTGGCGTCGCTCGCCCGGGAGCACCGCGCCACGATCGACGCGACACGGCCTCAGCCGGCGAGCCACTCGCCGGTCGCGGCGTCGATCAGGCCGCAGCGGACGGCGGCCGTGACGGCCTCCAGCCGGGTGTGCGCGCCCAGCTTGGTCAGCACGTTCTGCACGTGACAGCGCGCGGTCGCCGAGGTGACGCCCATCGACCGGGCCAGCGCCGCGGTGTGCTCACCGCGTACCAGCCGGCACAGCACCTCGCGCTCGCGCGGGGTCAGGAACCCGGCCAGCCGGAACAGGTCCGGTACCGCACCGCGCCGCGGCAGCTGCCGGTACGGCGGGCCGACGACCGTGTCGCCCGCGCACACCCGGGCCACCGTGTCCAGGATCGCCGCGACGTGCTGACCCTTGTCCACCAGGCCGGACGCCCCGGCGGCGAGCGCGTCCGGCGCCCACTGCCGCGGCCCCCGCCCGCCCAGCAGGACCAGGTGCGTCGCCGGCGCGGTCGCGCGCAGCTCGGCGAGCCGCTCGAACCGGTCCCCGAGCCCCAGCCCGACGTCGAGCACGCACACGTCGACCGGGCACGCCCGCAGCACACCGAGCACCTCGTCGATGCTGCGGGTCACCGCGGTCACCCGGTACCCGGCGTCCACGAAGACCATCGCCAGCGACTCGGCGAAGACCAGGTGGTCGTCGCACACCAGCACCCGGGCGCCGGTCCGGGCCGAGCCGGTGCCGGCGGGTTCCGGTGCGGGCACGGGGCCGAGCGTCGCCGCCACGGTGCGGCCGGTGGCGGGGCGCAGCCCGGTCCCCGCCGGGAGGGTGGTCGTCGCCGCGACGTTCATGGTCGGGCACCACCCGGCGACAGCAGCTGGTCGAGCCGGGCCCGGCTGTCCGGGCCGATGTCGACGGCATCGGTCACCGCCCGGGTCAGCAGCATGATGGTGGCGATCTCGTGCCGTACGTCGGGCCCGATCCGCCGGTGCGGTCCCGCCGGCTCGGCGGGACGGCGCGGTGCCGGAACGGGCTGCTGGTCGCCGGTCATGATGTTCCCCCCGTCGGACCGCCGGCCACGCCTGGGTGGCGCGGACCGCGATCCGGAAGATCTCGTCCCACGACAGCACACAATCTCCGTCGCGTCCGGGGTGCCTGGCGAGTAATGGACGGCCGGCCCGCGAACGAACCGTCAGTACCACGCCCGGTGTCCGTTCGTCCGAGGCCGGTCCGGCGACCAAACCGGCGCAACGGGCGGCTCGCAGCTCCCGCCAGCGGCGCCCGCCGGACCGGAACCTCTCAGTCGACGCCGACCGCGAGGTACACGTCGGTACAGGCGGTCGCGATCATCGCCAGATCCGACCGGACGGTGCGTTCCGGTGCGGCCGGATCGAGGTGGGTCAGCAGCCGGGCGCCCGCGGCGTGCCGGGCCACCAGACCATCCCACAGCGGGTTGGTGCGCGGCCCCGGGTCGGCCAGCCGCGCCACCCAACCCTGGTACGGGCGCCGCCAGGTCCAGGCGTCGACCGCCTCGGCGCCGGCCCGCAGCGGGACGTCGACCGCGGTGTGCAGCCGTCGCGCGGCGGCGCCCGCGTCGCCGGACGCGTCGCCCGGGTGGGTCAGATCGGCACGCGCGTACAGCCGGGTCAGGCGCCCCCAGTACCGGACCGTCGCCGACCAGGCCGACCGCTGCGCGACGTCGTCGCCGACTCCCCACCCCGCGTAGGTGGCGGCCGACCGCGGCAGCGTCGCGACCTGCGCCACCTCCGCCGCGCCCAACCGCAGGTAGTCGTGCACGTTGTCGAGCGCCAGCTGCGGGTACCGGCCGCGCAGCCGGGCCGCGGCGACCGTGGCCAGGTGCGGCCGGGTCGGATCGTCGGGCAGGCAGGACAGCTCCGGTACGGCGAGGTCGAGCAGCCGCAGCCGACCCGGTGCGGCGCCCGCCAGCCCGTCCCCGACCTCGGTGAGGAACCGGCTGATTCGCCCCGGAACGGTCAACCCGTCCGCGTAGCCGAGCGCCTCGGTGAACTTGACCCCGACCACGCCCGGCTCCCGGGCCAGGCCGCGCACGGTGCGCAGGGCGGCGTGCAGCCGCGCCGGCCCGTCCTGCCAGGGCCGGACCAGATCCGCCTCCAGCCAGATCCGCAGGCCGAGCCGGTGCGCCTCGACCAGGGTGGCAGCCAGCGGACCGGTCACGGGATCGCCAGGTCGCCGGGGCCGGACCGCTCGCCGGTCATCGGCGTGGCGCGGTCCGGTCCGGTGTAGGTGGCGGTGAGGATCTCGCCCAGCACCGCCGGGTCGTACCGGCCGTCCACCGCCGCCGCGGCGGCATCGGCGAGCCGGCCCGCGGTGTCCCGGTCGGCGAGCAGTCGCGCCGCCGCCCGGCCCAGCAGGTCCGGCCGGCCCGGCGGTACCAGCAGCCCGGTCACCTCCGGCAGCACCAGCTCCGGTACCGCGTCCACCGCGGTGGCGACCACCGGCACTTCGGCCCGCATCGCCTCGACCAGCACGCACGGCATCCCCTCGTACCGGCTGGCCAGCGCGAACACGTCGAACGCGGGCAGCAGCGCCGGTACGTCCTCGCGGTGACCGACCAGCCGGACCCGGTCGGTGAGCCCGCGCCGGGCGACCCGGTCGCGCAGCGCCGCGCGCAGCGGTCCGTCCCCGACCCACACCCCCCAGGTCGACGGCCCGCTCGCGGCGACCGCGTCGACCCAGTCCAGCGGTGCCTTCTGGGTGTCGATCCGGCCGACGGTGCCGACCACCGGAACGTCCGGGGGCAGCCCCAGCCGGCGCCGCGCCGCGGCCCGGTCGGTCGGTGCCGGAGCGGGGTCGACGGCCGGCCAGATCGTCCGGATCCGGGACGGATCGGCGATCCCGTGCCGGATCGCCGCCCGGCGTACCGACCCGCCCACGGCGAGGAACGCGTCGGTGCGGCGGCCCAACCGGCGCTCGATCCGGCGGTACGCGAACCGGCGCCACGCGGGCTGGTCGTCGTGCCAGGGCAGGCCGTGCAGGGTGTGCACGACCCGCGGCACGCCCCGCCGTACTCCGGCGGCACGGCCCAGCGCGCCGGCCTTCGCGCAGTGCGTGTGCACCACGTCGACGTCGGCGAGCAGCCGTACCAGCGCGGCGAACGCCAGCGCGTCCGCCGCCGGCGCCGGTTGCGGCAGCAGTGACGGGATCCGCCGTACCGCGAGGCCGCCGGCGGCGGCGCGGGCCAGCAGGTCGCCCGCCGGCGCCGAAGCGAGCGCGGCGTCGCCGACCAGGATCCCGGGCCGCGGCGACCGCCCCGGGAACAGCGCGGCGGCGCCGGTCACCACGGTCACCGCGAACCGGTCCGGGTCGAGGGCGAGCGCGCCGCGCAGCGCGACCCCGCCGGCACCCGCGGACAGCCGGGTGATCACGGTGGCGACCCGGATCCTGCGTCCCATCACGGCCCTCCCGCGGCCGGGTCCACACACCGTAGCCCGGGCGACCGCGCGGCGACCCTCGCGAACTGACCAGCCGGCGCTACGTCATTCGGCGGATACCTGCCCGGCGCCGAGCCCGTCCGGCCGCATCCCGCTGCGCAACGCGACCGACACCGCCTCCAGCGCCGAGTGCGCCGGCAGCTTCGCCAGCATGTTCTGGGTGTGGGTACGGACCGTGTTCGGCGACATGATCAGCGACTCGGCGATCTGCGCCCGGGTCAGCCCGTCCACCAGGCACTGCAACACCTGGCGTTCGCGTACCGTCAGGCGGTCGAGCACCGGGCTGCTGGCCGGTTCGGCCAGCGTGTGCAGCAGCCCGGCGAGCAGGTCCGGCGGGATCCAGGACTCGTCCCGCAGCACCCCGCGCAGCACCTGCAGCAGGGTGTCGCCGTCGGCGGTCTTGGACAGCCAGGACACCGCGCCGTGCCGTACCGCGGTGGCGACCGTCGCCGGCGACCGCGACGCGCTGAGGATCACCGAGCGCAGCAGCGGGTACCGTTCGCGGGCGTGGTCGAGCAGTTCGATCCCCGACTCGGCGCCGAGCTCCAGGTCGACCAGCTGCACGTCGACCCGCTCGGTCGCGAGCAGCGCCCGGGCCGCGGCGACGGTGTGCACCGCCCCGACGACCTCGAATCCGGCCTGGCGCGCCAACCACACCGCCAGTGCCTCGGCGAACAGCTGCTGGTCGTCGACGAGCAGTACCCGGATCGGGTCCACGCACCGATGCTGCGCCCCTCCCGCCGCCCTGTCATCCGCCGAATGACGGAGCCCCGGAGGCCCGGTCGTGCGGCTAGGCCCAGCCGTGGCGGACCAGTTCCATCCCGAGTTGCAGGCGGGTCTCGGCGCCGACCGCGTCCATCAGGGTGTGGATGTGCCGCTGCACGGTGCGGACGCTGACATCCAGCGCGCGCGCCATCGCCTCGTCGGTCAGGCCGCCGGCGAGCATGCCGACCAGGTCGCGCCGCTCGTCGGTGAGCGCCTCGGCCACCGCTGCCCGGTCGGCGCCGGGACTGGGCTGGTTGAGCGCGACCGACCGGCTCCAGGTCGCCTCGAAGAAGCCGATCAACGCGTCGAGCAGCGCCGAGGGATGGACCAGGTAGGCGGTCTGCGCGTCGAAGTCGGAGGTCGAGTTGACCAGGGCGATCCGGTCGTCGGCGATGGCCAGCTTCAGCGGCAGTGCCCCGGCCAGCCGGGCGCGTTCGCCCTGACGTACCCCGGCCCACACGTCGGCCATCCGGCCGGGCTCGGCGAGCACGCCGCGCTCGTAGATGACCCGGTAGGTGACGCGCGAGCGCTCCAGCGCCTGCAACTCGTCCTCGTTGACCTCGAACGCGCCCGAGCCGGCCGAGTTGAAGTACGGCGGGCGGTCGAACACCCGAACCTGGCTCACCGCGTCGTCCTGCAGCCGGCGGAACGCGCTGCGCACGTTCTGCGCGCCCTCCAGCACCTCGATCAGCTCGGCCGGATGCCGGGACGCCGGATTCGCCGCGTACGCGGTGGCGAGCTGTTGCAGGTGGCTGCGGAACTGGCGGTGCCGCCGCTCCTGCGCCGAGATCAGCTCTGCCGCAACGAGATCCGGCGGTACCGGGGCGTACCGTGCGGGCTGGCCGGGCAGCCGGGTGGCGAGGCCGCGCCGGACCAGACCGGCGATCGTGGTCCGCACCCTGCCGGTCGGCGATCCGGTCGCCGCGGCGAGATCCTCGACGCCGGCCTGCCGCAGACCGACCAGCGCCTCGTACGTGCTGCCGTCCAGATCGTCGAGACCCACCGAGTCCCACACCGTCGGCCTCCCCAGGTTGTCGTGTTCCTGCCAGGTGTCCGGAACCGGAAGCGGATCAATCTTGTCAGCGCTGTCGGCAGCACGCCATAGTCCTCTTCGACCAGTGTGTGTCGTCCGTATGACACGCCTCGACCGGACCGCCGTCGCGCGGTCGGAGGAGTGATCGTGGCCGCCAGAAGTGCGCTGCGGCGGTGGATCGCCGCGCTCGTCGTTGTCCCCGCCGTCTCGCTCGGCCTCGCGGCACCATCCGTACCGGCGGCGGCGAGCGTCCCGGCCGGTACCGAGTCGGCGTCCGACCCGGCCGGCGGCAGGCCGCTGGCCTGCGCCGAGCCCGCCGACCCGGACGACGGCCGGCTTACCGCGCGCTGCTTCGCGATCGTGCACGCGGCCGGCCGGCAGCGGGCCACCACGGCCGCGACGGCGCCACCGCCGACCGCGCTGGCACCGACCGACATCCGGTCCGCCTACCGGCTGCCGGACGGCGGCGCCGACCAGACCGTGGCCATCGTCGACGCGTACGGCTACGAGAACGCCGAGGCCGACCTCGCCGCCTACCGCGCGCACTACGGGCTGCCCGAGTGCAGCAGCGCGAACGGCTGCTTCCGCAAGGTCGACCAGCGGGGCGGCACCGACTATCCGGTCCAGGACGTCGGCTGGGCGGGGGAGACGGCGCTGGACCTGGACGCCGTGTCCGCGGCCTGCCCGAGCTGCCGGCTGCTGCTGGTGCAGGGCGACGACGAGAGCTTCGACTCGCTCGGCGCGGCGGTCGACACCGCGGTACGGCTGGGCGCCACGGTGGTGTCCAACTCCTACGGCGCGGCCGGTGAGGACCCGGTGGAGACCGACTACGACCACTTCTACGACCACCCGGGCGTGGCGGTCGTGGCCAGCAGCGGCGACATCGGCAACGTCAACTCGTGGCCGGCGACCAGCCCGAACGTGGTCGGCGTCGGCGGTACGACGTTGACCCGGGACGCGGCCAGCACGCGCGGCTGGGCCGAGACGGCGTGGTCGGCCGCCGGCAGCGGCTGCTCGCCGTACGAGCCGAAGCCGGCGTTCCAGCAGCCCGTCGCGACCGGGTGCGCCGGCCGGGCGGCGGCGGACGTCTCCGCGGTCGCCGACCCGGAGACCGGCTTGGCGGTGTACGACACGTACGGGTACGGGGGCTGGCTGCAGATCGGTGGCACCAGCCTGTCCGCGCCGCTGGTCGCCGGCATGTACGCGCTGGCCGGTACGCCGGAGCCCGGCACCTACCCGGTCAGCTATCCGTACGCGGCGCGATCGGGCCTGAACGACGTGGTCACCGGCGCCAACGGCGCCTGTGGCACCGTGCTGTGCACCGCCGGCCCCGGCTGGGACGGCCCGACCGGGCTGGGGACCCCGGCCGGCGTCTCGGCGTTGCAGCACGGCCGGTTCGGCCACGTCACCGGTACGGTCACCGATGCGACGACGCGCCGGCCGATCGCCGGGGCGGGCGTGTCGACACCGGACGGGTACACCACCGCCACCGACGATGCCGGCCGCTACGACCTCGCGCTGCCGGCCGGCAGTCACCGGCTCACCGCGACCGACTACGACCACGAGTCGGTCACCCGCGACGTGACCGTGGCCGCGGACGGTGCGGTCGACGCCGACTTCCGGCTGCGGCCGCACCCGACGACCACCCTGTCGGGCACCGTCACCGACGGCTCCGGGCACGACTGGCCGCTGTACGCGCGGATCGGCATCGAGGGCTATCCGCACGGCGACGTGTTCACCGACCCGGCCACCGGGCGCTACCAGGTGGAGCTGCCGGCGGGCGGGGACTACCGGCTCACCGTGACACCGGAGTACGCCGGGTACGAGCCGACCAGCGTGACGGTGTCCGTCGGCTCCCGGGACGTCCGGCGCGACCTCGCGGTGCCGGTGGACCAGAACCGCTGCACCGCCGCCGGCTACGGCTTCGCCTACCACGGCACCGGCACCACCTTCGACGGGACCGACACCCCGGCCGGTTGGCAGGTCGTCGACGCGGCGGGCAGCGGCCACGTGTGGCGGTTCGACAACCCGGGCAAGCGGGTCGACTTCACCGGCGGCGACGGCTCCTTCGCCGTCATGGACAGCTGGTCGTACGGCGCCGGGGCCGAGGACACGTCGCTGGTCAGCCCGGTCGCCGACCTGTCCGGTCAGGACGCGCCGACGGTGTCGTTCGACAGCTGGTTCGACTACTCCAGCGACGTGCACGGTTACCTCGATCTCAGCCTCGACGGCGGGGACAGCTGGCAGACGGTGTTCGAGGACACCTCCCGCACCAAGTACGACCACCGGGTCGTCCCGATCCCGGCCGCGGCCGGCCACGACGACGTCCGGGTCCGCTTCCGCTACACCAGCCCGCAGCGGCACTACAGCCAGTGGCAGCTGGACAACGTGATCGTGGGGCAGCGGTACTGCGCGCAGCAGCAGGCGAACCTGCTGGTCGGCTCGGTCGTCGACCGCAACACCGGCAAGCCGGTACACCCCGCGACCGTCGAGATCGCGGGCGCCGGCCAGGCCCGGACCGTCGCCACGCCGGACGACCCGAACCGCGGCGACGGACTGTTCTGGCTGTTCACCGCCGCCGGTGGCCGGCAGCGGCTGCACGTCGCCGCCACCGGCTACGCCAGCTCGACCGTGCCGGTACGGCTCGGGTCCGGCGCGGCGCACGCCGAGGTGCGGCTCGCCGCCGCCCGACTGTCGGTGCGGCCGACCGACCTCGCCGCGAACGTCCCCGCCGGGCACACCGCGCGGCGGTCGGTGACCATCACCAACACCGGTACCGCGGCCGCGACGGTCACCCTGGGCACGACCAACGGCCGCTACCAGGTGCCGGCCGGGGCGACCGGGGCCGTACCGAAGGCGGTCCACGTGCACGGTGACTTCTCGCCGCTGCCCGTCGACGCGACGCACCGGCCGGCCGGCCCGGACCGCGGCGGCGACGGTACCGCCGGGTCGTGGCAGTCGCTCGCCGCGTTCCCGACCCGGATCATGGACAACGCCGTCGCCGAGCAGGGCGGCACGATCTACTCGCTCGGCGGCGTCGACGGGGTGCGCAAGACGCAGCAGAGCTACCGGTACGACCCGGCGACGAACACCTGGTCGCGGATCGCCGATCTGCCCGAGCCGCGCGAGGGCGGGTCCGCGGCGTTCGTCGGCGGGGAGCTGTACGTCACCGGCGGCGAATCGCTGACGAGCACGCTGACCTCGACCCTGCGGTACGAGCCGGACACCGACTCGTGGCACCCGGTGGCCGACGCGCCGGTCGGTGCCTCGTTCGCCGGCCGCGCCGTGCTGGACGGCAAGCTCTACCTCGTCGGCGGCTGCACCAACGTCTGCGGCCTGAACAACGTCCGGCGCTACGATCCGGCGACCGATCGGTGGCAGCCCCTCGCCGACTACCCGCGGTCGATCGCGCACCTGTCCTGCGGCGCGATCGACGGCCGGCTCTACTGCGCCGGCGGTACCTCCAGCGGCGAGGACCACGCCGAGGCGTACGCCTACACACCGGCGACCGACAGCTGGTCGAAGCTGGCCAGCCTGCCGGAACCGTTGTGGGGCAGCGGATACACCGCGGCGAACGGTGAGCTGGTGGTGTCCGGCGGGATCGGCGACGACACCATCACCAACGCCACCTACGCCTACGACCCGGCCGCGGACCGCTGGTCGGCGCTGCCGCCGGCACCGACGCTGGCGTACCGGGGCGGCAGCGCCTGCGGCCTGGCCCGGGTCGGCGGTTCGGTGGTCAAGCCGTTCAACCCGACCACCGCGGTCGACCTGCTGCCCGGTTACTGGGACTGTGCCGGCGCACCGGCGCCGTGGCTGAGCCTCGACCGCGACACCGTGACGCTCGCGCCCGGCCAGCACGTGACGGTACCGGTGCGGTTGAGCGCGGTGGGCGCGCAGCGCGGCAGCCGGCAGGCCACCGTCTGGGCCCGGGCCCGCACCCCGTACCCGGTCCCGCCGGTGACGGTGACCATGCGGGTCGTCGGCCACGGCTGACCCGGTCGCGGCCGACCCGGTACTGCCGGGCCGGCCGCGCCCCGTCCGGGGACCGGCGTGGCGGCCAGCCCGACCGGCGGGTCGTGATCAGCGACCGGTCAGGTGGACCGGGTGGCTGAGCAGGTTGCCGAGCCAGCCGGTGCGGTCGCCGTCCCGGTACGCGCGGGCCACGCCGGACAGGCCGCCCGGGGTGGCGGTCAGCACGAGGCCCAGCAGCGGGCTGTTGCGGCGGGCGTCGGTGGTGGGCAGCTGAACGTCGAAGGTGGCGGTGCAGTCCCACTCGCCGGACGGTGTCGCCGTGGCGGTCGTGCTGCCGCCGGCCAGGGTCAGCTCGGCCCCGCCGTCCGGGTCGATCCGCAGCGTGACCGGTACCGGATCGCCCGGGGTGGTGATCGTCCCCGACCAGTCGCCGACGGCCGGTGCGAGCCGGCGCACCGGTGCGGTGCCGGCGGGGCTGATCGCCGCCGGTCGGTAACCCGGGACCTCGGCGCGCAGCACGTGGTCGACGATCGCGTCGCGGGCCGCCTTGCTGGTGCAGTTGGTCAGCACCGCCACCGACAGCGCCAGCTCCGGCACCGTTACCAGCATCGTCGCGACACCGCCCATCCCGCCGCCGTGGCTGACGATCAGCGGCCCGGCGCCGCGCGACACGCACCAGCCCAGCCCGTACCCGAGGTGGTCGCTGATCGGCGCGCCGTCCCGGGTCGCCGCAACGGTTTCCGGCCGCAGCAGCGTGTCGTACCGGTGCCCGAACAGCGCCAGCTCGCTCGCGGTGGCGAACCCCGTGGTCGCGCCGGGATGGCTGGTCGACAGCTCGGCCGGATAGCCGCGCCCGTCGATGCTGTACCGCGTTGCCACCGGGCCGGCGCCGGTGGGCGCGCCGAGGCCGGATGAGTGCAGCCCCAACGGATCGAACACCTCGCGGGTCAGCAGTCGCGCCAGCGGCAGCCCGCTCGCGGACTCCAGCAGGGCGCCGAGCAGGCCGTACCCGAGGTTCGCGTACTCGTAGCCGGACCCGGGCCGCCGGTACAGCCGGGTGTACCACGACGCGTCGATCGGCGGCCGCGGATCGTCGCCGTACCGGAAGTCGTAGTGGGCGGTGAGGCCGCCGCGGTGCTGCAGCAGCTGGCGCGGCGTGGGGGCCGGCCAGCCGGCGCCCGGCGGCATCGTCACCGCGTCGGCCGGCAGCGGCGCGTCGAGGTCGATCAGTCCGCGGTCGGCGAGCACGCCGGCCGCGGTCGCGGTGACCGGCTTGGTGATCGAGGCCAGCACGTACCGGGTCTCCGGCGTGGCCGGGCGGCCCGCGGCGACGTCGGCCAGACCGTACGCCTCGGCCAGCACGAGAGTGCCGTCCCGGACCACGGCGACCGACGCCGAGGGGCAGTCGTGCGCGGCCAGCGCCGCGGTGCAGAACTCGCCGAGCCCGTCCAGCATCGGTACCCCCTCGCCCACCCGCGGACCGTCATCGTCCCAGCGCACGGCTCGGTCCGGCGCGGCCGGGCGCCCGGTGTGAGGCCAGCCACCGTGGGCCGGTCCGCGCCTGCCGGGCGGCCCCGTCAGGCGAGGTAGCGGTGGAGGTGGGTCCAGGCGGCGGTGGTGTCCTCGGTGTACTCCCGCGCGCGGCGCAGTTCGTCGACGTAGACGGCGATGTCGGCGAGCTGCCACCGCAGCCGGTACAGCGCGAGCGCCGCGGCCGACACCGGCCGGCCGGTCCGCCGGGTGTACTCGGCGTGCACCGCATCCGGCAGCAGCCACAGGTCGCGTTCCGGCGGGGCGAGTTGCACGGTGTCCCAGTCGATCAGCCGCGGCCCGGCGGGGCCGTGCAGCACGTTGCCCGGGTGCGGTTCACCGTGCGTGACGACCTGGTCGTTGCCGGGCACCTCCCCGACGAGCCGGTCGAACTCGCCCAGCAGCTCCCGGATCCGCCCGGCGCGCTCGGCCAGCAGCGCCCGCAACGGCTCGGTGTACGGGCCGCCGGTCCACGGCCGGTCGACGGCGCGCAGGGCGTCTCGCAGGTGGTCCCGGCCGGGCAGCACCGGCTCGGCGCGCGGCGCGTCGACCCGGGCCGCGTGCAGCCGGACCAGCAGGTCCAGGACCGCCGGCGCATCCTCGCCCCGGTGCGCACCGAACTCGCCCGCCACCCCGGCTACCTGCGGAAACACCGCGACCGAGTGGTGCGCACCGAGCGGCAGCACGGTCTGCCCGGTACCGGCCGGCAGCGGCGCCACGACGAACTCCAGGCCGGCGTCGCGGTGCAGCGCGAGCGCGGTGTCGAAGGCGCGGCGCAGCCGTGCCAGCCCGGCGGCCGGGTCGTGGTGGAACGCGTCGACGGTGACGAACAGCGGCCGGCCGGCGTCCACCGCCCAGTGGTAGCTGCCGAACCCGACCGGCCGGTAGGTCACCGACCGCACGTCGAGCCCCCAGCCGTCGGCGACCGCGGCGGCGAGCTGCCCGTCCGACACGCCCGCGGGTCTGTCCCTCATGCCGGCAGTATCGCGACCGGCCCTCGGCCGCAGCACCGCATTTCTGCGGCGCTCAGGTCTCCTCGGCGGGGGTGGTGGTGCGGGCCCGGATCGCCGGGACCAGGCAGGCGGCGGCGATCGCGAGCGGGATCAGAGTCAGCAGCGCGGTACGGTCCCAGCCGATGGTGGCGAGCAGCGCGCCGGCCGACAGCGAACCGGCCGCCGAGGCGACCCGCGCCATCGTCTGCGCCGCGGTCTGGGTGCGGACCCGTTCGCTCGGCCGGTAGGCGGCGGCCACCAGCGTGGTGGCCGCCACGAACATCAGGTTCCAGCCGACGCCGACGAGGATCAGCGCCACCAGGAACGTGGCCACGCTGGTACCGGTGGCCGCCACGACGGCGCCGGCGACGGCGAGCAGGATCCCGTCGACCAGCACCGGTACCGGCCGCAGCCACTGCACCAGGTGCCCGCTGACCAGCGCCGGCAGGAACATCCCGACCAGGTGCCACTGCACCACGGCGGCACCCTGCCCGACGGTGTGGTGGTGGTTGACCGCCGCGATCGGCGCCGCGGTCATCAGCAGCGACATCACCAGGTACGCGACCGCGCCGCCGACGCCCCCGGCGACGAACCGCGGGGTACGCATGATCTCCCGCAGCGGTCGCGCGCCCGCGGTGTCCGGCTCGTCGGTCGTCGTGGCCGCCGGCGCCTCCCGGAGCAGTCGCAGCAGCCCGGCCGAGACCAGCGCCAGCACCGTGACCAGCAGGTACGCCCCGGCGAACGGCACCGGCAGCACGTGCACGCCGGTGGTGGCGAGGAACGGCCCGACGACCGCGGCGACCACGCCGCCGATCAGCACGGTGGCGATGGCCCGGCCGCGCCTGCCGGCGGGCGCGTCGTCGGCGGCGGCGAAGCTGTAGTAGCCGGCCGCCGCCTGGTAGCCGCCGACCAGCGCGGTGCCGAGGCAGAACAGCGGGAAGCTCGCCACGCTGACCGCCAGTACCGAGACCAGCCCGCCGGCGGCCGCGGCGACCGACCCGGCCGGGAACGCGACCCGCCGGCCGTACCGGGCCAGCAGCGCCGCCGCCGGCCCGGTGCCGGCCAGCGTGACCACCGTGATCAGCGCCGCGGGCAGGGTGGCGAGCGCCGGCGTCGGTGCCAGCCGGTACCCGACCAGCCCGGTCAGGGTGAGATCGACGCTGGTGCCGCACAGGAACAGCGCCTGCGCGACGGTCAGCACCGCCAGGTTGCGCCGGTACCGGCGTCCGGTCGGCTCGGTCGCCCGGGTGGTACTGGTCTGCGCCACGCGTGGTCCCTTCTCCCTCGGTCCCGGCCGGGTGTTCGTCCAGCAGCCTCGCAGCCGGGCCGGCCGGAGGGGAGTGGCTGGAAAGCCATCTCGGGTAGGATTCCAGCCATGCGTACGGTGGCGGTGCTGGCCCTGCCCGACGTGGTGCTGTTCGATCTGGCGATCCCGGTGCAGTTGCTCGGCGAGACGCTGCGTGACTTCGGCACCGAAACGGACGGGTACCGGGTGCGGGTGTGCGGCCTGGCGCCGGGCCCGGTGCGCACCGGCAGCGGGATGCCCCTGGTCACCGAGTACGGGCTGGACGAGCTGGCCGGGGCCGACACCGTGGTGGTGCCCGGGTTCGGCGGCCTGGCCGAGCCGGTGCCCGCGGCGGTCCGCACCGCGCTGCGCACCGTGTACCAGCGGGGTGGCCGGGTCGCGTCGATCTGCACCGGTGCGTTCGCGCTCGCCGCCGCGGGGCTGCTGGACGGCCGCCGGGCGGTGACGCACTGGGCGTACGCGACGCTGCTCGCCGACCGGTACCCGGCGGTCCGGGTCGACCCGGACGTGCTCTACGTGGACGAGGGCCGGGTGCTCACCTCGGCGGGGCTGGCCGCCGGCATCGACCTGTGCCTGCACCTGGTCCGCCGCGACCTCGGTACCGCCGCGGCCAACCACGCGGCCCGCCGGATGGTGGTGCCGCCGCACCGGGACGGCGGCCAGGCACAGTTCATCGAGCGGCCGGTGCCCGGCCGGCCCGGGGACGACCTGGCCCAACTGCGCGGGTACCTGACCGGGGCGCTGGCCGAGTCGCACTCGCTCGCGTCGATGGCCGCCCGGGCTCGGATGTCGGCGCGCACGCTGACCCGCCGGTTCCGGGCCGAGACCGGGCTGTCGCCGACCCGCTGGCTGCTCGAACAGCGGGTGCAGCGGGCCCGGGAACTGCTGGAGACCACCGACCTGCCGATCACCGCCGTCGCGCACCGGTGCGGTTTCGCCACCCCGCTGGCGTTGCGCGAACAGTTCGCCCGGCGCACCGGCACGACCCCCGGCCGGTACCGCGAGGCCTTCGGCGCCACCCGCTGAGCCGTGGCGGCGCACCGCCTTCCGCTGCCGACCGCGGGAACGGGGGCGTGCACGGTCGCGCCGGACGAGGCGTCTCGACCGGTGGGCCGACCGCGGCGCGACGGGCTCAGTGCACCGAGAAGCCGCCGTCGACGAAGACCGACTGCCCGGTGACGTAGCCGGCGGCGCGGCTGGCCAGGAACACCGCGGCGCCGGCGAAGTCGTCGGCGCGGCCGTTGCGGCCGACCATGGTGCGCTCGGCGAGCGCGGCCACCCGCTCCGGGTCGCCCTGCAGCCGCGCGTTCAGCGGCGTCAGCACGAACCCCGGTACCAGCGTGTTGCAGGTGACGCCGTGCCGCGACCACGCCTCCGCCTGGGATCGGGCCAGCGACTCCAGCCCGCCCTTCGACACCCCGTACGCGCCGCTGTCGACGAACGCGCGGTGCGCCTGCTGCGAGGTGATGTGGATGATCCGGCCGAAGCCGCGCTCGGCCATCCGCGGACCGAACCGCTGCCCGAGCAGGTACGGCGCGGTCAGGTTGACCGCCATCGTGGCGTCCCAGTCCCGCTCGGTCAGCTCGGCCATCGGTGGCCGCAGGTTGATCCCGGCGCAGTTGACCAGGATGTCCGGCTCGCCGAACGGTGCGACCGCACGGTGCGCCGCCGCCCGTACGCCGTCGCGGGTGGCCAGGTCGGCGTCGACCGCCGCGGCCCGGCAGCCGGCCGCGGTCAGCTCGGCCACCGTCGCGTCCAGGGCGGATCTGGTGCGCGCCACCACGACCACGCTCGCCCCGGCTCGGGCCAGCGCGTCGGTGATGGCGCGGCCGATCCCGGAACTGCCGCCGGTCACCACCGCGGTCAGCCCGTCCAGCGAGAACAGCTCGGCCAGGTACTCGCGCGCACTCATCCGACCGACTCTAGAGACGGCTCCGCGGCCCCGGCCGAGCGCCCGGGGCTGCGGTGTCATCGAGATGTCATCGGCCGTACCTAGCGTCTCGGCAGGGCGGCCGCGGGCGGCCCGGGCCGGCACGGCACGCGTCGCCGGTCGGCCGGATCGGCGATCGGGAGGACACGTGAGCGAGCATCGACACAGCCGGCGGAGCCTGTTGAAGGCGGCGGGCGGCATCACCGCGGCGGTCGCCCTCGGGGCGGCCGGCGCGGTCGGGTCGTCGACGGCGGCCAGCGCGGCGAGCAACGGCTTCGGGCTGACCATCGTCGAGCGCGGCGAGACCGACCCCCGGATGTGGTACTACCGGTTCCAGACCAGCGCGATCGGCTGGAACCCGGCGGTCAACGTGCTGCTGCCGGACGACTACCACACCAGCGGCCGCACCTACCCGGTGCTCTACCTGCTGCACGGCGGCGGTACCGACCAGGACTTCATCACGTTCGACCGGTGGGGCATCCGGCAGCTGACCGCGGGCAGGCCGATCATCGTGGTGATGCCGGACGGCGGGCACGCCGGCTGGTACTCCAACCCGGTCAGCTCCAACGTCGGCCCGCGCAACTGGGAGACGTTCCACCTCAGCCAGCTGGTGCCGTGGATCGACGCCAACTTCCGCACCTTCGGCGAGTACGCGGGCCGCGCGGTCGCCGGGTTCTCGATGGGCGGCTTCGGCGCGCTGAAGTACACCGCCAAGTACTACGGCCACTTCGCCTCGGTCAGCGCCCACTCCGGACCGGCGAGCCTGCGCCGCGACTACGGCCTGGTGACGCACTGGGCGAACGCCACGTCCGCCGCGCTGGATCTCGCCGGCGGCACCGTGTACGGCGTACCGCTGTGGGACGAGGCCCGGGTCAGCGCCGACAACCCGGTCGAGCGGTTGGACAGCTACCGCAACAAGCGGATCTTCCTGGTCGCCGGCACCAGCCCGGACCCGGTCAACTGGTTCGACACGGTCAACGAGACGCAGGTACTGGCCGGTCAGCGCGAGTTCCGCGGCCTGCTGGCCAGCGCGGGCATCGCCCACGAATGGCACGAGGTGCCGGGTGGGCACGTGTTCCGCCCCGACATGTTCACCCTCGACCTGAACGGCATCATCGCCCACCTCAGGCACGCCTGACGCACCCCGCCGGTCCGGTGCCGGGCGCCGGGCCGGCGGCGCGCTCGGGGTCAGCCGACCGGCGCGGGGACCGGACGCACCAGGTACACGTCGATCGGGTCGTCGCGCTCGAACACGAACCCGTGCCGCTCGTAGAGCCGGCGCGCGGCGCTGCCCTGCAGCACGACGAGCCGCACCGGCAGCCGTCGCGCGTCGGCGCGGGCCAGGACCCGGCGCAGCACCGCGGATCCGAGGCCGCCGCCCTGCCGGTGCGGCGCGAGGTAGAAGTGCTCCAGCCACCACCCGTCGTCGGCCGGCCGCACCGTGACGCAGCCGATCGTCTCGCCGGCGGCGACGATCACCGAGGTGTACCGCGGGTCGAACCCGTCGCGGAGCCGCTGCCGCACCCGGTGCTCGTCGTACCGCCCGAGCCGGGTCAGGTCCGCCCGCATCACCGTGGCCCGCAGCTCCGCCAGCGCGTCCAGATCGGCGTGCACCGCCGGCCGCATCGCCCAGTCCGGCCCGACCTCCGCCTCCGCCACAGCGCCCCCTGTCGTACCCGGGTGGCCGCCCCGGTCGCCGCCGAGTATGTCAACCGCAGCGGCGCCGGCCGTCGACACCCGCGCACCGGGTCACACCTTCACGGCGGAGTGCAGGCGAGGCACTCCCGGCCGTGGATGTCGCACGTGCCCCCGGGTCAGCTCCTGCGGCGGTAGCGGACGTGGGTGGCCAGCGGGGAGTGCAGCGCCTCGACGGGCTCGAAGTCGAAGTCGACCCCGGTGAGGATCCGCTCGCCCGAGCCGAGCAGTATCGGCGCGATGTCGAGGGTGAGCTCGTCGATCACCCCGGCGGCGAGCGCCTGCCGGACCGTCGAGGCGCCGCCGGCGATGTCCACGCCCCGGTCGCCCGCGGCCTCGCACGCCGCGGCGTAGGCCGCGGCGAAGCCGTCGGTGACGAAGTGGAACGTCGTCCCCCCGGCCATCGCGATCGGGTCGTGCCGGTGGTGGGTCAGGACGAACACCGGCGCGTGGTAGGGCGGCTCGGCGCCCCACCAACCGGACCAGTCCTCGTCCCAGTCGCCCCGGATCGGGCCGAACATGTTGCGGCCCATCACGTACGCGCCTCTCGGGCGCATCAGCCACCCGGTCGCGGCCCGGTCCGCGTCGTTGGCCCGCGGGTCGCCGAGGTGCCAGCCGTGCAGTTCCTGCCCGCGCTTTCCCAGCGGGTCCGTACGGCTCTGGTCGGGGCCGGCGACGAAGCCGTCCAACGAGATCGACATGTGGCAGGTGGTGTCGGACACGACGAACTCCATCCGGTGAGCGCGGCCGGGGCCGATGCTAGTCGGCCCGCGGTCGCCGGTCGTCTCGACCGACCGGCGGTTCGTCACCGGGTTTCGGCGTCGAGGATCGGGGCGACGGGGCGGCGGGCGTCCAGCCGGGCCGGGATCGCGCCGAGGGCGGCGACGCCCGCCACGATGGCGGCGCCGGCGGCCAGCAGCCACCAGGTCGGCGGGGTGGCGACCATCCGGGCGCCGGATACCAGCCAGTACAGGCCGAGTCCGATCGGCATGCCGACGGCGGCGCCGACCGCGGCCGCCGGCAGCGGCGCGAGCACGAGCCCCGCGGTGACCTGCCCCGGGGTGGCACCGAACGCCCGGGCCACCGCGAGGGTGCGCCGCGCGTCCAGCGCCGTCGACCAGACCACGACCACCGCGTCCAGCGCCGCCAGTGCCACCAGCGCGCCGGTGATGGCGAGGAGCGCCTGGTAGGTGTGCTCGGTGCGGGTGGTCAGCGCGGCGGACGCGGCGGGCTGGGCGTGCCAGCACAGCATCCCGGCGATCACCGCCGCCACCGCGGCGATCCCGGCGGCCGTCAGCACCGCACGGCGCAGCCGCCGGGCGGCGAGCCGCAACCCGAGCATCAGCGGTACCGGCAGCGCGCCGACCACCCCGGTCAACCCGGCCGGGTGGGTCAGCTCGCGGCCGGCGGTACCGGCCATCGCCGTGACCGTCGGCGTGCGGGCCACCCGGATCGCCGGCCCCGCCGAGGTCAGCAGCGCGACCAGCAGCGCCAGGGCGCACACCGGTACCGCGGTGCCGGGCCCGATCGGCACCGGTGCGCGCAGCAGGCTCTCGCTGGGGTGCCCGATCGTCGACACCGCCAGCCGGGCGGCCAGCAGCCCGGCCGCCGCGGCGGCGAGGGCGAGCAGCAGGTACTGGGCCAGCAGGACCGTGCCGATCAGGCCCGGCGTCGCGCCGGTGGCCTTCAACCGGCCGGCCCGCCGCAGCTGCTGGTCGGTGCGCAGGGTCGCCAGGCCGACCAGCCCGGCGAGCCCGGCGACGGCCAGCAGCCAGCCACCGATCTGCAGCACCGACTCGCTGTCGGCGAGCAGCCGGTTGCTGGCGTCCTCGGTGGTGATGCGGCCGCGGGTGTTGATCCGGACGTCCGGGTTCGCCCGCAGCGACGGCCTGATCGCGTTCTGGAAGGCCTTGACGTCCGGATCAGCCAGCGTCAGACCCATCGCGTACCCGGGGCGCAGCTCCGGCCTGCTCAGCGGGCGGAGGTCGGCGTCGGTGAGCCAGACCAGGCCGGCGTAGTCGTTCGGGCCGACGTCGAGCCCGGCGCCCGGGTAGACGCCGGTCGCGGTGGTGACGGCGATGCCGACGACCGGGAAGGTCCGGCCGGCCAGCGTGATGCGGTCGCCGACCCGGAGGTGCAGGGCGGTGGCGAAGCCGCGTTCGACCACCGCACCGCCGGGCCGCAACCAGCGCCCGGCGGTCACCAGCGGTCGGTCCACGGCGCTCGGTGCGGTGCCGCGGCCCTCCACCGTCGCGGTCATGCGGTGTCCGTGCGCGGCCAGCGTCGCCCCGCGCAGCAGCCGGTACGGCCCGACCTGCCCGGTCACCTCCGGCCGGCGGGCGACCGAGCGCAGCGCGGTGCGTTCGGCGGGCAGCTGGTCGGCGGTCAGGACCATCAGGTCCGGCCCGTTGGTCGCCGCCCGGGTCGCCGCGTAGTCGGCCCGGGTGGTGTCGCCCAGCGTCATGCCCACCGCGAGCGTCCCGGTCGCGACACCCACCACGACCACGAACAGCACCGCGAGCAGCGGCCAGTGCCGCAGGTCGGTCCGGATCAGCCGGCCGACCAGGAGCAGCCTGCCCATCCGCCTCAGCCGTCCAGCCCGGTCGGTCCGCCCGGCGTGCCGGTGGCCAACCCGCCGAGCGCGGCCAGCGGACCCGCGGGCGCCCCGGCCAGCCAGACGTCGTCCACGAACGCGCCGTCGCGCATCGAGACCAGCCGGTCGGCGGTGGCCGCGACCCGGTCGTCGTGGGTGACGATGACCAGGGTCTGACCGTCCTGCCGCAGCTCCTCGAACAGCCGCAGCACGTCGCGGGCCGCGGCACTGTCCAGGTTGCCGGTCGGTTCGTCCGCCAGTACCACCAGCGGCGCGTTGGCGAGGGCCCGGGCGATGGCGACCCGCTGGCGTTCGCCGCCGGACAGCGCCGCCGGCAGGTGCCGGGACCGGTGGGTCAGGCCGACCCGGTCGAGCAGTTCGCCGGCGCGGTGCCGGGCGGCGCGCGGCGAGGCGCCGGCGAGCAGCGCCGGCAGCTCGACGTTCTGCCGCGCGGACAGCTCCTCGACCAGGTGGAACGCCTGGAACACGAACCCCACCGTGCGGCGTCGCAGCCGGGCCAGGGCGCGTTCGCTCAGCCCGTCGACCCGGCGACCGGCCAGCCACAGGGCGCCACCGGTCGGCCGTTCCAGCCCGCCCAGCAGGTGCAGCAGGGTGGACTTGCCGCAGCCGCTGGGCCCGGTCACCGCGAGCGTCTGCCCGGTGGGTACGTCCAGGTCGATCTCGTCGACCGCGCGGACCAGCGTCTGCTGCTCGCCGTGCTCCCGGCGCAGCGACCGTGCCTGGATCGCGAACGGTGCCGCGTTCACGCGTTCCTCCCGCGCGGCACCCAGGTCTTCTCGCACGCCTGCAACCAGCGCAGGTCGGCCTGCAACCGCAGCACGATCCCCTCCAACAGCAGTGCGGCCATCGAGTCGTCGGGTTCGGCCAGCACGGCGCGCTGGGCGTCCCGCAGCCGGCGCAACAGCTCCCGGCGCTGCGCGTCGATCACCGCGACCGGATCGGCCAGCCGGCTCGCCGCCACCGCGACGAGCTTGAGATGGAACTCGGCCAGATCCGGCCGGGGCCAGCTGACCTCGCCGACCCACTCGGCGACCCGCCGCTGCCCGGCCGGGGTCAACGCGTACGTCTTGCGGTCCCGGTCGGTGCGATCGGCGGACCGCTCCGCCGACGCCGGGTCGGCCTTCGACAGCGGGCCGGCCTTGGACAGCGGGTCAGCCTTCGGCGCCGGGTCGGCCGCCGACACCGGGCCGGCCGTGGACGCCGAGCCTGCCTTCGACGCCGAGCCTGCCTTCGACGCCGAGACTGCCTTCGATGCCGGGTCGGCCCTCGACACCAGGCCGGCCTTCTCCAGCCGGCCGAGCGTGACGTACACCTGGCCGGCGTTCAGGTCCCCGCCCAGCGGCCCCAGCGCGGCGCGCAGCCGCGCGCGCAGCTGGTACCCGTGCGCGGGCTCCTTGGCCAACAGGGCCAACACGACATCCTGCACCGACACCCCTAACGGTTAGCTCTAATAGATAGCGGTTATCTGTTCGCACGTCAAGATCGGGTCGGGTCGGTGGCGCCCGCCCGATGTCGCCGTCGATGGGGTGTCCGGAGGTCGCTGTCGGGTCCCACGGAGCCGATTCAGCAGGGGAAACGCTTGACCGGGCGTGCCGGGCGGGGCAATACTCGCCGCATGCGTGTCAGATAATTGAACAGCGTTTCAATTATTGAAACACGTTGAACGGAGGCTCCATGAACGCGACCGGTGACGGCGATCGCGGTCCGGCCCGGACCGCCGATCGGGCGCTGCGGGTGCTGCTGGCGTTCCAGCGTCGACCCGAGTGGGGCGTGAGCGACCTCGCCCGCGAGCTCGGGCTGGACAAGGCGGGCGTGCACCGGCTGCTGACCACGCTCGCCGGCCGCGGCTTCGTGCTCGCCGACCCGCACAGCCGGCGGTACCGGCTGGGCCCGGCCATCGCCGTGCTGGCCCGCACCGCCGAGCGCGGCGGCGGGCTGGAGACGGCGGCCCGACCGCTGCTCGCCGAGCTGGTCGACGAGTTCGGCGAGAGCTCCGTACTGAACGTGCCGCACGGCGCGCACTACCGGTGCGTGCTGGCGGTGGACTCGACCGGCCCGGTCCGCTACTCGGCCACCGTGGGGGAGACCATCCCCGGCCACGGTGGCGCGGCCGGCCACGCGATCTTCGCCTTCTACCCGGAGGACCAGATCGACCAGTTGCTCGGGGAGGGGCCGCTGCAGCGGTTCAACGATCGGACGATCGGATCGCTCGCCGAGCTGACGGACCGGTACGCCAGGGTCCGGGCAGAGGGCATCGCGGTTTCGCACGGTGAGTTCGACGCGAACGTGACGTCGGTGGCGGCGCCGGTCTTCGCGGCCGGCGACATCGTCGGCTCGCTGGTCGTCATCGGGCCGCAGGACCGCATGTCGGGCAAGGTTGATCGCGTCGTCGACCGGGTGCGCGCCGCCGGCGCGGCGCTGACCCGGCTGCTCGGCGGCGACGCCACGTAGCGGCGACACGCCGCGCCAAAGGAGAGTCATGGCCAACCCGACGATCCCGAAGGGCGCCGTCCTGCACGGGGCCGAGTCACATCCGCGCACCGTCGAACCGGTGGTGCTGATCCTCACGATCGCGCTGTCGGTGCTCGGTGCCTTCATCGGGCTGCACCTGATCACCACGCTGGGCATCTCGGCCAACACCGCGGTCATCGGCGCGCTGGTGGCGATGCTGGTCGGCCGGATCCCGCTCAACCAGCTGCGCAAGATGCGCTCGATCCACCGGCAGAACCTGGTGCAGAGCGCGATCTCCGGCGCCACGTTCGCCGCGGCGAACTCGCTGCTGGTGCCGATCGCCGTACCGTTCCTGATCGGTCGCCGCGACCTGGTGTGGCCGATGCTGGCCGGAGCCGCGATCGGTCTCGCCGTCGACGCCTGGGTGCTGTTCAAGGTGTTCGACTCCAAGCTGTACCCGGCGAAGGCCACCTGGCCGGCCGGGGTCGCGGCGGCGGAGACGATGATCGCCGGCGACGAGGGCGGCCGGAAGGCGGCGCTGCTCGGGCTGTCCGGCCTGGTCGGCTTCGCCGGCTCGTTCGTGAAGATCGCCGGTGCCGCGCTGCCGTTCTCCGCCGCCGGCGTCGCGCTGATCGGCAACATCTGGGCGCTCGCCATGTTCGGCACCGGCCTGGGCTTCCGGCAGTACGCGCAGGAGTGGTTCGGCGTCGACCTCAACGCCATGTACATCCCGCACGGGATGATGGTCGGTGCCGGGATCGTGGCGCTGATCCAGGCGCTGGTGCTGCTGTTCCGCCGGGACTCCTCGAAGCCGGCCCCGGAGCCGTCCCCCGAGGCGGAGGCGGCGGCGCCCGGGCTGGCCGACGAGGCGCCGGGCATCGACTCCCGCGGGCTGCGCCGGGCGCTGGGCCAGGGGTACGTGCTGTTCGCGCTCGGCGCCGTGGTCGTGGCGCTGCTCGGCGGCCTAATCGGGCACTTCTCGGTACCGGCGCTGATCGGCTGGTGCCTGCTGGCCGGTTTCGCCGCGCTGGTGCACGAGCTGATCGTCGGCCTCGCCGCGATGCACTCCGGCTGGTTCCCGGCGTTCGCGGTGACGCTGATCTTCCTGGTACTGGGGTTGGTCATCGGGTTCCCGACGGTGCCGCTGGCGCTGTTCGTCGCGTACGTGGCGGCGACCGGCCCGGCGTTCGCCGACATGGGCTACGACTTCAAGGCCGGCTGGATCGTCCGGCAGGGCGGCGTGCCGCACAAGCTGGTGGAGCGCGCCGGCCGCAAGCAGCAGTACATCGCCGGGCTGGTCGGCTTCGGCGTCGCGCTGATCGTGGTCGCGCTGGTGTGGCAGTCGTACTTCGACTCCGGCCAGATCCCGCCGGTCGCCAAGGTGTACGCGGACACCGTCACGCACGGCCTGACCGACACGTCGATGCTGGTCAACATCCTGCTGTGGGCGATCCCGGGCGCGGCGATCCAGCTGATCGGCGGGCCGAACCGGCAGATGGGTGTGCTGCTCGCGACCGGCCTGTTGATCCTCACCCCGTACGCGTGCTGGTTCGTGTTCGGCGCGCTGGCGTTCCGGATCGTCTGGTCCCAGGTGCGCGGCAGGGAGAAGGCGGCGACCGAACTGAACCTGTTCGGCGCCGGGCTGATCGCCGGCAGTTCCGTCACCGACGTCAGCCGGATAGTGAAGGGTTGATTCCATCATGGAAGTAACAAGTCGGATCGAGTCGCGACCGGAGTACCTGTCGTTCGAGGCGGCGCTGGGGGCCCGCAAGCTGATCGAGGAGATCATGCTCGTGCGGCCGGGCGAGAACGTGGTCATCACCGGTGACACCGCCACCGACGGGCGGGTCGTGGAACTGACCGCGCAGGCGGCCGCCGCGGCCGGCGCCACCCCCACGGTGATCCGCTACGACACCCGGCCGACCGTGGCGATGGAACCACCGGCCCCGGTCGCCGGCGCGATCGCGCACGCCGACGTCTGGATCGAGTACACGCTGAGCTACATCATGCACTCGGACGCGTTCCGGGCCGCGATGGCCGCCGGCGCCCGGTACGCCAACCTGACCGGGATGGACGTGCAGATGCTGGTGGACACCGTCGGCAAGGTCGACTTCGCCGGTACCACCGAGCTGGGCAACGCGCTGGTGGCGTTGCTGTCCGCCGCCGACGAGGTGCACATCACCACGCCCGCCGGGACCGATCTGCGGGCGCGCAACGGGAACCGGCCGGTGAACCTGCGCGGCAAGCCGGCGGAGAAGCCGGGGGAGACGGTGATGCTCGCCGGTCAGATCTCCTGGAACCCGTTGGAGCAGACGCAGCAGGGCGTGCTGGTCTTCGACGGCGCGTGCTGGCCGCCGAACGAGCTCGGACTGCTCCGGGCCCCGATCCGGATGGCCGTCGAGAACGGTGTGGTGACCTCCATCGAGGGCGACGGCGCGGACACCGCGACGTTCCGGCGCTGGATGGCCGCCCAGGCCGCGCTGCCCACCGGCGAGAACATGTACCGCGTCGCGCACTGGTCGCTCGGCTTCAACCCCGGCGTCACCAAACCCACCGGCCGCATCGTCGAGGACGAGCGGGTCTTCGGCTGCGTGGAGCTCGGCATCGGCACCAAGGGCGCCTGGATCGGCGGCGAGCACTGGGTGGCGCCGGCGCACACCGACGGCAGCCTGCTCGACCCGACCATCGAGCTGGACGGCGAGGCCATCGAGGTCGACGGCCGCTACGTGCATCCCACCCTGGTGGAGATCTGTCACCGACTGCAGATTGCGGGGTACTGATGATCACCGGCAGCTTCCGCCAGCACGGCGTGGTCTACACCGACCACGTGCTCGAGGTACCGCTGGACCACACGAACCCGACCGGCGAGAAGATCGAGCTGTTCGCCCGCGAGCTGGTCGAC
Source organism: Actinocatenispora comari (assembly GCF_017312725.1). Taxonomy (GTDB): domain Bacteria; phylum Actinomycetota; class Actinomycetes; order Mycobacteriales; family Micromonosporaceae; genus Actinocatenispora; species Actinocatenispora comari. The sequence continues at coordinate 15,403 of NZ_BOPO01000073.1, read as the reverse complement.
GCGTCCAAGGTGGACAGTGAGCTGCCCCGGCTGCTGTACCTGCAGGGCGGTCCGGGCGGCAAGGCCATCCGGCCCGCCAACCGCGGCGGGTTCGTCGGACGTGCTCTGGACGACTACCGGGTGGTGCTGCTCGACCAGCGCGGCACCGGCCGCTCCACCCCGGTCAACCGCCAGACCCTGCCGCGCCGCGGGGACGCCGCCGCGCAGGCCGGGTACCTGACGCACTTTCGGGCCGACTCGATCGTGGCCGACGCGGAGATCCTGCGCCGCGAGCTCGGCGGCACCGCGCGGTGGGACACGCTCGGGCAGAGCTACGGCGGGTTCATCACGCTGACCTACCTTTCGCTTGCGCCGCAGGGGATCCGGCGCGCCTTCGTCACCGGCGGGCTGGCGTCGCCCACCGCGACCGCGGCCGACGTGTACGCGCTGACCTTCGACCGGATCGCCGAACGCAACGAGCGCTACTTCCACCGGTACCCGGGCGATCGGGCGCTCGCCGCCCGCATCGCCGGCCACCTGGCCGAGCACGACGTTCGGCTGCCCACCGGGGAGCGGCTGTCGCCGCGCCGGTTCCAGGGTCTCGGCGTCGGGCTCGGCCAGCGCGGCAGCTTCGACGCGCTGCACTTCCTGCTGGAGGAGGCGTTCGTCGGCGACGAGCTGTCCGACGCCTTCCTCGCCGGCGTGCACGCCGAGGTGTCGCTCGCCACCCGCCCGCTGTACGCGGTGTTCCAGGAGCTGATCTACAACCAGGGCGACGCCTCGGACTGGGCCGCGGAACGCGAGTACCAGCGACGGGCGGCGTTCGCGGTGGACAACCCCGACTTCCTGTTCACCGGCGAGACCTACCACCCGTTCCACTTCGCCGAGGACCCGGCGCTGGTGCCGCTCGCCCCCGCCGCACAGCTGCTCGCGGCGAAGTCCGACTGGCCCGCCCTTTACGACGTGGACCGGTTGCGGCGCAACGAGGTCCCGGTGTACGCGGCGGTGTACCACGACGACATGTACGTACCGCGCGAGCTCTCGCTGTCCACCGCGGAGCTGGTCGGCAACGTGCACCCGTGGATCACCAACGCCTACCAGCACGACGGGTTGCGCGAGACGCCGACCGTGCTGGACACGCTGTTGCGGATGGCCCGGGAGGACGGATGAGCCGGCTCGGGATCGTCACCATCGGCCAGTCGCCGCGGGTCGACATGGTGCCGGAGCTGCTGGCGCCGCTGGGCATCGACGCCGCTTCGGTGGTCGAGCGCGGCGCGCTGGACGGCCTGACCACGGCGCGGATCGCCGCGCTGGCCCCGGCCGAGGGCGCCGAGCACGTGCTGACCACCCGGCTCGCCGACGGCTCCGCGGTGCTGCTCGACCACGACGCCGCGATCGGGGCGGTGCAGGCGGCGATCGCCGCGGTGGAGACCGGCGTGGACGCCACCCTGGTGGTGTGCACCGGGACGTTCCCGCCGCTGCGGCACGACCGGCCGTTGCTGTTCGCCGAGCCGCTGCTGCTCGGCGGTGTCGCGGCCCTGTGCGCGGGTGAACGGGTCGGCATCGTGTGCCCGCTGCCCGCGCAGGTGTCGATGAGCCACCAGAAGTGGGAGCCGGTGGTCGGTGCGGTCACGGTGGCCGCGGCGACCCCGTACGAAGCGGGCGCGCCGGCGGCGGTCGCCGCGGCCGCGGCCCGGCTGGCCGCCGGCGGTGCGACCCGCATCGTGCTCGACTGCATGGGCTACACCGCCGCGATGCGGTCCGCCGCAACCGAAGCCGCCAGCGTACCGGTGCTGCTGGCCCGGTCGGTGGTCGCCCGGCTCGCCGGTGAACTGGTCGCCTGACCCGGCCGGGTGCCGGCGCGGCACCGGACGGAGCGCAAGGAAGGAGCAACGACGATGAGCGACCCACTGCTGGGCATCGTCCGGGTGGTCACCAGCGACGACCCCGCGTTCGTCGGGGCGCACGGTGCGGCGATCCAGGCCAGGTACCAGATCGCGACCACCTCGGCGTGCATTCCCGACCAGCCGCACGGCATCCACGACGCGGCCACCGAACGGGCGGCCGAGCCGAAGATCCTCGACCTGGCGGCCGGGCTGGTCGACGGGGGCGCGACGGCGATCCTGATCAGCTGCGCCGCCGACCCGGCCCTCGCCGCGGCCCGCGCCGCCCTGCCGGTACCGGTGGTCGGCGCCGGCTCGGCCGCCGCCGCGGTCGCGCTCGGGCTCGGCGGCCGCGTCGGGGTACTGGGGCTCAACGCCGAGCCGCCGGCCCCGGTCGCCGCCGTGCTCGGGGACCGCCTGGTCGGCTCGCTGCGGCCCGCGGGCGTGCACCGGACCACCGACCTGCTGGAACCAGGCGCCGTCGACCGCGCGGTCGACGCCGCCCGGGAGCTGGTGTCGGCCGGGGCCGAGGCGATCCTGTTCGCCTGCACCGGCATGACCACGATCGGCCTGGCCGGGCCGATCCGCGACCGGCTCGGTGTGCCGGCCGTCGACGCGGTACTGGCCGGTGGGCTGCTCGCCTCGTACGCGATGGGCTGAGCGGCCCGACACTCCACACAGGACAGAATGCAAGGGGGATCCATGAGTTGGCGGCACGTGATCGACGCGTACGAGCTGCTCGACGACCCGGCCGTCACCGGCGCCGCGGTGGCCGAGTACCTGACGGGCTGCGGGGCGCCGAAGCCGACCGTGCACACGGTGCGCGGTGACAAGGGCAGTACCGACTTCGTCCGGCTGACGATCCCGGGCCGGCGCGGCCGCAGTGCCGGTGGGGACGCGCCGACGCTCGGCGTGATCGGCCGCCTCGGCGGGCTCGGTGCGCGGCCGGAGCAGCTCGGCTTCGTCTCGGACGGCGACGGCGCGCTGACCGCGGTGTCGGTCGCGGCGAAGCTGTCCGCGATGCACGCCCGCGGTGACGTGCTGGACGGCGACGTCGTGGTCGCCACGCACATCTGCCCGGACGCACCGACCCGGCCGCACGATCCGGTCCCGTTCATGGACTCGCCGGTCGACCTGGCCGCGATGAACGAGCACGAGGTGGATCCGGACGCCGACGCGGTGCTGTCGGTGGACACCACGAAGGGCAACCGGATCGTCAACGTCAACGGGTTCGCGATCTCACCGACGGTCAAGCAGGGCTGGATCCTGCGGGTGTCGGAGGACCTGCTCGCGGTCCAGCAGCGGGTCACCGGCTCGCTGCCGGCGGTGCTGCCGCTCGCGATGGCCGACATCACCCCGTACGGCAACGGCGCCTACCACGTGAACTCGATCCTGCAGCCGACCACCGCCACCGCGGCGCCGGTGGTCGGCGTCGCGATCACCACCGAGACACCGGTCGCCGGCTCGGCCACCGGCGCCACCCAACTGTCCAGTGTGGAGTCCGCCGTCCGGTTCTGCATCGAGGTGGCGAAGGACTTCGGCCGCGGCACGCTGCGCTTCCACGACCAGGCGGAGTTCGAGCACCTGGTGCACCGGTACGGCCCGATGACCGCGCTGCAGACCCAGGGCAACGCCTGAGGCTGCGAGCCGCAGACCCCGGCCCGCCGTTCGCCACGGGGCGGCGGGCCGGTACCAGACCCGCGCGAGGCGACGTCAGGCCGCTGCGTCGAAGCGGGGCGTGCCGGACAGCAGGAACGACACGTCGTCGCCGGGCGCGAGCTCGCGCGGCTGCGCGTCGCGGGCGAACAGCCGGGCGCCCCTCACCCCGCCCAGCCGGGCCGCTCCGTCCCGCACCCGCAGCAGCCCACCCTCGCGGATGCCGAGCACCGGCACGTCGTTGTCCTCCAGGAACTCGGTGATCCGCTGCTCGCGCGTCTCGCCCATGTGGGTGGAGGACGGGTCCGGGTCGACGTAGTGCGGGTTGATCTGGAACGGCACCAACCCCAGCGCGGTGAACGAGGCGGGCTCGGTGATCGGCATGTCGTTGGTGGTCCGCAGCGTCGGGCAGGCCATGTTCGTGCCCGCCGAGGCACCCATGTAGCGCAGCGTCCCGGATCGCACCCGGCCGGGGATCGCTTCGGCCAACCCGGTGTGTTGCAACGTCTTCAGCAGCCGGAACGAGTTGCCGCCGCCGACGAAGACGGCCGGCGCCGCCTCGATCGCCGCGACCGGGTCGGCCGCGGTGTGCACCCCGGTCACCGTCACCCCGAGCGGCCGCAGCGCGTCGGTGACGGTGGCCGTGTACCCGTCGTGGTCGCGCAGCGCGTACGGCACGAAGGCCAGGTCGGTGGCGCCGGCAAGGAACTCGGTGATCTCGTCGCGCACGTGCTCCAGGTAGCCGTAGCCGTGGGTGCGCGAGTTCGACAGCAGCAGCAGGTCCATGGGGCCATTCTTACCGGTCGGCGGGTACGGCGGCCGACGGAGCCGGCCCGCGGCGAGACCTGCCACACCCGGGGGATTGACTACCTAGCTTTCGATGCATAGGTTCCTAGGTATGGACCTTCGAGGCCACCTCGACCTGCTGTTGCTCACCGCGCTGCACGATCTCGGCGCGGCGCACGGCTACTCCGTCATCGTGCGGTTGCGGGAACGCTCCGAGGGCGCGTTCGACCTGCCCGAGGGCACCGTCTACCCGGCCCTGCACCGGCTGGAACGGGACGGGCTGGTCGCGAGTGAGTGGGCCACCGTCGCCTCGCGGCGCCGCCGGGTCTACCGGCTGACCCCCGACGGCCGGGCGACGCTGCGCGCCAAGCGCCGCGAGTGGCGGGTCTTCGCCGCCGGCATGGGCGCCGTGATCGGACCGACCCCGATGGAGGGACTGACATGACCGAACCCGACAGCGTCGAACGCTACCTGGACGACCTGTTCGACCGACTCTCCGGTACCGGTGGCGCCGGCCGCCGCGCCCTCGCCGAGGCCGAGGAACACCTGCGCGACGACGTCGCCGAGGCGGTCTCCCGCGGTGTCCCGGCCGACCTGGCCGCCCGCGAGGCGGTCGCCCGGTTCGGCCGCGCGGCCGACCTGGCCCGGCGGCTGCGCCGGGCCAACCGTTCCCACCGGGCGCTGGCACTGTCCAGCGGCTGGTTGGTCGCCGGCTGGGCCAGCGCGATCGTCGCCCTGTCGTTCCTGCTCACCGCGGTCGACCGGCTGGTGGAGCTGCGGCGAACCCCGGGCAATGCGGTGGAGTGCGCGTCGACGACCTGCCCGACCCAGACTCAGGCGCTGGAGCACTACCTCGCGCTCACGGTCGGCTTCGGTCTGCTCGGCGCCGGCCTGCTGCTCGCCCGCCGGGTGGTGCGTCCGGTGCCCGTTCCCGCTGCGCTGCCCATCCTGACGGCGGTGGTCAGCGCCCTGCTGACCCCGGTGTTCCTGTTCGGTGCGCTGTCGCCGGTGCTGTCGGATCTCAACCTGCTCGTCGGCAGCGCCGGCATCTACTTCACGCTCTTCGTCGGCGTGGTGCTCGGCGCCGCCACGCTCGCCAGCGCCGGCTGGGCGATCGCGGTGCGCCGCCGCCCGGCGGTGGCCGCCGGCTGACCGACGACCCAGCGTGCGGGAGGACCGGCAGATCGGTGGATCTGCCGGCCCTTCGCCGTGCCGACCGCGCCGTCCAGCGGCGGCACTTGCACCCGTACCTACAGTGAATTCGATTTCCGATTTGCGCGCTCTGCCGGGCGCGGGGCGAGACACCAGCGCGGGGACGGGGTCGATGGATCGGCGGGGGACGGACGAGGTGCACTGCGCCTGCTGGGACGGGCTACGGGTCAGCGTCGCGCTGCACCCGATGCTGAGCGCGCTGACCGCGCTGTACGACGCGGTCGGCGGCTGGGACCGGGACCTGCACCCGCAGTGGCGGCGGGAGTTGCTGCACGCCATGCCCGAGCATGCGGCCGAGACGCTGCACCCGCTCACCGCCGGCAGCGCGCGCACCCCCGACCTGCTGACCCTGCCGTACCGCCGGGTCGACCGCGACGTCGGCTTCGACGCGGCGATGGCGGCGCTGTCCGCGCTGCGCGGCGAGGACATCGTGGCCGACATCGGGTGTGCGTTCCCGGCCGGTGCGCCGGCGCTGTGGGACCCGGTGCTGCGCGCGCCGCGGACCTGGCTCGGCCGCTACGTGGACGTGCTGCGTGCCGCCTGGACGGTGCTCGGGCCGGTGTGGCGCCGGGCCGAACACCTGATCGCGACCGAGATCGCCCGGGCCGGTGAGATGCTCGTTCGGCGCACCGTGCCGGACCTGCTCGGCACGGTACTGCCGGGCGCGAGCTTCGCCGACGGCGTGCTGCGGCTGCCGTCGGTGCAGCCGGGCCGGCTGGACGTGCACGGCCGGGCGCTCACGCTGATCCCGCTGGTGTCCGGTCGCCGGGTGATGGCACACGACCTGGACGACCCGGAGCGGTCCTGGATCGCGTACGGGCTGCCCGGTCTGGAGACGCTGTGGCCGGGCACGGTGGGGGAGCCGGCCGACTCGCTGCTCGCCGCGGCGCTCGGCGGCTCGCGGGCCGAGGTCCTGCAACGGCTGTCGGTACCGCTGACGATGAGCGAGCTGGCCGACGCCACCTACCGCTCGCGCAGCGCGGTGACCGGCATCGTCGACGCCCTGTCCGGTGCCGGGCTGGTCAGCCGGCAACGTCGCGGCCGGCACGTGTACGTGACGCTCACCCCGCGCGGTCGCAGACTGCGCGCCCTGCTCAACACGCCCTGACGGCCCGAGCCGGCCGTGCCGGCCGCCTCCGGCAGACGAGCGACGGTTCGGAAGATTCGCGACCGAGGCCGGCCGCGCCGGTGCCGCTGCCTGCCGCACGGCACGCTCGACCCGCTCGGCCGGCACCCATCGTGTCGACGAGCTGACCGCTGGTCCGGCCCGCCGCCGCGCGAGGATTCGGAAACATCCGAACCGTCGCCGAGGCGGTGATCGACGCCGTTGTCGGCCGCACGGCACGCGGTTACGGTCCATCGCGGACCGCCGGAACCCCGTCGTACCAGCGGAAACCGCTGCCGACGGTGCGCCGTCGCCGGGTTCCCGGTGCCGGGATCGACCGGTTGCGTCCATTGTGCAGTGTCGTGTGTGGACATGACACGAACCGGTGCCCGGACGCGGCGCCGCGGTGTGATCGATCGAAACCAGTGCTGGAGGAAGCCAGATGTCAGGGTTCGCAACGAGAAGGGTGCTCGCCGGTCTCGGCGCCGTCGTGGCCGCCGGTGCCGGTGCGCTCGCGCTCGCCACGCCGGCCGCCGCCGATCCCGGCAGCGACCACGCGTTGCAGGCGACGATCACCAAGCCCGCCGCGGTCGCCCCGGGCGGCTCCGGCAGCTTCCACTACTCGGTGCAGAACGTCAGCGGGCAGGCCACCGACGGGGTGCTGATGAACGTGGCGATCCCGCGCTACGTCACGATTCCCGACATCCAGCAGGACAAGGCCTGCAAGCAGACCGAGGACCAGGGCGCGCAGACGCTGTGGAGCTGCGCCATCACCGACCAGAGCGGCAAGCTCGCGCCCGGCCAGCGGGCCGACAACGACGCGAAGTTCAGCGTGGCGGCCAACGCGCCCGGGCCGCAGTCGATCGGTACCGTGGTCGCGCTGGTGGTTCCGTTGGACGCCACCGGGAAGCCGACCGAGGACTGGCACGACCTGAAGGGGCCGAACACGGTCAGCACGCCGATCACGACCACCGCGAACCACTACGACTACGTGGTCTCGGCGACCAAGGCGAGCGGCGCGGTCGGCGACACCGTCACGGTCACCGCCAAGGGCGACAACACCGGCCCGTCGGACATGATCGGCGGCAGCATCACGATCGTCGCGCCGTCCGGTACCACCCTGGCCGAGCTGCCGAAGGGCTGCGAGTGGGCGACCAAGGGCGCCAAGGCGACCTGCCACAGCGACGACGCCGTGGTCGGCGCCGGCAAGGGCGCCACGCTGAAGCTGACGTTCACCATCGACAGGGCGGACGTCGGCCACGACGGCAGCATCACGGTGACGACCAAGACCCCGGGTGACACCGACGCCAAGAACAACACCGCCGCGTTCGACATCACCGCGGCCGGCGGCCAGGGCGGCGGCGACGGCTCCACCCTGCCGGTCACCGGCAGCAGCACCGGCGCGATCGCCGGCGGCGGCGCCGCGGTACTGCTGGCCGGAGCCGCGCTGTTCTTCCTCGGCCGGCGTCGTTACCTGGCCCGCCACCGCGGCTGACACCGGTTCACCGGCGGTACCGCCGCACCGGCGGTACCGCCGCACCGGCGGTACCGCCGCGCGCGGTACCGGCTCACCGGCGGTACCGCCGCGCGGTGACGGCCCTGACCCCCGGCCTACCGGGAGTCGGGGCCGTCGCCGTCTTCGCCCCGGCGTGGCGGAGAGGCACCGCGCCGTTCTTGACAACGGGGGCGGACCGGCGGTTGTATGCACTTCGACACGACCAGCTGCCGAACCGGTCGTGTCGACCAGGTAGATCGGGCCCAGTCGACGCCGGTGTTCCCCGGTGCCGGCACCAAGGTCGCCAGGGCGTCGCCGCCCGAGGCGGGGCAGATCTCGACCGGCCCGGAGTGTCGTCGTGATCGACCGTTTCCGTACCCGTCGTGCCCTCTCGGCCGCGTTCGTCGTGGCCGCCACGCTGTTCGCTGCCACGGTGCCGGCCGGCGCCGCGCCGGATGTCGTGCCCCCGCCGGGCAACACCGGCTTCGACTACCAGATCGGCGCACCCTACCCGCCGCCGAGCGGCGTGCAGGTGGTGTCCCGGGACCGCACCGCGCCGCCGGCGCCGAACGTCTACACCATCTGCTACGTGAACGCCTACCAGACCCAGCCGGGTGAGCTCGCCTGGTGGCGCGCGAACCACGAGGACCTGCTGCTGCACGACGCGGACGGCAACGAGGTGGTCGACTCCGACTGGGGCGAGGTGTTGCTGGACACCTCGACCGCGGCGAAGCGGGCCGCGCTGGCCGACCTCGTCGGCGGTTGGATCGACGGCTGCGCCGCGGACGGTTTCCGGGCGGTGGAGCCGGACAACCTCGACTCCTGGACCCGCTCGCAGCGGCTGCTCGACCGGGCCGATGCGCTCGCGTACGCCCGGCTGCTTACCGCCCGGGCGCATGCGGACGGGCTCGCCATCGGGCAGAAGAACACCGCCGAGATCGCGAACGTCGGTCGGCGGACCGGGTTCGACTTCGCCGTCGCGGAGGAGTGCGCCGAGTACGACGAGTGCGGCGACTACACCGCCGCGTACGGCGCCGAGGTGTTCGTCGTCGAGTACGACCGGACCGGGTTCGACAAGGCCTGCCGCACCGTGGGCGACGAGCTGTCGGTGGTGTTGCGGGACCGGGACGTCACCGCGCCCGGCTCCGACACGTACGTCCGCGACGCCTGCTGATCCTCTTTCATCGCAACCGAAGAAAGTACGCACAACCATGCCTTCGATCGTCTTCCTCGGTGCCGGCAGCGTCGTGTTCACCCGCGACCTGCTCACCGACATCCTGTCCACCGCCGAACTCGCCGACGCCCGGATCGTGCTGTACGACATCGACGCCGACCGGCTCGCCACCGCCTGCCGGGTCGCCGGCTGGATCGCCGAGGCGCTCGGCGCGAAGCCGACCATCGTCGCCACCGACGACCGGCGCACGGCACTCGCCGGCGCCGACTTCGTGATCAACTCCATCCAGGTCGGCATGCACGCCGCGACGGTGCGCGACTTCGAGATCCCCGCCGGGTACGGCCTGCGGCAGACCATCGCCGACACGATCGGCGTCGGCGGCATCTTCCGCGGCCTGCGTACCTTCCCGGTGCTGGACGGGATCGCCCGCGACATGCTCGCGGTCTGCCCCGACGCCTGGCTGCTCAACTACACCAACCCGATGGCGATGAACGTCGGCTACCTGCACGCCGTCGCGCCGGAGCTGAAGACCGTCGGGCTGTGCCACTCGGTGTACTGGACGGTGCGCGGCCTGTGCGAGCTGGTCGACGTGCCGTACGAGGAGGTCGAGTACCGGACCGCCGGGATGAACCACCAGGCGTGGCTGCTGTCCTGGCAGCGGGACGGCACCGACCTGTACCCGTTGCTGGACCGGCGGATCGCGGCCGACGGCCAGCTGCGGCGCCGGGTCCGGGTGGACATGTACCGTCGGCTCGGGTTCTACCCGACCGAGACCAGCGAGCACTCGGCCGAGTACGTGCCGTGGTACCTGCACCACGACGGCGAGGTCGACCGGCTGCGCATCCCGGTCGGCGACTACCTGCGCATCAGCGCCGACAACCTGGCCGAGTACCAGCACATCAGGCAGGCGGCGGCGCTGCCGGCGGACGCGCTGGAGCGGGACGGCACCGAGTACGCGCCGCAGCTCGTGCACGGCATCGTCACCGGCACCCCGCGCCGGATCGTGGTCAACGTGCCCAACGCCGGGCTGATCGACAACCTGCCGGGCACGGTCGCGGTGGAGGTACCGGCCACCGTGGACGCCACCGGGGTGCATCCGGAACCGGCCGGCAGCCTGCCGATCGCCTGCGCCGCCGTCAACCGGTCGTACGCGAGCGTGGTGGAGCTGACCGTGGCGGCCGGGCTGACCGGTGATCCGCGGCTGGTGCGGCAGGCCGCGCTGGCCGACCCGAACACCGCCGCGACGCTGACACCCGACGAGATCTGGCTGCTGTGCGGCGAGCTGACCGCGGCGCACGGTGACCTGCTGCCGCCCCCGCTGCGCGCCCGGGTGTCGCCATGACCGCAGTGGATCTGGTCGTGGTCGGCGACGCCAACCCGGACGTGCTCGTCGACGGCGCCCCGGCCGACGTCCGGTACGGGCAGCGCGAACAGCTGGTCGGCGACGGGCGGCTGGTACTGGGCGGTTCCGCGGCCATCACGGCGTGCGGGGCGGCGCGGCTGGGGCTGCGTACCGCGCTGGTCTCGGTGGTCGGCGACGACGCGGCCGGCACGTTCGTGCTGGCCGAACTGGCCGCGGCCGGCGTCGACACCACCGCGGTACGGGTGCTGCCGGGTGCCACGCCGTTGTCGGTGGTCCTGCGCGCCGGCGCCGATCGCGCCATCCTGACCTACCGTGGGGTGCTGGACGAGCTGTCCGCGGCCGACGTGCCGGCGCGGCTGCTGGCCGACTGCCGGGCCGTGCACGCCGCGTCGTACTTCCTGCAGCCGCGGCTCGCCGGCGGCCTGCCGGCGCTGTTCGCCGCCGCCCGCGCCGCGGGCGCCACCACCTCGCTGGACACCAACGACGATCCCCGCGACACCTGGTCCGGCCTGCCCGACGTACTGGCACACACCGACGTGCTGCTGCCCAACGAGCGCGAGCTGCTGCGCATCACCGCGGCCTCGGTGTCGACCGCCGGCACCACCCCGCCGCCGGGGCGGGCCGGCCCGGCCGACGCCTCCACTGTGGAGTCCGCCGCGGCCGCGCTCGCCGCGACCGGGGTGCTGCCGGTCGTGACGCTGGGCGCGGCGGGCGCGCTGACCGTGGCGGGGCAGACGATCCTGCGGGCCGCGGCCCCGCCGGTGGCCACGGTGGACAGCGTCGGCGCCGGAGACAGCCTCACCGCCGGCTTCCTCGCCGGCCGGCTCGGCGGTCGACCGCTCGCCGACTGCCTGCGACTCGCGGTCGCCTGCGGTGCGCTGTCCACCCGAGCACCCGGCGGCACCGCCGGACAACCCACCCTGACCGAGGCCGACACGGTGGCCGGCGCCGCCGCGGCCACCGCCGGTACGGCGCGGATCGCCTAGGAGGCCGACGTGTTGCGAGGCGAGACCACCCGGCGCGGGGTACTGCTCGGCGCCACCGCCGCGGCCGCGACGGCACTGGCCGGCTGCGGCGGTACCGGCGGCACGGTGCACGGAGTCACCACGATCGTGCTGTGGCACGGGCAGAACGACGTGGCGAAGGCGACGGTGGAGCGGCTCGTCGCCGAGTTCAACCGGACCCACCCGCACATCCGGGTGCGGGCCAGCAGCGGGGGAGTGCTCGCCGACGGCATGCTGCAGAAGGTGATGGCCGCCCTCGCTGCCGGTAGCTACCCGGACCTCGCGTACGTGTTCGGTTCCAACCTCGCCAACCTGGCCCGCAGCGACAAGGTGCTGGACCTGACCGAACAGGCCCGCGATCCCGCCTTCGGCTGGGCGGACCGCTGGCCGCCGGCGCGGGCGGCGGCCAGCGTGGACGGCCGGGTACGGGCGATGCCGGCACTGCTGGACTCGCTGTGCGTGGTCTACAACAAGAAGCTGTTCGCGCGGTCCGGGGTCGAACCACCGCGTCCCGGGTGGAGCTGGGCGGACTTCACCACCGCGGCGCGACAGCTGACCGACCGGCACCGCGGCGTGTTCGGTACCGGCTGGCCGGCGGTGGGCGACGAGGACACCGTCTGGCGAATCTGGCCGATGGTCTGGGATCTCGGCGGCGACGTCGCCCGGCACGGTCGGCCCGCCTTCGGTGGCACCAGCGGGCTGCGGGCGCTGGACACGGTGGCGCGGCTGGCCGCCGACCGGTCGGTCTACATCGACACGCAGACCGGCAGCGACCAGCTCTACCAGGTGTTCCTGGGCGGATCGATGGCGATGGTGCCGACCGGGCCGTGGCAGCTGCCGCAGGTACGGGAGGCGAAGCTGGACTACGGCGTGGTTCCGATGCCGACCTACACCGGCCGGCCACTGACGATCTCCGGCCCGGACAACTGGGTGATCTTCGACAACGGCCGGGACCGGGCCGCCGCGGCGGTGGAGTTCGCCCGCTGGCTGACCGCGCCGAAACAGGACGTCCGGTGGGACGCCAGCGCCGGCAGCCTGCCGCTGCGTCGATCCACCGCGCGGCAACCCGCCTGGCGGCACACCGTGGCCGGTACCCCGGGGCTGCAGGTGTTCGTGGACGCGCTCACCACCGCCCGGGTCCGGCCGACGATCCGGGCCTACCCGCAGATCTCCCGCGCCGTCGGCGAGGCGATCGTGTCGGTGCTGCTCGGCCACGCAACCCCGGACGCGGCGCTGTCCGGCGCGCTCGCCGCCGCCCGTACCGCCCTCGCGTCGAGCCTGTAGAGCTACTCCCGGGCAGGTGCCGGCGGCCCTCGTACCGGCGGCTCCCGGCAGTCGAGCCCGGAGAAACGGAGCGCAGCATGGCGAAGACGTTCGCGGTCGGGTACCGCGCCCGGGAGACGGCCACGGTGCGGCGCACCCGGCGCGACCGCAGCCGGGTCGGCGGCACGCCGACCGCGTGGCTGTTCGTCGCGCCGGCGGTGGTGATCATCCTCGGCCTGTCCATCGGGCCGATGATCTGGTCGCTGCTGCTGTCGTTCCAGTCCGCCGACCTCGTCACCCCGGCCCGCTGGCTCGGCTGGCACAACTACGAGGTACTCGCGACCGACCCGACGTTTCGCCGCGCGGTGGAGCACACGCTGCTCTACACCGCCCTGTTCGTACCGCTGTCGATCGTCGGCGGGCTCGGCCTCGCGCTGGCGCTCAACCGCCGGATCCGGCTGATCGGGCTGTACCGCACGCTGATCTTCGTGCCGTTCGTGGTGTCGGCGGCATCCCAGGGGGTGCTGTTCTCGTTCGTGTTCGACGCCCAGTTCGGCATCGCCAACTCGCTGCTGGCCCGGATCGGGCTGCCCACCCAGGGGTTCTTCGCCGACCCGAACGAGGCGCTCCCGTTGCTGGTGGCGATCGGGTTGTGGAGCGGCGTCGGGTTCTGCGTCATCATCCTGCTGGCCGCGCTGCAGGACATCCCGCCGGAGCTGCGCGAGGCGGCGATCGTGGACGGCGCCGGCCGCGGCGCGGTGCTGCGCCACGTGGTACTCCCGACGCTGCGGCCGGTGCTGGTGTTCCTGGTGGTGTGGCAGACGATCCAGGCGCTGCAGGTGTTCGACCTGGTGTACGTCACCACGAAGGGCGGACCGCTCGGCTCCACCGTGGTCATCGTGTACTTCGTCTGGGACCAGGCGTTCCAACTGTTCCAGGCCGGGTACGGGGCGGCCGCGGCCTACCTGCTCGCCGCCGTGCTGCTCGCCGCGAGCCTGCTGCTGCGGCTCTACCAACGGATCCGAAAGGCGTGAGGACATGACGACCGCCGACACCGTTCGCCGGCCGGGCCGCGGCCGGAGGCTGCCGTTCAGCGGCTGGCACCTGCTGCTCGCCCCGCTGTCGATGGGGTTCGCGCTGCCGCTGCTGTGGCTGCTCGCCAGCTCGTTCATGACCAACGCGGAGATCAACCGGTTCCCGCCCGCGCTGTTCCCGCACGGCATCCACCTGGACGGCTACCTCTACGTGCTGCGCAACGCGCTGTTCCCGCGCTGGTTCGCCAACACCGCGATCGTCGCGATCGTCGCCGTCCTGGCCAACCTGGTGTTCGGCTCGCTCGCCGGCTACGCGTTCGCCCGGATCCGGTTCCTCGGCTCCCGGGTGCTGCTCGCGGTGATGCTCGCGACCATGGTGATCCCGTTCCAGATCACCATGATCCCGACGTTCCTGTTGATGAGCCGGCTGCGGTTGACCGACACGCTGGGCGCGCTGATCGTGCCGTCGCTGGTCACCCCGTTCGCGGTGTTCCTGTTGCGGCAGTTCTTCCTGCGGCTGCCACCGGAGCTGGAGGAGGCGGCCCGGATCGACGGCTGCTCCCGGCTGCGCACCCTGGTGTCGGTGATCCTGCCGCTGGCCCGGCCGGCGCTCGCCACCGTCGCCGCGCTGACGTTCCTGACCACCTGGAACGACCTGACCTGGCCGCTGATCGCGATCACCTCGGACCACCAGTACACGCTGCAACTCGGGCTGGCGACCTTCCAGGGCCAGCACCGCACCGAGTGGCCGGCGGTGATGGCCGGCAACGTGATCACGATCCTGCCGGTACTGGTGGCGTTCCTGCTGGCGCAGCGCACGTTCGTGCAGTCGCTCACCTCGACCGCGGTGAAGGGCTGACCGGGCCCTACCTCGGCGGCCCGGTCACCAGCGGCCGGGCCGCCTCCGCGCCGGTCTCCCGGTGCGACGAGGACAGGCTCGCGAACACCACCACGTTGCGCTCGTAGCTGTCGCTGTGCTCGTCGAACGCGCCGCCACAGGTCACCAGGCGCAGGCTCGGCCCGGTCGTCGGGCCGTACACCGCGGTCGCCGGGAACTCGGTCTTCGGGTACCCGGCGACGCCGTCGACGGTGAACACCGCGACCCGGTGGTCGGCCCGGGTGACCTCGATGGTGTCGCCGCGGGTGAGCGTGCCGAGGTAGTAGAAGACGGCGGGCCCGGTGCGGTGCGAGTCGACGTGGCCGAGCAGCACGGCGGCACCGGTCTGCCCCGGCGTCACGCTCCGGTCGTACCAGCCGGTCAGGTACGGGTGGTCGATCGGCGGCACCGCGACGGTGTCGTCCGCGTCCAGCCCGGTGGCGATGATCGGCGCGTGGATGCGCGCCCGCGTGACGTCGATGCGTACCGGTGTGGACGGCGGCAGCGGGGCGGCGGCCGCCGGCGCCGGCGATGGTGGCGCGGTGGCGGTCGGCGCGGGGGGCGCGCCGGCC
>NZ_BOPO01000072.1 GCF_017312725.1 Actinocatenispora comari | reverse complement strand
ACAACGCGACCGGCGGGTCCGTCGCGATCAGCGCGAGCGCCCGCGGCAGCGGCCCGGACGACGCCGGCAGCGACGACGCCGGCGAGCCGGCGCCGCGCCGAACCCGTACCCGGAAGAAGGCGGCCGCCCCGGCCGCGGAGGCCGCACCCGTCGAGGCGGCGCCCGCCGAGGCCGCGGGCGACGCCGACGAGGCGCCGGCGCCGCGCAAGCGGGCCAGCCGCCGCCGGGCGACCGCGGCCAGCGAGGCCGACGCGTCGGCCGCG
>NZ_BOPO01000071.1 GCF_017312725.1 Actinocatenispora comari | reverse complement strand
CGCTCGCCGCGCCGCTGGTCGCCACCTGGCACAGCCGCCGCGCGCAGGCCCGGGTCGCGCCGCTGCGCGGTGCGCTGTCGGCCGGCGTGGTGGAAACCATCGAGGCGGCCGACGAACTGACCGCGCACGGCGCCGCCCGCACCGCACTGGACCGGCTGGACCAGCTGGACGCGGCGCTGACCCGGGCCGAGGCCCGCTCGGCGGTCGGGCACGGCATCGGCGCCGCAATCGCCACCGCCGCCGGCGGCGCCGCCGTGTGGGCCGGCCTGGCGTTGAGCGCCCCGGCCGTCGCCGGCGGCACCCTGACCGGCATCCTCGCCGCGGTCGTGGTGCTCACCCCGCTGGCCGTGCACGAGGCGTACGCGGCGCTGCCGGTCGCCGCCGCCCAGCTGCCGCGGCTGCGTTCCGCCGCCCGCCGGGTGTACGCGATCACCGACCGCCCCGACCCCGTCGCCGAACCGGCACACCCCGCCGCCGACCCGGACGGCCCGTACGACCTGCTGCTGCGCGGCGTGCACGCCGGCTGGCCGGGCGGCCCCGACGTGCTGCGCGGGCTGGACCTGCGGGTCCCGGCCGGCGCGCACATCGCGATCACCGGCCCGTCCGGTACCGGCAAGTCCACCCTGGCCGCGGTGCTGCTGCGGTTCCTGGACGCGCGCGGCGAGCTGCGGCTGGCCGGTACCGCGCTGGCGGAGCTGCCCGGCGACACGGTGCGCCGGCACATCGGGCTGTGCGCGCAGGACGTGCACCTGTTCGACACCACCATCGCGCAGAACCTGCGCATCGCCCGCCCGGATGCCGACGCGGACACGCTGCACGACGCGCTGGCCGCGGCGCGGCTGGACCGGTTCGTCGACAGCCTGCCCGACGGGCTCGACACGTTCGTCGGCGAACACGGCCGGCAGCTGTCCGGCGGGCAGCGGCAACGCCTCGCGCTGGCGCGGGCGCTGCTGGCCGACGTGGACGTGCTGATCTGCGACGAGGCCACCGAACACCTCGACGAGGACACCGCCGGTGCGCTGACCCGGCACATCCTGGCCGCGGCGGCCGGCCGTACCGTGGTCGTGCTCACCCACCGGCGCAGCGACCTGCACCTGTTCGACGCGGTGTACGAGCTGGTCGACGGCCGGCTGCGGCCCGACGGCGTGTCGGCTTCACCGCCACTGCCAGCGGCCCGTACTTTCGTCGTGTGACGCAACCACAGCGGTGTGGCTGGTGCGGGGGAGCGCTACCCGCCGCCGGCAAACTCGGCCGCCCCCGCCGCTACTGCGGCCAACCGTGCCGGCAACGCGCCTACGAGCAACGGCACATCACCTCCCGCGCCGGGCTCGACGACGACGCCGTCGTGGTCAGCGCCCGCGAACTGCAGGACCTGCAGGACCGGCTGTTCGCGCTGCGCTGCGCCGTGGAGGACGTGCAGACCGCGCTGGCCGAGGACGCCACCCGGCCCGAGCTCGCCGCCACCGTGCGCAACCTCACCGACTCGGTCGGCACCCTCGACCGCATCTGGGTCGCCGCCCGCCACGGCGCACCGGTCAGCCGGACGCCTCGATGATCCGGATGTCGCGGACCGCGGCGTCACCCAGCACCGTCAACGCGTGCTGGTAGGCCGGGCTGCGGTACGCCGCGACCGCGTCCTCGACGCTGTCGAACTCGATCAGCGTGGTGCGCTCGGCCACCCCTTCCTCGAACGCCGCGGCCGGCAGGCCACGGGCGAGGAACCGGCCGCCGTGCGCGAGCATCGCCGCCCCACCGAGCTCCGCGTACGCGGCCACCTGGTCGGGATCGCGAATCACCCGGAACGTGTTGATCCAGTACGCCTTCGGCACCCTGCCGCCCTTCCGCCGTGGTCCACCAGCCGCCGCACCATCGTGGCCCACCCCGGCCGCGGGGGACCGGGCGGGGCCGTGCCCGTCGTCGCGTCGGCTCCGGGCCCGGCGGCCGGGCGCCGGGTCACCCCCGGCCGGTGCCGGTGAGGCGGTAGGTCAGGTAGGCCAGCTGACCTACCTGCCGCACGCCGGCCAGCTGCAGCCTGTCCGCCGACAACGGCCCGGTCAACAGCGGCTTGCCGCCGCCCAGCACCACCGGTGCGACCCCGACCACCAGCTCGTCCAGCCGGCCGGCCGCGGCGAACGAGCTCGCCAGCCCGCCACCGCCGGCGACCCACACGTCGCGGCCGCCCGCCGCCGCCACCAGCTGGTCGTGCACCACCGACGCCGGGCCGTCGACGAACCGGACGTCGGCCCCCGGTATCACCGGCAGCCGCCGGTGCGTGCACACGAACACCGCCCGGCCGGCGTGCGCCTGCTGCCAGCGCTCCGGGTGGGACAGCAGGTCCGAGTCGCGCAACACGCTCTCGTAGGTGGCCGAACCCATCACCACCGCGCCGACCCCGGCGTCGAACCGGGCGAAGTCGGCCCCGTCGCCACGATCCAGCCGGTACAGCCAGTCCAGCTCGTCGTCGTCGGTGGCGACGAACCCGTCGAGACTGGCCCAGACGTAGTAGACGGTCCGCATCGCACGAGAATCGCACGCCGCCGCCGCGCTGTCTGCCCCGCCGGCGCGGCGGTTGGGCCGGGCTGGTCGCCGCCGGCACCGACCTGTGCGACGATGCCCAGCGTGACCAGCAGATCCACCACCAAGCGGCGGGCCGACCTCGCCCGGCTGCGGCGGGTGCGCGACCGCATCGACCGGGAGTACGCGCAGCCACTGGACGTCGAGGCGCTCGCCCGCGGCGTGGCCATGTCCGCCGGGCACCTCAGCCGCGAGTTCCGCGCCGCCTACGGCGAGTCGCCCTACTCGTACCTGATGACCCGGCGGATCGAGCGGGCGATGGCGCTGCTGCGCCGCGGCGACGTGAGCGTCACCGACGCCTGCTTCACCGTCGGCTGCTCGTCGCTGGGTACCTTCAGCACCCGGTTCACCGAACTGGTCGGCGTCGCCCCCAGCGTCTACCGCCGCCAGCACGCCGACGCCACCGAAGGCATGCCGTCGTGCGTGGCCACCCAGGTCACCCGGCCGGTCAGGAATCGAGAAGTACCGGCACCCGCACGCCGCTAGCGTGACCGGCATGGACATCACCATCGCCGAGGCGTTCCTGCCGCAGGACGACCCGGAGCAGGCGCTCGCGTTCTACCGCGACACGCTCGGCTTCGAGGTCCGCAACGACGTCGGCTACAACGGCCTGCACTGGATCACCGTCGGGCCACCCGGCCAACCCGGCACCTCGATCGTGCTGTACCCGCCGACCGCCACCCCCGGCCTCACCGACGAGGAACGCCGCACCGTGGAGGAGATGATGGCCAAGGGCACCTTCACGATGATCAACCTGGCCACCCCCGACCTGGACGGGCTGTTCGAACGGCTCGCCGCCGCCGACGTCGAGATCGTGCAGGAACCCATCGAGCAGCCGTACGGGCGGCGCGACTGCGCGGTCCGCGACCCGGCCGGCAACATGATCCGGATCAACGAACTGCGCTGAGCAGCAGCGGCGTCGACGCCCGCACCTCGACGCCGCGTCAGTGCGTCGAGGTCACACCCAGCCGGGCAAGCGCCGCGGCACCGCGCTCGGCGTGCTCGCCGCCGGCCAGCAGCAGGCTACGCGCCGCCTGGTACCGGCAGCCGGCCGCGGCCAGCCGGGCCGAGGTGGCGAGCACCCCCGCCCGGTCGCCGGCCAGCAGCGCCGCGGCGCGCGCCACGATCGCCTCGGCGACCGGGTTGCCC
>NZ_BOPO01000070.1 GCF_017312725.1 Actinocatenispora comari | reverse complement strand
AACCCGCGCCCGGGCGGCGCCGGGCCCGTGCCGGCCGCGGGCGGGCCACCGAGCAGCGTCGGGTCGGGCCAGGACGGCGCCGGTCCGGTGCCGGGTGGCAGCGGGCGGTCGTCCGGGGCGAGGTCGCCGGCGGCGTCGGTCAGCAGCGCGGCGACCGGCCCGGCGAGATCGGCGACCAGGCGGTCCAGCGGCCGTCCGGCGACCTGGTGCAGCGCCTCCCGGACGGTCAGCAGCCGGCGCTGCGCGGCCAGCGCGGCCCGGCGCGACCCCGGTACCAGCTGGGCGAACGCGATGCCGCGCAGCACCACGGCATCGCGCAGCCCGCCGCGGGCCTGCTTCAGGTCGCTCTCGGGCTGGTTCGCAAGCTCCCCGTAGCGGTCCCAGCGGGCCAGATCGAGCTCGTGCAGCGCGGCCAGTCGGGTGGCCGCGCCGCGCCGCCAGGACACCTGGATCGCGGCGCGGACCCGTTCGGCGAGCGCCCGGTCGCCGGCCACGTACCGGGCGTCGAGGAGGCCCAGGGCCGCCCGGACGTCGTCGGCGGCGACGGCGAGCAGTTCGGGCACGGTGCGTACCGCGTGGTCGAGGCGCAGGCCCGCGTCCCAGACCGGGTACCACACCGCGTCGGCCACCGCGCCGATCCCGTGATGTCCACTGTGGACGATGAGGAGGTCGAGGTCGGTGCGGTCCAGGCACTCGCGGCGACCGAGGCCACCCGTCGCGAGCAGCGCCACCCCCGGTGCGCTCGGCAGCAGCCCGGCCAGCCAGCCGTCCAACCGCGTCGCCCGTGCCGCCCGCGCCGCCGGCCCGATCCCCGCCGTCCGTGGCGC
Source organism: Actinocatenispora comari (assembly GCF_017312725.1). Classification (GTDB taxonomy): domain Bacteria; phylum Actinomycetota; class Actinomycetes; order Mycobacteriales; family Micromonosporaceae; genus Actinocatenispora; species Actinocatenispora comari. Next base: position 11,364 of record NZ_BOPO01000070.1, on the reverse strand, counting down.
CGGCGCGACCGGGCCGGTCCCCGCCGCCCGCGCGGCCAGGCCGGTCCCTGCCGCCCGCGCGGCCAGGCCGGTCCCCGCCGTCCGTGGCGCCGGCGTGCCGGCTGCCCTGGGCCGGCCGCCACCCGTCGACGCCGGCCGGCCCGCGCCGCGGCACGACGACCACGGGTCGCCGGGGGCCTCAGAGGGCGTCGACACCGCGTTCCCCGGTGCGGACCCGGACCACCTCGCGCACCTGCGTGACCCACACCTTGCCGTCGCCGATGCGCCCGGTCCGGGCCGCCGCCACGATCGCGTCGACCACCTTGTCCACGTCGAAGTCGTCCACGACCACCTCGACGCGGGCCTTCGGCACGAACTCCACCGCGTACTCGGCGCCGCGGTAGAGCTCCACGTGGCCCTTCTGCCGGCCGTACCCGGAGACCTCGGTGACGGTCATCCCGGCCACGCCCAGCGCCTGCACCGCGTCCTTCACCGCGTCCAGTTGGAACGGCTTGACGACCGCCGTGATCAGCTGCACGGTCACTCCCTCCCCGCCGGCACCGCGGCCGGTGTGTCCGATGTGGACGCTGCCGGTGCGCCGCGCCGGCCGGACAGCAGGCCGCCCCAGTCGTACCCGCTCTCGGCGTGCTCGGCGCCGTCGATGCCGGCGGCCTCGTCGGCCGGCGCCAGCCGGAACCCGATGGTCTTGTCGACCGCCTTGCCGATCAGCCAGCTCAGGCCGAACGAGTAGACCCCGACCGCGAGCACCGCGACCACCTGCTTGCCGAGCAGCGCGAACCCGCCACCGAACAGCAGCCCGGCCGGCCCGCCGGTGACGGTCGCGGTGGCGAGCAGACCGATCAGCAGCGAACCGAGGGCACCACCGACCAGGTGCACGCCCACCACGTCCAGCGAGTCGTCGAACCCGAGCCGGTACTTCAAGCCCACCGCCATCGCGCAGACCGCGCCGCAGACGACGCCGAGTACCACCGACATCAGCGGGTTGAGCGCGGCACACGCCGGCGTGATCCCGACCAGCCCGGCCACCGCACCGGACGCGGCGCCGAGCGTGGTCGCCTTGCCGTCCCGGATCCGTTCCACCACCAGCCACCCGAGCATCGCCGCGCCGGTCGCCACCTGGGTGTTCAGGAACGCCGTACCGGCGGTGCCGTTGGCGGCGAGCGCCGAGCCGGCGTTGAACCCGAACCAGCCGAACCACAGCAGCCCGGCACCCAGCAACACCAGCGGCAGGTTGTGCGGCTTAAACCGCTCCTTCGGCCAGCCGTGCCGCTTGCCGAGCACCAGCGCCAGCGCCAGGCCCGCCGCGCCCGCGTTGACGTGCACCGCGGTACCGCCGGCGAAGTCCAGCGCGCCCAGCCGGTCGCCGATCCAGCCGCCGTGCCCGCCGTCGAAGGCGAACACCCAGTGCGCGACCGGGAAGTACACCACGGTGACCCAGACGCCGGCGAACAGCAGCCAGGCACCGAACCGGGCCCGGTCCGCGATCGCGCCGGTGATCAGCGCCGGCGTGATGATCGCGAACATCAGCTGGAACGCACCGAACACCAGCACCGGGATCCGGTGGTGCGCCGGCCCGGTCACCGCGTCGAGAGTGCCGGCCAGGCCGACGTGGTCGAGGTTGCCGATCAGCCCGGCGAACGAGTCCGAGCCGAACGCGAGCGAGTACCCGTACAGCACCCACAGCACGCTGACCAGGCCGATCGTCGCGAAGCTCATCATGAGCATGTTCAGCACGCTGCGCGCCCGCACCATGCCGCCGTAGAAGAACGCCAGCCCCGGCGTCATGAGCAGCACCAGCGCGCCGCTCGCGAGCACCCAGGCGGTGTCGCCCGAGTTGATCACCCGTGCCCTCCCGCAGTCGAAGACGACCGGTGCAGGGGCGGCGCTGCCCGCCACCGGTACGCACCAGCGTCGCGGTCGGGTGTTACGGGGCCGGCGATCGCACGGTTACGCGGCCGTGCCGCACTGTTTCGCGCCGGTTACCGCGGGTTTCGGGGCGATTCCCGGGCGGGAGTCAGCGCATCGCGTACTCCAGGAGCTGGCGTTCGTGGTCGATCAGCCGCAGGTCGCGCATCGGCCGGCGCAGGTGACCCTTGTGCACGATCCGGACGAACGCCGGCTCGCCGGCCGCGGCCATCCGCCGGATGCCCTCGACGTGGTCGACGATGCGCTTGCGGATCACCCGGACCAGCCGGTGCCGGTCCCGCTCGGTCAGCCCGTACGCGTCGGCGAACATCCGCAGCCGCCGCGGCCGGTTCGGCCGCTTCCAACCCAGCTGGTACGAGTCGCGGTCGCTGAACAGCGGCACCCAGGTCCACGCCGCGTACGCCACGTCGTAGATGCGCGAGCCGGGGCTGGACAGGTCGAAGTCGATCAGCGCCAGGGTGCCGTCCGGGCGCCACACCACGTTGTGCGGTGCGGCGTCGTGGTGGCAGATCACCTCGGTGTCCGGCGGCGGCGGACCGAACGAGCGCCACACCGCGTTCGCCGGCGGCCGGAAGCCGCGCTGCGCGTCGTGGAACATCCGCAGCATCTGCGCCACCGTCACCAACGCCTCGTCGGTGGCCCAGTGCTCGGCGATCGGGTACTCCCCGCACTCGCCGTCCAGGTACGACAGGACCTCCCGGCCCTGCTCGTCGATGCCCAGCGCCCGCGGCGCGCCGGTGAACCCTACCGCCTCCAGGTGGCGCAGCAGGGCGTGCACGGCCGGCGTCCAGGGACCGGCATTGCGTCGGACGGTGTCACCGACACGGACCACCGTGCTGGTGTTGCCACCGTGCAGCTGGACCTCACGTTGCGTCACCTACCACCTCGGGTCGACGTCAACTCGTCCCGGCCGGCTCGCCGAGCAACGCGTCGACGAACTGCCGCGGATCGAACGGCGCCATGTCGTCCGGGCCCTCGCCCAGACCGACCAGCTTGACCGGGATGCCCAGCTTACGCTGGACGGAGATCACGATGCCCCCCTTGGCGGTGCCGTCCAGCTTGGTCAGCACCACCCCGGACACGTTCACCACCTGGGTGAACACCTCGGCCTGGGCGAGCCCGTTCTGGCCGGTGGTGGCATCCAGCACCAGCAGCGCCTCGTCGACCGGGCCGTGCCGTTCGACCACGCGCTTCACCTTGCCCAGCTCGTCCATCAGGCCGACCTTGTTCTGCAGCCGACCGGCGGTGTCGATCAACACCGTGTCGACCTTGGTCTCGATACCCCGCTGGACCGAGTCGTACGCCACCGAGGCCGGGTCGCGCCCCTCCGGCGCCCGAACCGTCTCCGCACCGACCCGCTCGCCCCAGGTGGCGAGCTGGTCGACCGCGGCGGCCCGGAACGTGTCGGCCGCGCCGAGCAGCACGCTGCGCCCGTCGGCGACCAGTACCCGGGCGATCTTGCCGCAGGTGGTGGTCTTGCCGGAGCCGTTGACGCCGACCACCAGCATCACCGCCGGACGGCCGTCGTGCGGAGCGGTGTGCAGCGACCGGTCCATCTCCGGGTCCAGCGCGGTGACCAGCTCCTCGGCCAGCAGCGAGCGCAGCTCACCGGCGGACCGGGTGCCCAGCACCTTGGTCCGCTCCCGCAGCCGCTCCACGATCTGCGTGGTCGCCTCCACCCCGACGTCGGCGGTGAGCAGGGAGTCCTCGATCTCCTCCCAGGTGTCGGCGTCCAGTTTGTCCGACGAGAGCAAGGCCAGCAGGCCGCGGCCGAGCAGGTTCTGCGACTTGGCCAGCCGGCCGCGCAGCCGCGCCAGCCGGCCGGCGGTCGGCTCCGGCGTCTCGATCGCCGGCGGCGCCACCGCCTCCTCGGCGCTCGGCTCCTCGACCGTCGGCGCCGCGGTGTCCGCCGCCGGGCCGGCCGAGGGAGGCGCCTGCGGTTGGGCGGCACCCCGTTCGGCGCTCGGCGCGGTCGCGGTGGTGGTACCGCCGGCGGGTCGGTCGGCCTGCTCGGGCTCGACGTTCTCCCGCCTGGTGCGCCTGTTGTGCGGCAGGACCAGGCCGAACACACCGATCAGCGCGAGGATCACCACGACGCCGACGGCGATGAGCACGTACTCCATGCCCAAATCCTGTCAGACGCGCGGCGCGGCTCGTCGGGATGGCCCGAAACCGGCGACGGTCGACACGCTCCGCAACCGGCCGGGGCACCGGGTAAATGCCGCGTTGCCCAGCGAACCGGCAGGTAGCATCGCCGCGCGGTGCGACGAGAGGAGCACGATGCTGCGGATCCTGGCCGAACAGGCGGAGCAGGCGGCGGCGCGGCTGCCGCGCGAGGTGTACGACTACTACGCCACCGGCTCCGGCGACGAGATCGCGCTGGACGAGGCCGCCGCCGCGTGGCGCCGCTACCGGTTCCGGCCCCGGATCGGGCTGGACATGACCGCCGTCGACACCGCGGTCCGGCTGCTCGGCGCCGACCTGGCGCTGCCGGTACTCGCGGCGCCGACCGCGTACCACCGGCTCGCGCATCCCGACGGCGAGGTCGCCACGATCCGCGGCGTGCACCGGGCCGGTTCGCTGCTGGTGCTCTCGTCGCGCTGCTCGCGCCGGATCGAGGACGTGGCGGCCGCCGCGGACGGCCCGTGGTGGTTCCAGGTGTACCTGCTCGCCGAGACGTCCATCGGCCGGCAGGTGGCCCGGCGGGCGGTCGACGCCGGCGCCGGCGCGCTCGTGTTGACCATGGACACGCCGTACACGGCGGTCAAGAAGCGGCTCGCCGGCGTACCCGTCTCCGACGACGACTACCTGATCAACTTCGCCGAGCACCTGCCGGCCGGCGGCGACCCGTTCGTCGCCACCACCCAGGACCCCGCCTGCACGCTGGACGCGCTGCACGAGCTGACCGGCTACGGCGTGCCGGTGCTGGCCAAGGGCGTGCTGCGCGGTGACGACGCGCAGGCCTGCCTCGACGCCGGCGCCGCCGGCATCGTGGTCTCCAACCATGGCGGCCGGCAGCTCGACCGCGCCGTGGCCACCGCCGACGCCCTCGCCGAGGTGGTCGAGGCGGTCGCCGGCCGGGTCCCGGTACTGGTCGACGGCGGGATCCGGTCCGGCCTGGACGTGCTGACCGCGCTCGGCCTCGGCGCCGACGCGGTACTGCTCGGCCGGCCGATCCTGTGGGCTCTCGCCGCGGGCGGTGCGGCCGGCGTCACCGCCGCGCTCGACGCGCTGCGCGGCGACCTGGTCGAGGGGCTCGCCCTCGCCGGCGCGACCGCCCCGACCGACCTGCCGCCGGGCCTGGTGACCCGGGCACCGCGCTAGGCGGGGGTGCCCGGGGGCCGGGCGTCGGGCGAGCCCCGACACCCGGCCGCGGTACTCAGCGGGAGTGCGGTGCCGGCCGACTCGGCGCACGCTCGCCCCGCGGGCCGTACGGCCGGCCCTGGTCGCCGCCTTCCCGTCGCGGCGACCGGTGGCCGGGCTCGCCGTCGTCGCGCCGCGGCCGGTCCGACCAGGACCGGCGCTCGCCGTCGGCGTCTCGCCCGCGGCCGAAGTCCCGGCCGCGGTCGTCGCGGCGGTGACGCGGGCCGCGCTGGCCGGGAATGCGGTCGTCGCGGCGCGACCGGCCGCGGCGCGGCGCCGGCTCGTCGACGACCGGTACCCCGCTCGGCTCGCGGGCACCGGTCACCTCGGCCAGCAGCGGGTCGATCCCCTGCGCCGTCTCGTCCAGCCGGCGCAGCCGGAGCCGCCGCGCGGACACCCCGGCCTGCTTGGCGATCGACTCGGCGAACCGGCGCTGCCGCGGCGTCACCAGCGTCACCACGGTGCCGGTCTCGCCGGCCCGGGCGGTACGGCCGGCACGGTGCAGGTAGTCCTTCGCGTCGCCGGCCGGGTCGACGTGCAGTACCAGGCTGACGTCGTCGACGTGGATGCCGCGGGCAGCGACGTCGGTGGCCACCAGCGCGGTCACCCGGCCCTCCCGGAACTCGGCGAGGGTCCGGGTGCGTACCGCCTGGGTCTTGCCGCCGTGCAGGGCGCGCGCGGCGACCCCGACCGAACGCAGCTGCTCCTCCAGCCGGTCGGCGAAGCTGCGGGTACGCACGAACAGCAGGGTGCGGCCGGCGCGGTTGGCGATCTGCGCGGTCACCGCCTGCTTGTCCGGCGGGAACACCAGCACCAGGTGGTGGTCCATCGTCGACACCGACGCGGTACCGGGGTCGGTGGAGTGCGTCACCGGATCGGTCAGGTACCTGGCCACCAGCGAGTCGACCTCGCGGTCCAGGGTGGCGGAGAACAGCATCCGCTGGCCGTCCGGGCGGACCTGGTCGAGCAGTTCGGTGACCGCCGGCAGGAAGCCCATGTCGCACATCTGGTCGGCCTCGTCCAGCACGGTGACCGCCACGTCGGACAGGTCGCAGGCGTGCTGGGCGATCAGGTCGGACAGCCGCCCGGGCGTCGCGACGAGAAGCTCCACGCCGCGGCGCAGCTGGCCGATCTGCTTGACGAACGGCGCACCGCCGACCACGGCGGCGATCCGCACGCCGAGGACCCGGCCGAGCGGCTCCAGCGCGTCGCGTACCTGCAGGGCGAGCTCGCGGGTGGGCACCAGCACCAGGCCACGCGGTTTCGTCGGCGCGGCGGCCGGCCCGTCGGCGAGCCGCACCAGCGCCGGCAGCCCGAACGCGAGCGTCTTGCCGGAGCCGGTACGGCCGCGGCCGAGCACGTCGCGGCCGGCCAGCGAGTCGGGCAAGGTCGCCGCCTGGATCGGGAACGGCGCGGGCATCCCGCGCCGGTGCAGCAGCGAGACCAGCCGGTCCGGCAGCCCGAAGTCGGCGAACGACGCCTCCGCCGGCGCGTTCTCGGCGATGGTCGCGGGCTCAGTGCCGGTTACGGGCTCAGTGCCGGTTACGGGCTCAGTGCCGGTTGCGGTCTCGGTACCGGCTGCGGGCTCGGTGCCGGTTGCGGCGGTGATCGTTTCGGGCGAGGCGGAGATCTGCTGGGGGATGGACGTTGTGGGCACGACAGGGTTGTTCAACAGGAACCTTCCGGAGACAGGGCGCGTCTCAACACAGGCTCCGCAGCCCAACAGGCCTTCGGCCCAGAACACCACGGGGACACCATCACGGGTGGCAGACAATCGTCGGATGGCCACCGGGATGAACAAGACGTGCCCGGCGCTCGCTGCGCCGATGACAGGTACCGGCAAAGTCTAGCCCGCCGCGATCGCGTTGATCACCGCCCGGTCACGCCTGTGACCCGCACCTCCGGTGGCCCGCACCACCTGGGCGGCGATCGGCGAAACCGGTTGCCCGCCCGGTACCCCTGCCGGGACGATGCTGCCGTGACCGATCCGCCCTCGATCCGGACCGCTTCGGACCGCCCCACGCCGGCGGTCGCGGCACAGCCGGGCCGTCCCGAACCCGCGCCGGCCGGCGTGATCGTGGTGACCGGGATCATGGCCGCCGGCAAGTCGACCGTCGCCCAGCTGCTCGCCGAGGCGCTGCCGCGGGCAGTCCACGTGCGCGGGGACGTGTTTCGCCGGATGATCGTGCGCGGACAGGTCACCCCGTCGCCGGACGCGCCGCAGCACGAGCTGCGCGAGCAGTGGGAGCTGCGGTACCGACTGGCCGCGCGCACCGCCGACGAGTACGCCGCGGCCGGCTTCACCGCCGTGGTGCAGGACATCGTGCTCGGCGCCGACCTGCCCCGCTTCGTCGACCGGCTGCGGGCCAGGCCGCGGCACCTGGTCGTGCTGGCGCCGGATCCGGCCGTGGTGGCGCGACGCGAGCGCGGCCGGGGCAAGACCGGCTACGGCGACGGCTGGACGCCCGAGCTGCTGGACCGCGAGCTGCGGGCCACGCCCCGGCTGGGCCGCTGGTTGGACACCGGCGGTCAGACCCCGGCCGAGACGGTGAGGACCATCCTCACCGACCTGCCGGCGGCCCGGATCGACTGACCCGTACCGGCGCCGACGGTTCCCCGACCGGCAGGCGACCTCGGTCCGGACAGGCGGCTGACGGCGCCTGTCCGCGCACCGAACACGCCACGACCAGCGCAACGGGCCCTTGCCAGCAGCCGGCCGGCGCAACAGGCGCCCTTCCATGCTGCCCGGTCAGCGCGGTTCGCTGCCCCGCACGCCGCCGGTCAGCGCGGTCGACTGCCCGCACGCCGCCGGTCAGCGCGGTTGACTGCCTGCGCGCCGCCGGTCAGCGCGGTTGCTGCCCCGCGCGCCGCCGGTCAGCGTGGCCGATGCTCCGCACGACGCCAGCCAGCGCGACCGATGCTCTGCACGCCGGCGGTCAGCGGAGCAGGCGGCCCTCCATGCCGCCGGCGACCGTCACGGTCTCGCCGGTGACGTGGCCGGACAGCCGGTCGGAGGCGAGCACCACCGCGGCGGCCGCGACGTCGGCCGGGCGGCCCAGCTTGTCCAGCGCCATCGTGGCGGTACGGGCCCGGACGAAGTCCGGGTCGCCCAGCCGGTCGGCGTTGCGGTCGGTCGCGGTCCAGCCCGGCGCGACCACGTTGATCCGGCCGGCCGGGGCGATTCGGACGATCTCGTTCTTCAGGCTCAGCGCCAGCCCGCTCAGCCCCGCCTTGGCCGCCGCGTAGTCGGCGTGGTCGGCCTCGCCGAACCGGGCGGCGGTCGAGCCCACCAGCACGATCGTGCCGACGCCGGTGGTCACCACGTGCCGCAGGAACGCCCGGCAGAGCAGGAACGTCGCATCCAGGTTGGCCGCGATGGTGGCCCGCCAGCGGGCCGGATCCAGCTCCCACACCGGCGCCGCTGGCGTCGGGTACTTCCCCGCGTTCGCCACCAGGATCTCCAGCCCGCCCAGCGACTCCACCGCCGCGGCGACCAGACCGTCCACTTCGGACTCGACGGTCAGGTCGGCGGCGAGCGCGACCCCGTCGTACCGGGCCGCGAGCTGCTGCGCGCGCGGCGGGTCGCTGCGGTGGTGCACCCCGACCCGGGCGCCCTCGGCGGCGAACGCGGCGACCAGCTCGCCGCCGATGCCGCCGGTCGCGCCCGTCACCAGTACTCGCTTGCCCGCCAGTCCCGTCTCCATGCCGGCCACGGTACGGCCCGGCGCCGGCGGCCGCCCCGGCGCCGTCCTGGCCCGCCCGCCTTGGCCACGCCCCCCGTGCCACCTCGCCTTGGCCCCGCCCATCGTGGCCACCCCGCCTTGGCCACCCCATCGTGGCAACGCCCGTCATGCCGCCCGTCATGCCACCCGTCGTCCACCCTCGTCGTCCACGCCCGTCATGCCCCGCCCGTCGGGCGGAGCGGTCAGGGTCCGCGATCCGGACGGGGCGTTGACAGCCGGACGGCGAGGACATCTAATGGGCGCCAATTGCTTTTCGGACACGACCGAAAAGGGGTCGGCATGCTCAGAGCACTCGCGGCGGGACTCGTGGCGGTCCTCGCCACGGCGCTGGTACCGGCGACCGCGCACGCCGACCCGGGCCGGCCGGCGACACCCGCCGGCACCGCCGCGCCCCGGGTCGACGATCTCGGGCCGGGCATCGTGTCGGCACCGGTCACCGGCGCCGCGATCGACGGCGACTCGCTGTACCTGGTGACCCGGGGGCTGCAGCCGGCCGTCGTCGCCCGCTACGACCTGGCCACCCGGAAGGTCGTCGAGCACGCCGAGCTGCCCACCGGTACCGGCGGGTGGGCCGCCGCGGTGGACCACGGCGCCGTGTACGCGGGCATGTACGGCGTCGCCGACATCCACCGCTACGACCCGGCGACGAACACCGCGACCCGGCTCACCGGCCTGGGCACCGACACGTACGTGTTCGACCTGGCCGCGGCGCCGGACGGCACCCTGTACGCGGGCACGTACCCGTCCGGGAAGCTCTACGCGGTCGACCCGGACACCGGCGCGACCCGCGACCTCGGCCAGGCCAGCCCCGGGCAGCGCTACGTGCGGTCGGTCGCGGTCGCCGACGACGGCACGGTCTACGCGGGCACCGGCGCCGCGGCCCGGCTGATCGCCTACGACCCGGCGACCGGCCAGCGCACCGAGATCCTGCCGGACGAGCTGCGCGGCGAGGCGTTCGTCTACGACGTCGCGGTCACCGACGACCTGATCGCCGTGGGCACCGAACCGTCCGGCAAGCTCGCATTGCTCGACCGGCACGACCCGAGCCGCTACACCATCGTCGACACCGGCGACCGCACCGTCGACGCGATCACCATCGACGGCGACTCGGTCTACCTGACCGCCCGCACCTCCGGCTCGGTCTACCGGTACCGGCGCAGCACCGCCACGCTGCAGCGGCTCGGCACACCGGTACCGCAGGACGAGACGCGCGGCGTGTTCGTCTCCGGCGGCCGGCTCGTCGGGGTGGCCGGCAGCGGCGAGGTGTGGACGTTGGACCCCGACAGCGGGGCGACCACGGTGACCGATCTGGTCGCGGCCGGAATGCCCGCCGCGCCGGAACCCGCGCAGTCGGTCGCGGTCCAGGGCGGCCGGTACGCCTACGTCGGCGGCAACTTCGGCCTGCAGGTGCACGACCTCGCGGCCGGCACCAGCCGGCGGGTCCGCGCGTTCGGCGAACCGAAGCGGATCGTGCCCGTCGACGGCCGCGCCTATCTCGGCGTCTACCCGGGCGGCTTCGTCGACACGTACGACCCGGCGACCGACACGATGGCCCGCCGCGGCGCGATCGGCGGCGGGCAGAACCGGCCCCGGGCGATGACCTGGCTGCCCGACCGCGGGCAACTCGCGATCGGCAGCCGCGCCGAGTACGGCACCGTGGGCGGGGCGTTCACGCTCTACGACGTGGCCAGCGACACCACACACCGGTACGACCCGGTGCCCGGCCAGGCGATCAGCGCGATCGCCGCGCACGGGCACGTCGGGTACCTGGGTACCGAGATCGCCGCGGACGGGGTGCCGCCGACGGCGACCGAGGCGCAGCTCGCCGCGGTCGACCTGAACACCGGGCGCACGCTGTGGCGCTGGACCGCGGTACCGGATGCCACCGGCTGGTCCGACCTGCTGGCGCACGGCAACCGGCTGTACGGGCTGACCTCCGGCGGCCGGCTCGTCGTGATCGACCCGGCCAGCCGGACGGTACTGGCGAGCCACCAGCTCGCCGACACCGGCGGTGGGCAGCTGTTCTGGCGCGACGGCGCGCTCTACGGCGTCACCCGCGACACGCTGTTCCGGCTCACCGACACCGGCCCGACCACCGTACTGGGTGGGCTCGGTGGCGGCTGGTTCAACGAACCGCAGGCGTCCTACGACCCGGCCGCGGACGTCGTCTACACGCTGCGCGGCACCGACCTGGTCCGCATCCACCTCTGACCGGGGCCGCCTGCCGACGGTGCCGCGGCCGGCGGTACGCGCCGGCGGTGATCCCGCGGCCGGCCCCCGCCCGGCCCGGCGGCGCCGGCGCCAGGCCCGGCGGCGCCGGCGCCAGGCGTGG
>NZ_BOPO01000069.1 GCF_017312725.1 Actinocatenispora comari | reverse complement strand
CTTTGAAAACTAGATAACAGAAGTAATTCACATTCAATTGTAATGCAAGATATCACGTAGTGATTCTTTTTAACGGTTAAGTTAGAAAGGGCGCACGGTGGATGCCTTGGCACTAGGAGCCGATGAAGGACGGGACGAACACCGATATGCTTCGGGGAGCTGTAAGCAAGCTTTGATCCGGAGATTTCCGAATGGGGAAACCCACCACTCGTAATGGA
>NZ_BOPO01000068.1 GCF_017312725.1 Actinocatenispora comari | reverse complement strand
AGAAATTTTAGCTTTATTCACTAATTCTTTCTTTGATAATCAATATAATTCTATTATTGAAAATCCTTTATTCCCTAATACTGCTTTACAAATTAATTCTGAAGATAATAATTATGCTATATTATATGATTACTTAAAAGAAATGAGTTATTATAATATGAATCAAAAAGGAGTGATTTTCTCTTTCAATAAATTTATTTCTTTCTTCTTTAATACTAGAAATACTAATAAAAATAATAAATTAATTAAATACT
>NZ_BOPO01000067.1 GCF_017312725.1 Actinocatenispora comari | reverse complement strand
CCGCGACCGAACGGGACATCGCCGCGGCCGCCGACCGGGCCCGCGAGCTGCGGTCGGCGGCGGACGGGCTGCTCGCCCGGCGGGAGGAGCTGCGTGGCCGGCTCGCCGCCTACCGGGCGAAGGCCGCGGCGCTGGGCCGGCTGGAGGACACCGACGTGGCCCGGCAGTACTCCGCCGCCGAGCGGCTGCTCTACACCGCGCCGTGCGACCTGCCGGCCGCCACCCGCGCGGTGTACGGCTACCAGCAGGCGCTGTCCGAGCTGGTGCGGCAGCGGGAGGGGTCGGCATGAGGACGCGTCAGCGAGCGGATCGTGGTTGCCGCGCGGACCAGCGCCTGGTGGGCGTTCCGACGAGGGAGGGAAGGCCATGAGCGAGCGGCAGCGAGCGAATCATGGGGACAACGCCTCCGTGCCTCGGGTGGGTTCCGACGAAGGAGGAACCCACCCGAGTGCGGCGCCGTGCCAGCAGGCCGGATGTGCCGGCCACTACGCGCCAGACGGCTACTGCGACCAGTGCGGGTCGAAGGCGCCGGCGCAGCCGCCGAGCCAGCGCACCCCCGCGCCGGCCGCCGCGCCGTACGTGGGTGCGCCGCCGGCCGCCGCGAACGTGCCAGCCGGGGTGGGCGGCGGCGGGCTGCCGGCGGGCTGGCCCACCGCGGCGAGCTGCCAGCAGCC
>NZ_BOPO01000066.1 GCF_017312725.1 Actinocatenispora comari | reverse complement strand
CACCGGAGTCGACGCCGTGGGGCGCGCCGCCGGCCGGCGCGGCCAACGCCTGGGGCGAGCCGCCGGCCCAGCAGGACGCGTGGGGCGAACCGCCCGCGCAGCCGTCCGGTGGCCCGGCCGACGCCTGGGGTGAACCGCCCGCGCAGCGCGGCGGCCAGCCCGCCGAGGGCGCCCCGTGGGGCGCACCGCAGGCCGCCGAGCCGGCCGCGGCGAGCTGGGGCGGGCAGCCCGAACCGGCGCCCGCGGACGCCGCACAGCACGGCGCGCCCGCGCCCGCCGACCGGTACGCCGGCGAGGCCGGTGGGCCCGCCAGCGACCCGGCGGGCCAGCAGCCCGGCGCGGACGGCGAGCCGCCGGAGCCGCCGCCCGGTTGGGGCGAGCCGCAGGTGGACGAGGCCGCCGCGCTGCCCGAGCCGTACCAGCCGCCACCGCCGCCGGTGGACGGACCGGTGTGGGTCGGTGGCGCCGCACCCGGCCCGGACGAGCCGGCTCCGGCCGACACTCCCGACGCCCCGGCCGACCTTGGCGGGTACGACACCGACGAGCTGCCACCGGACCCGTGGGCGGCGGCCGCGCCGGCTGCGGCAGTGCCGGCCGGTGACGACCAGCGCAACGCCGGCCAACCGGCGCCGTGGTCCGACCCGACGCCGCCGGAGCAGCCGGCCGCCGGCCAGCAGCCTCGACCGGCGGAGCCGGCGCAGCGGGCCGACGACCAGCGCGACTGGTTCGGCGAGCAGGGACAACCGGCCCCGGCCGAGCCCGCCGCCGACCGGCCGGCCGACAGCGCCGGCGGCTTCGCGGTGCCCGGCCAGGAACCGGTCGACCGCTACGCGCCCGCCGATGACTTCGCGGTGCCCGGGCAGGAGCCGGTCG
>NZ_BOPO01000065.1 GCF_017312725.1 Actinocatenispora comari | reverse complement strand
GTACCGGCTGGACCTGCCCGCCGGCGCCCGCGACCTGTCCGACGGCGGCCCGGACCGGCGGCTGCTGCCGGCCCTCGCCGCCCCGCTCGCCCGCCTCGCCGAGCAGCCCGCCTGGCGCACCGGCCACGGGTACGACACCGCCGGACCGCTGCCCGACCTGCTCGACCACGCCGCGGCCCGGCTGACCGCCGACGGGGTGCCCGCGGACGCGCTCGCCGTCACCGGCGGCGCCCTCGACGGCATCGAGCGCACCCTCACCGCCCAGCTCGCCCCCGGCGACCGGGTCGCCGTCGAGGACCCCGGCTGGGCCAACCTGATCGACCTGCTCGCCGCGCTGCGGCTGGTGCCGGTCCCGGTGCCGGTCGACGACGACGGACCCACCGAGGCCGGGCTGCGCGCCGCCCTGACCGCCGGGGTACGCGCGGTGCTGGTCACCAACCGGGCACAGAACCCCACCGGCGCCACCCTCACCGGGCAGCGCGCCGACCGGCTGCGGGCGCTGCTGGCCGATCGCCGCGAGGTGCTCGTGGTCGAGGACGACCACGCCGCCGAGCTGTCCGAGACGCCGCTCGCCACGCTGACCGGCGCCACCGACAGCTGGGCGTTCCTGCGCTCGGTCTCCAAGCCGTACGGGCCGGACCTGCGGCTCGCGGTGCTCGCCGGCGACGCCCGTACGGTGGGGCGGTTGCGCGGCCGGCAGCGGGTCGGTGCCGGCTGGGTGTCCAGCGTGCTGCAGCAACTGGTGCTCGAACTGTGGCGCGACCCGCAGGTCGGCGCGCAGGTCGCCGCCGCCCGCACCGAGTACCGGCGCCGCCGCGACGGCCTCGTCGCCGCGCTGGCCGACCGCGGCATCGCCGCGCACGGCCGCAGCGGCATCAACGTGTGGGTACCGGTGGCCGACGAGACGGTGCCGCTGACCCGGCTGCGGGACGCCGGCTGGGTGGTGGCGCCCGGTGCCGCGTTCCGGCTGGGCAGCGCGCCCGGGCTGCGGGTCACGATCAGCGGCGTCGAGGTCGCGGAGGTGGGCTCGCTGGCCGACGCGATCGCCGCGGCGGTCGCCGACCGGCCGGTCGGGTACGGCGCCTGAACCCGCCGGCCGCGTCCCGGGAGGCGTTCGGGTCCGCCGCCGGTGCCGACCGTTCGGGTCCGCCGGCCGTGCCGACACGGTGGCGGACGTCTCGGTGCCTGCCACGACGCGACGCGGAGTGGGAGCTCGCCGGCCGGCGGGATACGGTCGAGTGCACCACCCGGCACGACCCGTTGCGGAGGACACGGTGCGGCGAACCGACTTCTGGCGCCGAATGGAGCACGTCTTCGGCTCGGCCTACGCCCGCAGCGTGGCCGCCGACCAGGTGCTCCCACAGCTCGACGGCCGCACCGTCGAGCAGGCGTTCGCCGGCGGCGAGGAGACGGCCGTGGTGTGGCGTGCCGTCTGCCAGGAGTACGCCGATCGGGTGCCCGGCACGCTCCGCTGACCGGTCCGGCGCGTGTCGCGCGCCGTTCGAACAGACGTTCGGGTACTGTCCACAGGGTAGGTCGTTGTCCACAGACGCGGTGCGCCGGGTCGTTTCTGTCAGACCGGGCGCCTAGCGTGTCAGCCGTGACCAAGCGATCGAACGCTAAGGCGGCAGTAGGGGTGGCAGGCATGGCAACTGGGGGAGCAAGCTCCGATCGGACGAAAGCGCTGGACATGGCGCTCGCCCAGATCGACAAGCAGTTCGGCAAGGGCTCGGTGATGCGGCTCGGTGACCGAACCGCGCAGCCGATCGCTGCGATACCCACCGGCTCCATCGCGCTGGACGTCGCGCTCGGTATCGGTGGTCTGCCGCGGGGCCGCATCATCGAGGTGTACGGACCGGAGTCGTCCGGTAAGACGACGGTGGCGCTGCACGTGGTGGCCAACGCCCAGGCGGCCGGCGGCATCGCGGCGTTCATCGACGCCGAGCACGCGCTCGACCCGGAGTACGCGAAGTCGCTCGGCGTCGACACCGACGCGCTGCTGGTGTCCCAGCCGGACACCGGCGAGCAGGCGCTGGAGATCATGGACATGCTGATCCGCTCCGGCGCGATCGACATCGTCGTGATCGACTCGGTGGCGGCGCTGGTGCCGCGCGCCGAGATCGAGGGCGAGATGGGCGACAGCCACGTCGGCCTGCAGGCCCGGCTGATGAGCCAGGCGCTGCGCAAGGTGACCGGCGCGCTCAACAGTTCCGGCACCACCGCCATCTTCATCAACCAGCTGCGCGAGAAGATCGGCGTGATGTTCGGCTCGCCGGAGACCACCACCGGTGGCAAGGCGCTGAAGTTCTACGCCTCGGTTCGTCTCGACGTGCGTCGCATCGAGAGCCTGAAGGACGCCGGCGACGTGGTCGGCAACCGCACCCGGGTCAAGGTGGTGAAGAACAAGGTCGCGGCGCCGTTCAAGCAGGCCGAGTTCGACATCATGTACGGCAAGGGCATCAGCCGCGAGGGCTCGCTGATCGACGTGGGCGTCGAGCAGGGCATCATCCGCAAGTCCGGCGCCTGGTACACCTACGAAGGCGACCAGCTCGGCCAGGGCAAGGAGAACGCCCGGCAGTTCATGCGGGACAACCCGGACGTGGCCAACGAGGTCGAGAAGCGCATCAAGGAGAAGCTGAACATCGGTGCGGTGCCGGGTGCCGACGCGGCCGAGACCGTCGCCGACGACGCGGCGGACTTCTGAACCGATGACCGAACGGCAGCCCGGGCGAGGCCGCCGACGCCGGACGGCGGGGGAGCGCGGCGCTGCCGCCTCCACCCCGCCGGCCGATCCGCGACAGCAGGCGCGAAACATCTGTCTGCGACTGCTGGCGGTCCGTCCCCGCACCCGAGCCGAGCTCGCTACCGCGCTGCACCGGCGCGGCATCCCGGACGAGGATGCGACCGCCGTGCTGGAGCGGTACGGCGAGGTCGGCATGATCGACGACGAGGCGTTCGCGAAGGCGTGGGTGACCTCGCGGCACACCGGTCGCGGGCTGGCTCGCGGTGCGCTGGCCCGCGAGCTTCGCCAGCGTGGCGTCGACTCGTCGGCGATCGGCTCGGCACTGACCGAGTTGGACGGTGACACCGAGGCGGCCATGGCACGGGCGTTGGTCGACCGGCGACTGCGTTCCATGGCCGGGGTGCCGGCCGAGGTCGCGTTCCGCCGGCTGGTAGGCATGCTCGCACGGAAGGGCTACTCGTCCGGCCTCGCGGTGCGCACCGTGCGCGACGCGCTGGCCGACCGCCCCGGCGCCGACGATGTCACCGACGACGTGGACATGGACGCCCTGGCCGACAGCATCGGCAACGACGCCTTGGCCGACAGCGTCGGCACCGACGCCCTGGCCGACAGCGTCGGCACCGACAGTCCGCCGGACGGCGGCGAGCGATGACGACGCTCTGCCGACGGCAGCGAGCGATTGATGCCCCGGACCGTGGTGCCGTGGTGCGCAGGCGGTGACGGCTGGTGGTGCGGCTGGTCGGTGCCGGTGACGAAGGCGTTGGTGGGCGATAGCGACCGGTGTGTGGTCGACTCGATCGGGTGACATCGGCGTGTCGCGGGTGCCCGATGTGTCGCTGCGTGGCGCCGGGGTCGGGCGGCCGATTCTCGGTGGGACCTGCGGTTCGGTCCGGGCGGATGGCGTCGCCTCGATCGGGCCGCCGGCAGCCCCGCCGGGCGCGTGGGTGGGGATCCTTGACCGGGGTCGCGGCGCGACTTAGCCTCAGCCGTACCAAAGGAGCAGTCCGAACCACGCGGGCAGTGGGCCCGCACATAGCGTGCACGACACAACGCCATATCGTCGCGAGAGTGACCGCGCCGCGCCGTCGTGGGCGGCGACATGTCACACCGTCACAAGAGCGAGGAGCAACGCAGGTGACCGGCGCTGCCGGTCACGGCTGGGGTCCAGCAGGTGCAGCGATGCGCCGCTGGCGTTCGTGCATGCTCGCCGCCGGGCTCTCCTTTCCGGGTGCCGTGCGTTCGCACGGCCGCGAAGGAGGGAGGCGGCCATGACCGCGAGCGACCTGCTGGTGCTGGTGGCGCTGGTGCTCGTCGTGGTGGCGGTGGTCGTGGTCGTCGTGGCCGTGGTTCTGGTGCGACGGCTGCAGGCCGCGCCGCAGCCGCCGGCGGTGTTGCCGGAGGAGGATCCGGCGGTCGTCGCGGAGCGCGAACGGCACGAGGCGGCGCTGCGTACCGCGCGGGTGGCCGTGGACGAGGCGACCGTCGAGCTGGAGCGCGCCCGGTCGCAGACCGTGGCGGCCCAGGCCGAGGCGACCGCCGCACGTACCGAGGCCGAGCGGCTGCGGGTGTCCGCCCGCGAGGAGGCCGAGCAGCTGCGCCAGCGGGCCCGCCGGCAGGCCGAGCAGGATGCCGAGCACGCGTTGACCCAGGCCCGGCGTACCGGCGAGCAGGAGCAGCAGCGGGTGCTGAGCGAGGCCAAGGA
Organism: Actinocatenispora comari; assembly: GCF_017312725.1. Classification (GTDB taxonomy): domain Bacteria; phylum Actinomycetota; class Actinomycetes; order Mycobacteriales; family Micromonosporaceae; genus Actinocatenispora; species Actinocatenispora comari. The sequence goes on along the minus strand of NZ_BOPO01000065.1, from coordinate 1,638 downwards.
GCGCCTGGCCGAGCTGGAGCGCCGGGAACAGCGACTCGACGAGCGGGAACGCCGGCTGGACGAGGAGGTCGAGCGGCTCGCCGAGCGCGACCGCCGGCTGGCCGCCGGCGAGGCCGAGCTTGCGGAGCGCTCCGCCGCGGTGGCCGAGGTCGAGCAGGAACGCCGGCGGGAGCTGGAGCGGGTCGCCGGCCTGACCGCGGACGCGGCGAAGGGCGAGCTGGTCGAGTCGATCGAGACCGCCGCGAAGCGGGAGGCCGCCATCCTGGTCCGCGACATCGAGGCGGACGCCCGGTCGACCGCGGAGCTGCGGGCCCGCGCGCTGGTGGTGGACGCGATCCAGCGGGTGGCGAGCGAACAGACCGCGGAGAGCGTGGTCAGCGTGCTGCACCTGCCGTCGGACGAGATGAAGGGCCGCATCATCGGCCGGGAAGGCCGCAACATCCGCGCGTTCGAGTCGGTGACCGGGGTGAACCTGATCATCGACGACACCCCGGAGGCCGTGCTGCTGTCCTGCTTCGATCCGGTGCGCCGGGAGATCGGCCGGCTGACGCTGGAGAAGCTGGTACTCGACGGCCGGATCCACCCGCACCGGATCGAGGAGGTGCACGACGCCGCCCGGCAGGAGGTCGAGCGGCTGTGCCTGCGGGCGGCCGAGGACGCGCTGGTCGAGGTGGGCATCACCGAGCTGCATCCGGAGCTGGTGGCGCACCTGGGCCGGTTGCGCTACCGCACCAGCTACGGGCAGAACGTGTTGAAGCACCTGGTGGAGACCGCGCACATCGCCGGCATCATGGCGGCCGAGCTGCGGCTGGATCCGACCGTGATCAAGCGGTGCGCGTTCCTGCACGACATCGGCAAGGCGCTGACCCACGAGGTGGAGGGCAGCCACGCCCTGATCGGCGCCGACCTGGCCCGCAAGTACGGCGAGGACGACGTGGTGGTGCACGCGATCGAGGCGCACCACAACGAGGTGGCGCCGCAGACCATCGAGGCGGTCCTGACCCAGGCCGCCGACGCCTGCTCCGGTGGCCGGCCCGGCGCCCGCCGGGAGAGCCTCGAGGCGTACGTGAAGCGGTTGGAACGCATCGAGGAGATCGCCGGCGGCAAGGCCGGCGTGGAGAAGGTCTTCGCGATGCAGGCCGGCCGGGAGATCCGGGTGATGGTGCGTCCGGACGAGGTGGACGAGATCGGCTCCGCCGTGCTGGCGCGCGACGTGGCGAAGCAGATCGAGGAGGAGCTGACCTATCCGGGTCAGATCCGGGTCACCGTGGTGCGCGAGTCGCGGGCGACCGAGATCGCCCGCTGACCTACCACACCGTCGGCCGCGCGGCGGACGGTCGACGGGGCGAGCTGGCGGCCGGATCGACCGGCCGAACCGTCGGCCGCTCGCAGGAGGTTGGGCACCGGGGCCGATCCGCTCGGTGGTGCCGGCATCGGGGATGACCCGGATCACCTCCCCGGGGTCGGGCACCGGGGGTAACCGGGGCAGCGTCCCGGATGTGCCGATGCGCCCAGGCCGCGAGGGTCGTAGGTATGCCAGACGATCTCCTCGCGCCGCCCCCGACCCGCGCCCTGCCCGCGCGCCGGGCCGCCACCGCGCCGGCGTGCCAGGCCGCCACCGCGCCGGCGTGCCAGGCA
>NZ_BOPO01000064.1 GCF_017312725.1 Actinocatenispora comari | reverse complement strand
CGGGCCGGCCCGCGGTGTCGGCGCCGTCGGCCGGCGAACCGGACGACCGGGCACCCGCGGGTTCGAGGCCGGCGGGGTCGGGGTCGGGGTCGAGCACGGCGCAGCCGATCGCGAAGAACGCGACGACCAGCCCGATCACGTAGTCGGGCCGGCCCCCGCCGAGCAGCGCGACCAGCCCGGCGGCCGGGTACGCGACGACCAGGCAGCGCACCGGGCGCCAGGCGGGGCGGCGGGCGAGGGCGCGCAGCCCCGCCCACCAGATCGGTACCAGCAGCGGTCCGAGCAGGACCAGCTGGAACGGCACGAACTCGATCCGGTTCTCGGTCCCGTCGTGGGCCGACAGCGCGGACGCCATGGCGAGCTGCGGGAACCCGTGGGTGAGCTGGTAGATGATGCTCGGCGCGCCGAGCACCGCGGCCACCGCGACCCCGAGCCACAGGTACCGGTCGCGCAGCGTACGGCGCGGGCCGACCACGGCGAGGCCGACCGCGAGGCCGATCGCGAGCAGCACGATCAGCTGCTTGTTGAGTAGGCCGATCCCGGCCACCACGCCCACCGCGAGCCACCAGCGCCGGTCGCGCAGCAGCGCCCGTACCGAGCACAGGACGGTGCCGAGCCAGATCGGCAGGTCGATCGACGAGGTGAGCAGCACGTGCCCGCTGATCAGCGGGAACACCCCGGTGGCGGTACCGATCGCGGCGAGCAGTTGGCCGCGGCGGCCGGCACCGAACTCGGCGGCGAGCGCCGCGGCGAGCAGTGCGGTACCGGCGGCGGCGAGGGCGGCCGGCAGCCGCAGCGCGACGAGGTTGTCGCCGAACACCGCGGTGGCCACCCGGGCAAGCGCCGGGGTACCGACGGGCTGGTCGACGTAGCCGAGGGCGAGATGCCGGCCGAGCAGCCGGAAGTAGAGCTCGTCGCGGTGGTAGCCGTACCGGGTGGCGAGCGCGAGCAGCGCGGCGACCAGTACCAGGGCGATCGGCAGCAGGGCCCGCCAGTACAGCGGGGTCGGCCGCGGCAGCGGCGGCGCACCGTCCATCCGCGGATCGTAGGGCGCCGGGCGGCCGGCGTCCGACCCGCACCGCAGACCCCCGCAAACCGGGACGCGGCGCGCCGGCCCCACCGCGCGCTCGACGGCGCGGGGCGTGGACGCCGGCGGGGAGCGGCAGCGGGCTGCCAGCGCTGTCAGGCGACGGTGCGGGTGCTGCCAGCGGTGGGCCGCAGGCTACGACGCATGACGAACGCAGACGTGGTGGTGGTCGGTGGCGGTCCGGTCGGCCTGATGGTGGCCGGCGAGCTGCTCACCCGAGGTGTGTCGGTGACGGTGCTGGAGCGGTTGACCGAGCCGAGCGAGACGATCAAGGCGGGCTCGATCAGCGGCCGTACCGTCGAGGTGCTGGAGCGGGCCGGGCTCGGTGCCGAGCTGGCGGAGATCGAGCAGCGGATCATGGCGACGGTGGCGAAGCCGGCCCGGGGCGGGGGCACGCCGGGCGGGGGCAGGCCGGGCGCGCGCGGCCACTTCGCCGGCATCTTCAAGCTCGGGTTCACGCCCGAGGAGCTGCCGATGGCGATGGAACTGCTGGAGCTGCGGCCGCGCGGGCTGTTCGAGGCCGGCGAGGCGGGTCGGGCGTCGATCGGCCGGCCGATGATGATCATGCCGCAGCTGGAGCTGGAGCGGGTGCTGGGCCGGTGGGTCGCCCGGCTCGGCGGTACGGTCCGGCGCGGCGCCGAGGTCACCGGCGTCGTCGCCGACGACGACGGGGTGACCGTCACGCTGGCTGGCGGCGAGCCGGTGCGGTGCCGGTACCTGGTGGGTTGCGACGGTGGTCGCAGCGCGGTGCGGCGGCTCACCGGCTTCGCGTTCCCCGGTACGGCGCCGACCATGACCGGGCACCAGGCGATCGTGGAGCTGACCGGTGCGGACGGGCTGGCGATGGGCTGGAACCGCAACGACACCGGCCTGATGGTGTACGGGCCGTTCCCCGGCCGGGTGCTCACGGTCGAGTTCGACGGGCCGCCGGCGGACCGGGACGCGCCGGTCACCGCCGCCGAGGTGCAGGCGAGCATCCGCCGGGTCAGCGGCGTCGACGTCACGGTCACCGCGATGCGCACCGGCACCCGGTTCACCGACAACGCCCGGCTGGCCGACGGGTACCGGCGGGGCCGGGTACTGCTCGCCGGCGACGCCGCGCACGTGCACTCGCCGTTCGGCGGGCAGGGGCTGAACCTGGGGCTGGGCGACGCGGCGAACCTGGGCTGGAAGCTCGCCGCGGTGCTGGCCGGCGACGCCGACGAGACGCTGCTGGACAGCTACAGCGCGGAGCGGCACCCGGTCGCCGAGCGGGTGCTCGCGAACACCCGGGCGCAGCTGGCGCTGCTGCGGCCGGACCCGCAGTCGGACGCGTTGCGCGCGCTGTTCACCGAGCTGATGGACCTGGAGCAGGTCAACTGGTACCTGACCTCGATGATCGGCGGGCTGGACGTGCGGTACGCGAGCGACGGGCATCCGCTGCTCGGCCGGTTCTGCCCGGATCCGGGCCTGGTCACCGCGGACGGCCCGGTGCCGCTGGCGGAGCTGACCACCGACGGCCGCGGCCTGCTGCTGGACCTGGCCGACGACCCCGCGGTCGTCGCGGCCGCGACCGGGCACGCCGACCGGGTCCGGGTGGTCACCGCGCCGGCCAAGAACCTCGGCGACGTCACCGGCCTGCTGGTCCGCCCGGACGGCCACCTGGCCTGGGTCGCCGACGCCGCCGCGCCGGCCGACCTGGACGCCCTGTCGACCGCGCTGGCGACCTGGTTCGGCCCGGCCCGCTGATCGGCGGTCAGCGGTGCTGGTGGACCGGTTCGCCCTTGCCGAGCACGACGATGCCGGAGTCGGTCACGGTGTGGAACTCGCGGTCGCGGCCCAGGTCGGTACCGAGGTGGGCGCCGGCCGGCACGACGACGTTCTTGTCCAGGATGGCGTGCTGGACCACCGCACCGCGGCCGACCCGTACCCCGTCGGAGAGCACCGAGTCCTCGACCCAGGCGCCGTCCTCGACCATCACGTCGGGCGACAGCACCGAACGGGCGACCGTACCGGTGACGATGCAGCCGGCGGACACCAGCGACTCGTACGCCCGGCCACCGAGCACGAACTTCGCCGGTGGCAGCGGCGGCACGTGCCCGCGGATCGGCCAGTCGCTGTTGTACAGGTTGAACACCGGGTGCAGCGAGACCAGGTCGAGGTGCGCGGCGTAGTACGCGTCGATGGTGCCGACGTCGCGCCAGTAGCCGCGGTCGCGTTCGGTGGCGCCGGGCACGTCGTTCGCGGCGAAGTCGTACACGGCGGCGTCGCCCTTGTCGACCAGCATCGGGATGATGTTGCCGCCCATGTCGTGCGCGGACGCCGGGTCCTCGGAATCGGTGCGCAGCGCGTCGATCAGCGCGTCCGCGGTGAACACGTAGTTGCCCATCGAGGCGTACGCGTGCGCCTCGTCGCCGGGGATGCCGGGCGGCTGCGCCGGCTTCTCCAGGAACCGGGTGATGGTCTTGCCGTCCTCGCCGGTCTCGATCACCCCGAACGCCCGCGCCTCGTCCCGCGGTACCCGGATGCCGGCGACGGTGGCGGCGGCCCCGGAGGCGATGTGCGCCTCGACCATCTGCCGCGGGTCCATCCGGTACACGTGGTCGGCGCCGAACACGATGATGTAGTCGGGCCCCTCGTCGTACACCAGGTTGAGGGACTGGAAGATCGCGTCCGCCGAGCCGGTGTACCACCGGGGGCCGAGCCGCTGCTGTGCCGGCACCGGGGTGATGTACTGCCCGAGCATCGAGCTCATCCGCCAGGTCTGCGAGATGTGCCGGTCCAGCGAGTGCGACTTGTACTGGGTCAGCACGCACAGCTTGAGGTAGCCCGCGTTGACCAGGTTGGACAGCACGAAGTCGATCAGCCGGTACTGCCCGCCGAACGGCACCGCGGGCTTCGCCCGGTCGGCGGTCAACGGCATCAGCCGCTTGCCCTCGCCACCGGCGAGAACGATGCCCAACACCCGTGCCCCGCGCGCCATGTCCGAACCATAGTCGCGATCGCGCTCCGCGGCACCCTGGGACACAGCCTGTTAACGCGTTCCTGATCCGCTCGCCATCCCGGGCAGCCCCGGGACACCCGCTTCCGGCGGCGCCGGTCACCCACTCCACCCGTGCCCGCCGCCGGCGTGGACGCCCTTCCCGGCCCCGCCGCCTGACGCCTCAGGCCTCGTGGGAGCCGACGCAGAACTCGTTGCCGGCCGGGTCGGCGAGCACCGTCCAGTGCAGGCCGGGCATGGTGTGCTCGGCGAGCTTGCTGGCGCCGATCGAGACGAGCCGGTCGACCTCGGCCGGGACGTCGTCGGTCCGCAGGTCCACGTGCACCCGGTTCTTCCCCGCCTTGGCCTCCGGTACCTGCTGCAGGCCCAGCTCCGGTTCGCCGTCGCCGGCCGCGCCGAGCAGGACGAACTCGTCGGACTCGAACACCGCCGCCACGTCCAGCGCCGCCGACCAGAACCGGGCGAGCGCGCGCGGCTGCGCGCAGTCGATGGTCACCATCCCGATGTGCACTCCCATACCGGCACGGTAGGTCGGCGCCGGGCGCCGCACCGGGGATATCAGCGAGCGTTCAACCGCCGGCGGGGATCAGCTCGCGGTCACCGTCCCAGTCGATCACCTCGTGTCCGAACCGCTCGTCGAGGTCGCCGTCCCGGTCCCGCACCCCCATCGCCACCTCGTACCGGCCGAAGCCGTACCGGCCGGCCGCGAGGGTGGCGAGCGCCCAGCCGCGCATGCCCGGCTTGACCTGCTCGACCGTCTGTTCCTCGGCGACCACCTGCACGCTGCCGATGACGCACTCGTCCAGGTCGACCGGATCGTCCCCGACCAGCCGGGTCAGCGTGAAGCAGTACGCCTCCCGGTCCTGGTCGTCGATGTAGTGCATCCCCCGCGCCGTCCCCACCCACATGACTCTCAGCTCCTGTCTCATGACGAATTGCGTTGACCGCACGATACAACAGTCATGGTTATAGAACCAGACCATCCACATTCATTGCACCACCGACGATGACGGCATAACGTGTTCCCGGTATGACCGACAAGGAGTACCGATGAGTACGGCAACGTCGCCCGTCGTCAAGGGCTGGGAGCTGGGCCTCCGGCTGCGCGAACGGCGCGAGCAACTCGGCCTGACCGCCACCGCCGTCGCGAAGCGGATCCCGTGCACCCAGACGTTCATCTCGATGACCGAGGCCGGCCGACCGAAGCTCACCGCATCCCGGCTCGCCCAGCTCTGCCGGATCTACGACATCGACACCGAGGAGGCCGCCGAGCTGGAACAACTTCGCCTGGGCGCCAACGAGAAGGCCTGGTGGCAGGAGTACTCGGGCCTGTTCAGCGCCGAACTCCAGCGCTACTTCGGCTTCGAGGCCGGCGCCGAGACCTGTCTGTCCTACGAAGGTTGCCTGGTGCCGGGAATGCTCCAGACCGAGTCGTACGCACGAGCCGTGATCGCGGATGGATCGCCCTACATCCGGCTCACCGAAGTCGATCAGCGAGTCGAGTGCCGCCTCCGACGCCAAGCGCGAGTCTCGTCGCCCCCGAATCTCAAACTGGTGGTGATCCTGGGCGAGGGCGCCCTCCATCAAGAGGTGGGCGGGCGTGCTGTCATGCACGAGCAGCTCGACCGGGTCGCCCGGCTTGCTCGGGAAAGCGAGCACGTCGAAGTGCGCGTCCTGCCGTTCACGGCCGGTGCACATCCGGCGCTCGGTGGCCCCTTCCACGTACTTTCGTTCGCATCCCCACGACTCCGCTCCATCGCGTGGTGTGAGACGCTCACATCGACGGCGATCACTGATGACCCATCACAGGTTCGCGAATACTCGATGGCTTTCCACTACGCGATCGAGCGGACGTTGACCGTCGAGGATTCGCTCCAGCTGATCGGTCAGCGTGCGAAGGAGCTGCAATGCCCCCGATCGGTCGATGGTTCAAATCCAGCCGCAGCACGAACAACGCGGCGTGTCTCGAAGTGAAGTTCGAGCGGACGGGCGAATGGTTCAAGTCGAGTCGCAGCTCGAGCAACGCGTCTTGTGTGGAAGTGCGGTTCGCGGGGGCGGTGGGGGTGCGAGACTCCAAGGATCGCAGTGGGCCGACGCTCGACGTCGATGCCGCCGCGTGGCGCGCGTTCGTCACCACGGTGCGGGCCGGCCAGTACGACTGAATCCACTGTGGACTGTCCACGGTGGAGTTGTGAGGGGTGGGCATGAAACTCGGGTTGCACTACTGGACCTACTCGGCGCCGGGCGACGTCCGGTCGATCGCGCCGACGCTGGAACGTTCCGCGTTCCTCGCCGACCAGGCCGGGTTCGCCAGCTTCACGGTGATGGACCACTACTTCCAGATGGAGCATCGGGGCGAGGCCACCGAGCCGATGCTGGAGGGCTACACCGCTCTCGGCTACGTGGCCGGGCACACCAGCCGGGTCACGCTGGGGCTGATGGTGACCGGCGTGATGTACCGCTACCCCGGACTGCTCGCGAAGATCGTCACCACCCTGGACGTGCTGTCCGAGGGGCGGGCGCGGCTGGGCATCGGCGCCTCCTGGTACGAGCGGGAGCAGCGCGCGCTCGGCGTGCCGGTGGTGCCGGTCGCGGAGCGGTTCGAGCGGCTGGAGGAGACGCTGCAGATCTGCCGGCAGATGTGGAGCGACGACGACGGCCCCTACCAGGGCAAGCACTACCAGCTGGCGGAGACCATCTGCTCGCCGCGGCCGATCTCCCGGCCGCACCCGCCGATCCTGGTCGGTGGCGGCGGTGAGCAGAAGACGCTGCGGCTGGTCGCGAAGTACGGCGACGCCTGCAACCTGTTCGCCAGCAGCCCGGACGACATCGCGCACAAGCTCGACGTGCTGCGTACCCACTGCGGCAACGAGGGCACCGACTACGACCGGATCGCGAAGACCGCGCTGGCCACGGTCGATCCGCTGACCGACCCGGACGGGTTCGTCGCCGCGGCCGAGCAGTACGCCAAGCTCGGCATCAGCGAGCTGGAGGTCATGCCCAACCCCGGCCAGAACCCGGTGGAGTTCACCGAGAAGGTCGCCCAGCAGATCCTCCCCCGCCTGTCCGCCATCGGCTGACCCCGCCAGCCGCCCCGGCGGCTGCCCGGCCGCACGAGCCGGTGACCATCGCGGTGCGCCTCGGCGTCCGACCACCGGATGCCGAGGCGCCGCACCGCACCCCGGGTCACGCCGCCCGGACCAGCGCGACCACCAGGCAGGCGAAGGCGCCGGTCGAGGTGAGCGCGCGCACCACGTTCCAGCGCACCCAGACCCCCTCGAACGCCCGCCGCACCGCGGCCGGGTCGGCCGGGTCGCCGGCCGCGTCCAGTTTGTTGTTCAGCGGCACGTTCACCCCGCCGGTGATCAGGAACATCACCAGGTAGAGCAGCAGGCCGGCGAGCACCCACGGAAGCACCGCACGGCCGCCGGCCGGGACGTGCAGCGCCGCGGCGGCCACCGCCGGCAGCAGCACCCCGACGTACACCGACAGGAACCAGCGGTTCAGGATCGCGGTGTTGATCCGCTGCATCACGTCGACGAACGTCCGGTCGGCGGCCCCGCGCAGCGCCGGCATCACCGCCACCGCGAACGCGTAGAACAGCCCGGCCATCAGCCCGAACCCCAGCGTGGCCAGCCCCAGCGCCACGTCCCGCACCGCACCCATCAGCGTCTCCCCCTCGCCGAGCACCTCCCGCCGGTGCTCCCCGTCGTCCACCAGCAAACCCGAGCCGGCCCCGAACGGCCATCGCTCGAACGCTCAGCGACATCCGCGTACGTCTACCCTCGACGCATGGACACGCTGGTCGACCTGCTCGACGGGCCGCGCGCGAAGGGCGCGTTCCTGCTGCGCACGGTGCTCGACCCACCGTGGTCGATCCGGATCGAGGACGAGGCGCCGCTGACCCTGGTCGCCGTCGCCCGCGGCGCCGCGTGGCTGCTGCCCGACCACGACCCGGCGGTACGGCTGGCGCCCGGCGACGTGGCGATCGTGCGCGGGCCGGCGCCGTACACGGTGGCCGACGACCCGGCGACCGAGCCGCAGGTGCTGATCGGCCCCGGCCAGCAGTGTCACACGCTGTGGGGCGAGGACCTCGGCCACCGCTGGGACCTCGGGGTACGCACCTGGGGCCACGATCGGGACGCCGCCGACATGATGCTGACCGGCACGTACCAGACCTGCGGGGAGATCAGCCGGCGGCTGCTGGACGCGCTGCCGACGGTGCTCGTGCTGCACCGGGACGAGTGGGACTGCCCGCTGGTCGACCTGCTCGGCGCCGAGATCGGCCGGGACGACCCCGGGCAGGAGGCGGTGCTGGACCGGCTGCTCGACCTGCTGCTGATCGCCGCGCTGCGCGCGCACCTGGCCCGCCCCGACACCGCACCCGGCTGGTACCTGGCGCTCGCCGATCCGGTGGTCGGCCCGGCGTTGAAGCTGCTGCAGACCGATCCGGCGCACCAGTGGACGGTGGAGCTGCTGGCCCGGCAGGTCGGCGTGTCCCGGGCCGCGCTGGCGCGCCGGTTCACCGCGCTGGTCGGTGAGCCGCCGATGGCGTTCCTGACCGGCTGGCGGCTCGGCCTCGCCGCCGACCTGCTGCGCAGCGGTGCCACCCTGGCCGCCGTCGCCCGGCGGGTCGGCTACGGCAGCCCGTTCGCGCTGAGTACCGCGTTCAAACGGGTGCACGGGGTCAGCCCGCAGCAGTGGCGCGAGGCCGGCTGACCCGCGGCCGCGGCGTCCACAGTGGAGCCCGTGACCGGCTACCGGCCGGCGCCGACCTCGGGGACGTCCGCCGGCGTCTCGGCCGAGATAGGGCGGCGGCCGGCCCGGGCGCCGAGCGTGAACCCGACGACCGTCGTGAGGATCCCGGCGGCGGCGAGGCCCAGGTGGAACGCCGGCCAGAACGGCCGCTGGTACGGCGGGCCGGCATGGCCCAGGAAGGCGACCGCCCAACCCAGCGCGTACAGGCCGAACAGCGACACGGCCAGCTGCGGCGGGCGAGCCCGAAGCGCCGCGGTGCCCAGCCCGGCGGCGGCGAGCGCCGGCGGCGCCACGCACAGCTGCACCGCCTCCGCGGTACTCCACAGGTGCGAACCGAGCACCCCGCCGGCCGCTTCCGCCGCCACCCCGATCAGGATCGCCAGCACGCACCGGCGGACGGCGGCCCAGCGGCCGAGCACGTCGGCCCGCTTCGCTTCGGTCACCCGCGCACCCTACCGCCGTCGAACCTTCGGCGACGCCCGCCGCCGACCCGCTCCGGGCGGCGGCTCGACGCGGTCCGAGGCCCGACCGCTGGACGCCGACGGCACCGCGCCGGCGGGCGTGGCTACTTGGCCGGCTCGGGCGGCAGGGTGTCCATGAACGAGCTGACCGAGAAGACCGCGTTACCGGCGCCGGGCGGGCCGTACCCGGGCGGCGCGCTGAGCTTGTTGCGCTCCATCGTCTCCCGGTAGGCGGTCAGCAGCCGCAGGTGGTACTCCAGCGGCGCACCCTGCGGGTTCGCCTTGCCCAGCGGGGTGGTCGGCTCCGGGCACCAGGTGGTGAACCGCGGCGTGATACCGCGGGACATGAAGTACTCCAGCCCCTCGGTGGTCGACTCGATCGCCGCGTCCACCTCGGTGAAGCCGTGCGGCGCGGCCATCTCGATGCCGGCGACGAAGTTCGGGATCACGTTGCGGGCGCCGAACACGTCCGCGGCGTCGAGGATGCGGCGGTGCCACTCCTCCCGGCCCACGTAGCGCTCCTTGCCCGGGCAGTACAGCTCGAACAGCCGCTTGTCCCACACCTCGTAGTTGGGGTGGTAGATGCGGATGCCGTAGTCGAAGAACCGCTGCACGTCGGCCTTCGGCAGCGCCTGCGCGACCACCTTGCCGATCCAGCGACCCGGGAAGCGCTCCTCGATCGCCTTCGCGTACCGGCCGTAGAAGTCGGCCTCGGCCAGCCCCTCCACGGTCTTGGTGACGCTGCCACCGGTCAACGTGTACGCGGTGGACAGCTTCGCCGTGTCGTACTCGTCGATGATCGCCAGCGCCTCCAGCACCTCGTCCACCGGCTTGACCCCGGTGTACGGCCGGCCGGCCTTCTTGTGCTGGCGCCAGTTGTGGTTGATGTCGCAGTACTGGCACTCCTCCTTGGCGCCGAAGTACTGGCAGACCCGGAAGACGGTCAGGTAGATCAGGTAGCCCCACTGGATCGTCGGCGCCACCTCCATCACCTGCTTGCCGTTGCCGAGCGCGTGCCGGTAGTACTCCGGCATCGGCGGCAGCCCGACATCGGCGATGGCGCGGCCGTCCACGTGCAGCCGCAGCAGCCCGTCCTCGCCGGCCGCCACCCGGTACGGCGAGGCCGGGTTGACCCGCACCGACACCACGGTGCGGCGCAGCCCCCACGGTCCGCCGGTCAGCACGACCTCCTCCGGCGGCCGGCGCAGCGCGGCGGTCCCCAGCTCGGGCAGCTCCCGGTGGTCGAACGAGAAGATGAAGTACGACTTCGGCTTGACCTCGCCGTCCTCGTTGTCGGTCAGCGCCGAGTCGTCGAACGCCATCCCGGTCCGCAGCAGGTCTTCCTTGAGGATCGCCTCCGGTGGCAGGTGCGCGAACCGCTGCATCGCGTCGTCCAGCAGCTCACCCCGCGGCAGCCGCTCCGCGCGCGTCGCGCCGAGACTCACCCCGACCTCAGCCATCGCCACCCCTCCCGGCGTCCACTCTCCCCGCCACCGTACGCCGCCCCGATCTTCCGGCCCCGCCCGATCCCGCGTGACGCGTCCCATCCCGCCCGTCCACCCGGTTGATCATGGTCTCGCCCTCGGGTGCGGCCGGAAACGCCGCGGGCCACACCCGGTGGGGTGTGGCCCGCGGCGCGGAAGGGCGGATCAGCGGTGGACGGCGACCACGCGGTAGAGCTCCGGGTCCTCGTCCTTGTAGACCGACAGGCCGCGACCCTCCTGCTCGTGCAGCAGGTCGAAGCCGTACCTGTCCTTCAGCGCCTGACCGAACGCCGGCCCGTTCTGGTAGCGGCGGAAGTGCTTGCCGTACGTCTTCTCCAGCGCCTCGTCCTTGTCGGTGCGGAACTCGGCGGCGAACATGTCACCGGTGCGGGCGCACTCGCTGAGCACACTCATCAGCGTGTCCTGCACCTCCTCCGGCAGCGAGTGCAGGAAGAACCGCATGTAGAACAGCACCGGCCCGTCCGCGGCGGCGAGCGCCTCGGTCAGGTTCTTGCGCAGCGCCGGCTCGTCGGACACGTCGCAGGCGGTGAACCGGACCCGGTCGCCGATGCCGAACTCCTCGGCCTTGGCGGCGGCGTGCTTGACCCCGACCTGGGAACGGTCCATGCCGAGCACGGTGCGGCCAGCCTTGCCGAACGCGTACGAGTCGCGCCCCTGGCCGCAGCCGATGTCGATGATGTTCTTCGGGGTGTCCTCGCGCGCGTTGATCGCCTCGAAGAACGTCGAGCCGCTGTCGAAGTTCGCGCGCATGTAGAAGTTCGACCAGTAGACCTCTTCGCCGTACGACAGCGGCATCACGCCGGACTGGTCGCTCTTGACCCGGTCCCGCGCCCACTTGAAGCCCGGCTTCGGGGTGCGCCAGTTCTCGCCGTAGAGGTGCTCGGCCATCTGCTCGGCGTTGACCGGCAGCAGGCCCCGACCGCCGCAGAAGTCGATCTCCTTGGTGCCCTGCCAGTCGCTCTTGCGCACCTCGGTGGTGCCCGCGACGCCGAACGGGAACTGCAGCAGCCCCTCGTCGTTGAAGTACGTGTGGAACAGGTCGATCCGGGTGTCCGGGTCCTTGGTGTCGTGGATGTGCAGCGCGGTGCGCTTGCACTCCACGTCCAGGCCGGTCTCCACCAGCCGGAAGGCGATCTCCTGGAGCTCGTCGGCGGAGACCTTGCCGTCGCTGTGCCGGGACACGTACGCGGCGTCGAAGTCGACGTCGTGGCCGATCACGCCGCCCTCACGAACCGCACCGAGCAGGGTGCCGTAGACGAAGAAGACGTCGTACCCGTACACCTCCTTGACCAGCTCGCGGACCTGGCCGTACAGGCCCATGACCTTGTCCTGCCACTCGGTGTCGAGCTTCTTGGACAACTGGAGTCGGCCGGTCTGGCCGAAGACGTGACCGTTGGACATCCGACGCTTCAACTCTCCTAGACTGTGTTGCCCGTTGTTGCCGGGGCGCAGGTACATGCCCTGCTTGGTGATGGGCAGGGCCACGTCGTCGACGCTGACGGTCAACTTGTCGTTGGTCGTCACGTACTGCCAGATGTCCCGGATCCGGAAGTGGAAGCGCCGTGCCTCGCCGTAGTTGCCCCGCTTCACCGGGTCGCTCGCCCAGGTGGCGGCGACCTCGAAGCCGCTGATCTGCAGGCTCACCCGCACCGGGTCGGCGCCCCGCGGCACCGACACCCACCCGTTCACCTCGCTGCCGCTGAACTGCTCCACCAGGCCAACCATGCCCGTCTTGAGCCCGCGCAGCCGATCCGCCCGCACGAACCGGTAACCGGTCGTTCTCTCGACCAGGCCGTTGACGCGCTGCTTGAGCTGACCCATGTGTTCTCCCGATAACGTCTCTCGTTATTCGCAAGGTGACGCAGTATCGCACCACTGATGAATAACTCGAAAGTCCCTGTACGGTTGCCGGACGCTGCCTGTTCACTTCGGGTGTCGCTGACCGGCCGCCGCATTGGCCGCCCACCGGGCCTCGCTGGCCGTACGCATGCCTCAGCGCACCGTCGGGCACGGTGCCGCGCTCGACTCGGTACCGCATAGACACGCGCGGGCCACCCCCACGGTGTCGACTGATCGGCTCATTCGACGCCGGCCGCGTAAGCAAACCGACGATGAAGGGAGGGTTAAGGCCCGGCGAACCGCACCGGATGGAGAGACCTTACCGGAGAATCGCCGCCGCGCCGCGTCAGGTTTCCCGGTCGGGACCGGGCCGTGACGTTCTGGCCAACCGGAGCCACGCACCCACCGTGCGTGACCGGGCGGGGCTCAGGAACTGCCGAACCGCCCGGCCAGTCGCCGGTACGTGGTCGGTGCGAGCGCGCGGACCGCCACCGGCAGCCGCAGCCAGGAGGGCGTGAAACTCTCGTCGCGCTCGGTCACGATGCCCCGGACCAGCGCGTCGGCGACCCGCGCCGCCGGCAGCGGCCGCGGGCGTTGCCGCTGGTAGGCGGCCCCACGCCGGTCGAAGAAGGCGGTCCGGACGACGCCCGGTACGAGCACCCCGACCCGCACCCCGGAGCCGGCCAGCTCGAACCGCAGCGACTCGGCGAACGCGTCCACGCCGGCCTTCGCCGCCGAGTAGACCGCCTCGCCGGCCACCCCGGTACGGCCGGCGATCGACGTGACGAACGCCACGTGACCGGTGCCCCGGGACACCATCCCGGGCAGCAGCACCCGGGTCAGCTCGATCGGCGCCGACAGGTTCACCGCCACCAACCGGGCGACCTGGTCGGCGCTCATCGCGGTGAACCGGCCGGCGTGCCCCTCGCCGGCGTTGTTGACGAGCAGGTCGACCCGACCGGCGGCGTCCAGCGCGGTCCGCGCCAACCGGGTGACCGCACCCGGCTCGGACAGGTCGGTGGCGAGCGGGGTACCGCCGGTCATGGTGGCGAGCATCGCCAACCGCTCGGTGTCCCGGCCGGTCAGGATCAGCCGGGCGCCCAGCTCGGCCAGCCGCAGCGCGGTCGCCCAGCCGATCCCCGAGGACGCACCGGTCACCAGCGCGACCGCGCCACGTACCCGCATCAGTCACCATCCCCCACCTGCTGCCCGGCCGCGACCAGATGCGGCGCCCGGGTCGCCAACACGGCGATGCCGAGGGCCATCACCGCCAACGCGATGATCTCACCCGTCACCTCGGCCACCCCCACCGCGATCGTGCCATCCAGCCAGAGCAGACCCACCCCGATCGAGATCAGCGGATCCACCGTGGTGATGATCGCGAGCGCCGGCGAACCCAACCGGCCCGCCTGGAACGTGTTCTGGTTCAGCAGCACGCCGAACGGGCCGAGCACGCAGATCGCGTACAGCTGCCAGTGGTAGAGCAGTTCCGGGAAGCCGTCCGCGAACCGGTCGGACAGGCTGCGCACCAGACCGGCGGTCACGCCGTAGCAGATGCCGGTGGCCAGCGCGAGCGGCAGCGGCCGCCACCGCTTCGACACCGTCGCCGCCGCGATCAGGCAGGCGGTGAGCAGCACCGCGAGGCCGACCGCCAACGGCAGGATGGTCGCCGGCGTCAGGTCCTTGCCGCCGGTGTCGGTCGGCCGCGCCACCAGCAGGAACGCCACCAACCCGGCCAGGGTCAGCAACGCGCCGCCGATGCGTACCGCGTCCGGGCGGCGGCCGGCGAGCACCGGGGTGAGCAGCACGTAGAACAGCAGGCTGCACACCAGCAGCGGCTGCACCAGCATCACCGGCCCGAACCGCAGCGCCAGCACCTGCAGGCCGAAACCGGTCAGCGCCAGCACGATCGACAGCCGCCACATCCTCGTGTGCATGAGGTCGGCGAGCAGCGCCGGGTCGCCGGCACGCCGGGTCGGCACCTGGTGCGTCGCGCGGTACTGCAGGTTCGACGACATGCCGAACGACAACGCGCCGACCACCGCCGCCGGTACGGCGATGAACAGTCCGGGCGGCATCGCCTCACCGCTCCAGCGCGTCGGCGAACGCCGAGCGCAGCGCCTCGGCCAGCGGCTCGGCGATGCCGCGCAGCGACTCGTCGTACAGCACGCAGACGCCGGTGACGCCGGCGTAGCGCATGATGCCGATCCCCAGCGGGACCCCCTCGGCCAGCGCCACCACCGGGTACACCGCGGTCAGCCGGTGCCCGGCGATCCGGCGCTGCTGCAACGGACCCGGGATGTAGGACGCGATCATGTTGAAGAACTGGCTGTTGTACACCCGCTGCGACATCCAGGCGTGCACCGGCGCCGGGAACATCCCGAGCGCCCGCATCACGAACGCCGCCGCGTGCGGCTCACCCAGATCCATCCGCCGGTGCAGGTCGCCGCGGATGCGCTGGATGCGCTCGGTGACCGTCATCGGCCCCACCGGCAGATCCACCGACACCACCCCGGTCTGGTTGCCGGCGGTACGGGCGCCGTTCGCCGAGGCCATCGCCACCGGCAGCATCGTCCGCAACCGGTCCGGCGCGCCGACCCCGTCCGCCACCCCGGCCCGGTGCAACGCCTCGGCCAGCACCCCGAGCAGCACCTCGCTGCTGCGCACCCGGTACCGGCGGGCGGCGGCGCGCACCTGCTCGGTCGGCAGCGGCACGGTGACCACGCCGCGCCGGTTCGCGGTCAGTTCCCGGTTGAGCGGGTGCCGCGGTGCGCCGGCGTTGGTGCCCAGCTCCCACATCCCCCGCACCACCCGGCTGGCCGCGAACGCCATCCCCTTCAGCGTGCGGGACCGCTGCCGCGGGGCGCCCCGGCGGCGCAGCGCCCGGCGGCCCGGCGTCTCCAGGATCCGGTCCAGGGTGCCGATCAGCGACAGCCCGTCGCCGATCGAGTGGTGCATCTTGAACGCCAGCGTGCAGCCGCCCGCACCGCCCGACCCGGCACCGGACGCCGACCCGGGCACGGCGGCCGGTGCGCCGCCCCCGTCGGACCGGCGAACCAGCAGCAGCTCCCACGGCGGGCGGCGCAGCGAGACCGGCTCGGACCAGAACCGGTCCAGCGCCGCGGCCCGCTCCGCCTCGCCGGCCACCACGACCTCGTGTACGTGGTCGGCCACCCGGATCGTCGGGTCGACCACCCAGCCCGGCCGCAGCCAGCCGCCCCGCGGAACCACCCGGCGGCGCAGCGTGGTCAGCACCGGCAGCGCCGCGGCGATCCGGTCCACCAGCACCTCGGCGGTCAGCGGCGCGGCGCCCGGCTCCGGCTCCGCGGTGATCACCGCACCGACCTGCTGGGTGATCGACCGGGTCTGCACGTGCAGGAAGAACGAGTCCGGCGGCCGCAGCGGCCACGCCCGCCGGACCGGACGGATCCGCCCGGACGGGGTGGGCGCCGGCGGCGCCGGCGGGGTGCTCGCGGCGAGCGCCGGCAGGTCCAGCGCCGGGTCGTGCCCGTCCAGGTACTCCTTGACCGCCGTGCTCTCCGCGCCGCCCGACCCGCCGGCCGCCGCGTGCGCCGACACCAGCGCGGTCAGCTGCGCCGCCGTCGAACACGTCTCGGCCAGGCCGGACACGCTCATCAGCGCGGCGTTCGCGGCGCCGTGCGCGGCGATCGGCCGGAACATCACCACCGGGCGACCGGTGGCCAGCGCCTCCAGCGACGTCGCGCCGCCCGCGTTGGTCACCACCAGGTCCGCGGCGCGCACCAGCGGCGCCGTGTCCGCCACCCAGCCCAGCGGCAGCAGCCGCTCCCCGGGCAGACCACGGGCGAGCAGCGTGTCCCGCAGCCGCTCGTTGCGGCCGCAGGCGACCACGACCTGGACCGCGCCGGACGCGGCGAGCAGCGCGTCGACCGCCTCGGTGATGGCGCCGAACGCGTACGCACCGCAGCTCACCAGCACCACGAAGCGGTCCGCGGGCAGGCCCAGCTCGGGCCGCTCCAGCTGCGGGTCACCCGGGTGGTACCGGCGCTCCACGGTCGGCACCGTCGCCCGCGCCGCGATGCCCGGTTCGGCCAGCTCGGCGGCCGGCAGCGCGGCGGGATGCATCACGAACGTCGCGTCCAGGTCTCGGTAGAGCCAGAACGGATGCGGCGCGAAGTCCGACACCCAGGCGCCCACCGGCACCGGGAGCAGCCGGCGACGCCGCAGCCAGGACATCCCGGCCGAACCGATCGGATAGGTCGACAGGATCAGGTCCGGGTCGAACCGCTCCACCTCGGTGGCGAGCCGCCGACCCGACCAGGCGGCCAGCGTCGCCTTGGACGCGGTGGCGAACCAGCGGTGCCGCCACAGCGCCGAGTAGAAGAACTCGTACATCCAGGGGGTGGTCTGCACGTTCGCCACGTAGATGCGGCGAAACAGCGGACCGACCCAGCTGCCCATCGCGTCGAGCGTGTCGACCCACCGCACCTCGCTGCCCGGCCAGTGCCGCTCGACGCTCTCCTCCAGCGCCCGCCCGGTCGCGTGATGCCCCCCGCCCATGTCGGCAGAGACCACGAGCACTCGGCGCGGTGTCCCGTCAGCACCCGGGCCCATCCACCGTCCCCCAGCGTTCGGCGATCTTCCGCCAAAACGTTACGCCGGTTTGACGCCCGCTGTGCGCCATTGTTCCGTCCCGCACAGCCGGTGCCCGCCGGTCGTGCCCGCCACGATCGGCGGCGCGCCCGTCGGTGGCCGACCGGTGCGCGGCTAGTCTGACCGCGACCCGGAGGCGTGCCGTGCGTACGGCAGCGTCCCAGCCAGCGACGATGCGGGAGACGGCGTGGAATCCACCGCACTGCTCACCGACCAGTACGAGCTGACCATGGTGCGGGCCGCACTGGCCGACGGCACCGCCGACCGGCCGTGCGTGTTCGAGGTCTTCGGGCGGCGGCTGCCCAACGGCCGGCGCTACGGGGTGGTCGCGGGCACCGGACGGCTGGTCGAGCTGATCCGCGAGTTCCGGTTCACCGACGAGCACCTGGACCTGCTGCGGCGGCAGGACGTGCTGGACGACCGGACCGCCGGCTGGCTCGCCGACTACCGCTTCACCGGCGACATCGAGGGGTACGCCGAGGGCGAGCTCTACTTCCCCGGATCACCGATCCTGACGGTCACCGCCCCGTTCGCGGTCGGCGTGCTGCTGGAGACGCTGCTGCTGTCGGTGCTCAACCACGACTGCGCGATCGCGTCCGGCGCGGCCCGGATGGTCACCGCCGCGCACGGCCGCCCGATCATCGAGATGGGCTCCCGGCGCACCCACGAGCAGGCCGCGGTGGCGGCCGCCCGCGCCGCCTACCTCGCCGGGTTCGCGTCCACCTCCAACGTCGCGGCGGGCGTGCGCTACGGCGTGCCGACCGCCGGTACCGCGGCGCACGCGTTCACGCTGTTGCACGACTCGGAGGCGGACGCGTTCGCCTCGCAGATCGAGGCGCTCGGGGTCGGCACGACCCTGCTGGTCGACACGTACGACATCAGCCAGGGCATCCGGACCGCGATCGAGGTGGCCGGGCCGCAGCTCGGCGCGATCCGGATCGACTCCGGCGACCTGTCGGTGATCGCGGTACAGGCGCGCGAGCTGCTCGACTCGCTCGGCGCCCGGGACACCCGCATCGTGGTCTCCGGCGACCTGGACGAGCACTCCATCGCGGCGCTGGCCGCGGCGCCGGTCGACGCGTACGGCGCGGGCACCGCGGTGGTCACCGGCTCCGGCGCGCCGACCGCCCAGCTGGTGTACAAGCTGGTCGAGGTGGACGGCCGGCCGGTGGTGAAGCGCTCGGAGAACAAGAGGACCGTGGGCGGGCGCAAGGTCGCGGTGCGCCGACACAAGCCGACCGGCACGGCGGTGGAGGAGGTCGTCGCGTCGCGCTGCCGGCCGAGCGCGGAGCCGCACGACCGGGCGCTGCAGCGGCCGTACCTGGTGGGCGGCGAGCCGGCCGCCGACCTGCCGGACCTGGCGAGCAGCCGCGCGCACCTGGCCGAGTGTCTGGTGTCGATCCCGTGGGACGGGTTGAAGCTGTCCGCCGGCGACCCGGCCATCCCGGTCACCATGATCAGCAACTGACTGCCGGGCCGTGGCCCCGGCGCCGCCGGCATTCGTTACGCCGGTGGCGAAATGGCGCCCCGGCCGGTACGCGGAGCGGGTATAGGTGAGGGATCGGTATCCACCAGCGCCTGTCGGACGGGATCGGGTTCGTCGCCAACTCCCCGGCACGCGGACTCCGAACCTGCCCCGAGGAGGCGTCGATGGCCCAACCGGATGCGGTGCCCGCGCAGCGCGACCGCCCGGCACCCGAGCTGCTGCGGCGGGTGCTGGGCCGGGTGTTGCGCCGGGCCCGCCAGTTCCAGGACCGGACGCTGAGCGAGGTCGCCGGCGCGGCGCAGATCTCCATGGCGTACCTGTCCGAGCTGGAGCGCGGCCGCAAGGAGGCGTCGTCGGAGGTGCTGGCCGCGGTATGCGCGGCGCTGGGCATCGACCTGACCGAGCTGCTGACCGAGATGCTGTGGGACCTCAGCGCCGACCGCGTGCTCCCCGGGCCGGGCTGGCGCCCGAGCCGGGCCCGGCCGGACGTGCGCCTCGGCCTGCGTGACGAGCTTGCCCCGCTGCCGCACGATCCGGCTGGGTCGTGGGCCGATCCGACCGCCTCGCTGGTCGCGCCGACCAGGCTGCGGATGTTGCGGCTGGCCGGGGGCGGTGCGTCGCGTCGCTTCCCGGTCACCCCGCCGCGGATCCCCGACGTGCAGTGCAGCGCCGCCTGACCAAGCAGCCCGCCTGACGGCGCCGCCTGACCGAACAACGCCCGCCCAGCCGTGCCGACCGCGCGCCGGCACGGCCGGCACGGCGCCCGGTCAAGGAGCGGCGCGGCCGACATGGCGCCCGGTTAAAGTGCCGGCGCGGCCGGCACGGCGCCCGGTCAGAGGGCCGGCGCGCCGGGCTCGGCGCCGGGTGCCTGGCCGACCCGGCGCCGAGCGGCTACCAGCTCGTCCCCGGTGGTGCGGGACGGACGGTGAGGATCTGGTCGGCGATGCCGTAGTCGACCGCCTGCTGCGCCGTGAACGTCTTGTTCCGGTCGATGTCGGCGGCGATCTTGCCGGTGTCGTGGCCGGTGTGCCGGCTCAGGATCGTCTCCATCTCGGACCGCAGCCGCACCACCTCCTTGGCCTGGATGGCCAGGTCCGGCAGCGTGCCCTGGGCGACGTCGAAGGACCCTTCCGCCGTGGACGGCTGGTGCAGCACCACCTTGGCGTGCTCCAGCACCGCACGCCGACCCGGTGTACCGGCGGCGAGCAGCACGGCGGCGGCCGACGAGGCGCGGCCGACGCACAGCGTGGCGATGTGGGGCCGAACGAACTGCATCGTGTCGTAGATGGCCGTCAACGCGCTGAACGAGCCGCCCGGCGAGTTGATGTAGAGGTTGATCTCCAGATCGAGGCTCTCCGCCTCCAGGTGCAGCAACTGGGCGATGACGACGTTGGCCACGCCGTCGTCGATCGGGGTGCCGAGGAAGATGATCCGCTCGGACAGCAGCCGCGAGTAGATGTCGAACGCCCGCTCCCCCAGCGCGGTCTTCTCCACCACGGTCGGAATCGTGTACGTGGACATGGTCAGACTCCGATCCGTCGCTTGCCTGAGGTGGGTCGCACGTCGTCGACGTGCTCCAGGATGTGGTCGATCAGCCCGTACTCGCGCGCCTCCGCGGCGGTGAACCAGCGGTCCCGCAGGCCGTCCGCGGCGATCGTCTCCGCGGACTGGCCGCTGTGCTCGCCGGTCAGCCGGTGCATCAGCGCGCCGAGCCGCTCCAGCTGGCTGGCGTAGATCTCCACGTCGGCGGCGGTGCCGCCGAGCCCAGCCGAACCCTGGTGCATCAGCACCTGCGCGTTGGGCAGCGCGTACCGCTTGCCGCTGGTCCCGGCGGTCAGCAGGAACTGGGCCATGCTGCCGGCCATGCCGAGCGCCAGCGTGCTGACGTCGTTGGGGATCAGGCGCATCACGTCGTAGATCGCCAGGCCGGCGAGCACCGACCCGCCCGGCGAGTTGATGTACAGGCTGATGTCGGCGCGCGGGTCCTCGGCCGACAGCAGCAACAGCTGCGTGCACAGCCGGTTGGCGACCTCGTCGTCGACCTCGCTGCCGAGCACGATGATCCGCTGGCTCAGCAGCCGACCGGCCAACTGGTCGTCCATCGATCCGATCGCGGTCAGCGATCCACCCGTGAACGCTTGCATGCCCACTCCCGCTCGTGGTCCGGCGCGCCGGTTGCGGCGCCTTCGGGACCAACGGTGCGGCAGTCCAGGGTCGCTGGACAGGGTTCTTTGCCGTCAGCAGACGGAATCAGCCGCCAGCGAAGCGGGCCGGGCGGCCGACTCCCCGATGTGTGCCGGCTGACTGCCGGATCGGCCGGATCGGGGCGTCCGGCGCGCAAGAATCGAAGCGACGAAGGAGGGGTCCCGTGGCAACCGGACTGATCGTGGTGGACGTACAGAACGACTTCTGCGAGGGTGGCTCGCTCGCGGTGGCGGGCGGCTCGGCGATCGCACGGCGGCTGACGTCGCTGTTCGCCGCCAACGAGGCGGCGGCCGAGGCGGACCGCTGCTGGGCGCACGTCGTCGCGACCCGCGACCACCACCTCGACCCGGGCGACCACTTCAGCGCCGATCCCGACTACGTGCACAGCTGGCCGCCGCACTGCGTCGCCGGGACGGTCGGCGCCGACCTGCATCCCGATCTCGACCGCAGCCGGCTGGAGGCGCTGTTCGACAAGGGCGCCTACGCCGCGGCGTACTCGGGGTTCGAGGGCAAGGCGCACGGGGTGCCGCTGGCGGAGTGGCTGCGACGGCACGACGTGGACGCGGTCGACGTGGTCGGCATCGCCACCGACCACTGCGTGCGAGCGACCGCGCTGGACGCGGTACGGGAGGGGCTCCGGACCCGGGTGCTGCTCGACCTGACCGCCGGCGTCGCCCGGCCGACCGTGGACGCGGCGCTGGCCGAGCTGGCCGGCGCGGGCGTCGAGCTGACCGGCACCCCGCACGTGGAGTGACCGGACGTCGCCCCGCGGCACGAACGACGGCGGCCCGCACCGTGCTCGGTGCGGGCCGCCGTGGTGTCGGGGTCGGTCAGTCGTCCTTCTCGGCACTGGCGTTGATCGCCGGCGCCGGCGAGACCGGCGCGGGCGGCAGGTTGCCGTGGTGGTCGACGCCCTCCAGCTCCGGGTACTTGAGGTCGAAGGCGGGGCGCTCGCTGCGGATGCGCACCATTCGGTCGAAGTTGCGCAGCGGCGGCGGGCAGCTGGTGGCCCACTCGAGCGAGTTGCCGTAGCCCCACGGGTCGTCGACCTCGACGACCGGGCCGCTCTTGTACGACTTGTACACGTTCCACAGGAACGGCAGCGTCGAGATGCCCAGGATGAACGCGCCGAGGGTGGAGATCGTGTTCAGCGTGGTGAACCCGTCCGCGGCCTGGTAGTCGGCGTACCGGCGGGGCATGCCCTCGGCGCCCAGCCAGTGCTGCACCAGGAACGTCCCGTTGAAACCGATCACGGTGAGCCAGAAGTGCAGCTTGCCGAGCCGCTCGTCCATCATCCGGCCGGTCATCTTCGGGAACCAGAAGTAGACCCCGGCGTAGACGGCGAACACGATGGTGCCGAACAGCACGTAGTGGAAGTGCGCCACGACGAAGTACGTGTCCGAGACGTGGAAGTCGATCGCCGGCGAGGCCAGCAGCACCCCGGACAACCCGCCGAACAGGAACGTCACCAGGAAGCCGATGGAGAACAACATCGGCGACTCGAACGTCAACTGGCCGCGCCACATGGTGCCGATCCAGTTGAAGAACTTCATCCCGGTCGGCACCGCGATCAGGAAGCTCAGCAGCGAGAAGAACGGCAGCAGCACCTGCCCGGTGGCGAACATGTGGTGTGCCCACACCGTCATCGACAGCGCGGCGATCCCGATCAGCGCGCCGACCATGCCCTTGTAGCCGAACAGCGGCTTGCGGCTGAACACCGGGATCACCTCGGAGATGATCCCGAAGAAGGGCAACGCGACGATGTACACCTCGGGATGGCCGAAGAACCAGAACAGGTGCTGCCAGAGCATCGCGCCGCCGGTGGCGGAGTCGTACACGTGGGTGCCGAGGACCCGGTCGGCGACCGCGGCCGCGAGCGCGGCGGCGAGGATCGGGAACACCAGCAGCGCGAGCAGCGCGGTGACGGTGAGCGCCCAGGTGAACATCGGCAGCCGGAACATCGTCATGCCCGGCGCGCGCAGCGTCAGCACCGTGGTGACCAGGTTGACCGAGCCGAGGATCGTGCCGAGACCGGAGATCATCAGGCCGACGAACCACAGCGTGGCACCGGCGCCCGGCGAGTTGGCGGCGCCGGCGAGCGGCTGGTAGGCGAACCAACCGAAATCGGCCGCGCCGCCCGGGGTGATGAAGCCGGCGACCACCAGGGTGCTGCCGAACAGGTACAGCCAGTACGCGAACGCGTTCAGCCGCGGGAACGCCACGTCGGGTGCGCCGATCTGCAGCGGCACGATGTAGTTGCCGAACGCGAAGACGATCGGCGTCGCGAACATCAGCAGCATGATCGTGCCGTGCATGGTGAACAGCTGGTTGTACTGCTCGGGCGACAGGAACTGCATGCCCGGCCGGGCCAGCTCCGCCCGCATCAGCAGCGCCAGCAAGCCGCCGACCAGGAAGAACGCGAAGGCCGTGACCATGTACATGATCCCGATCTGCTTCGCGTCCGTGGTGCGGATCGTGCGCGCCAGCCACGAGCCCCGCGGCGTCTCGTGCACCGGCCACGGCCGAGTCACGATCGGCTTCGGTGCGCTCGGCTGCTTCGGCACCGGCGGCCTGGGAGCGACGGTGGTCACGAAAGCCCTCCTGTTGCTGTCCACGCCGACGGGGGGCGCCGGCGCACGTGCGGCCCGGACGGTTCGGCAGTCACCTGCCCAGCCCGAGCCACACCCTCGCGCAGAATAGTCCCCCGACCGGGGCGCTCCGGCGTCGGGTGTCGCGGCCGCAATGCCTGGTGGGCGCCCCGATCGGCGGCCCGGAGAGCCGGCCGGCGCGTGGCCGGGTCAGTGGATGCCGAGGCTCTCGCGGCTGGCGGGGGCGATCAGCAGGCCGGCGACGACCAGGCCGAGCGCGATGACGAGGACCCCGGCCCACACCACCCCGGCACTGATCATGAAGTAGCCGATGGCGAGCAGCATCAGTTGCAGCACGATGACCGGGCCCCGGGCCCAGGCGTGCCGGCGGACCAGCAGGTAGCCGAGGACGCCGAGCAGCAGCCCGAGCACCACGGTGACGACCGCCTCGGTGATGCTCGCGGCACGGTCGGTGGGCCGGCCGGTGAACGAGGCGACCACGAGCCAGATGCCCAACGCGAACAGCGCGACGCCCTCCGCCCAGAGCAGCCCGACGGCGATCTTGAGGGTGGCCGGCAGCACCCGGCGCTCCGGTTCGGACACGCCCCACAGGGTACTGACGGGTCGCGGCACGGCGGTGCCCGGCAGGCCGCCACGCCCCGACCGTCCGGCGGCGGACCGCGGTGCGCGCCGACCGGTGCGGTACTGCGGTTGGGTAGATTGCTGGTCATGCGCGCGCTGCTGGTGGTGAACCCGAACGCCACCACCACCACTGAGCGCAGTCGTGACGTGCTGGCCCGGGCGCTGCGCAGCGAGGTCGACCTGGAGGTCGGCTACACCGAGGGCCGGGGCCACGCGGCGCAACTGGCCCGCGAGGCGGCGCGCGGTGACGTCGAGGTGATCGTGACCCTCGGCGGCGACGGGACGGTCAGCGAGGTCGTCAACGGCATGTTGACCGACGGGCCGGGGCCGCAGGTGCCGGCACTCGCGGTCGTACCGGGCGGGTCGACGAACGTGTTCGCCCGCGCCCTGGGGCTGCCGGCCGACTGGGCCGAGGGCACCGGCGTGATCCTGGAGGCACTGCGGGAGAAGCGGACCCGCACGATCGGGCTGGGCCGGGCCGACGACCGCTGGTTCACCTGCTCGGCGGGGCTGGGGTTGGACGCGGCCACGATCCAGCGGGTCGAGCAGGCGCGCACCCGGGGGCACACCGCGACCAAGGGGCTGTACGTACGGTCCGCGTTGTTGCAGTACCTCACCGGCACCGATCGGCGCACGGCGCCGATCACGCTGTCCCGGCCGGGCGCGGAGCCGCAGCGGCACCTGTCGCTCGCGATCGTGCAGAACACCGCGCCGTGGACCTACTTCGGCAGCCACCCGGTGAATCCCAACCCGGACGCCGCTTTCGACACCGGACTGGACGTGCTTGCGCTGCGTGGTCTTCCGCTGGCCGCATCGTTACGAGTGGTGCAGCAGACACTGTCGTTGCGGGCCAGGCCACGCGGCAAACGGGTGGTCGCCCTGCACGATATCTCCGAATTCACGCTGAGTTGCCTGACACCCCTGGCGTTTCAGGTCGATGGTGATTACCTTGACGAGCGCGACGAAATCACGTTTCGCTCCGCACCGGAGGCTTTGCGCGTAGTCTGCTGACGGTGAGACGTGGGTGTGCGTGCCTGGGGCACGGACATCAGGGGCTACGAACAGAGCGGTTGCTTGCACCGCGGGTGCGTTTCACGGAGTCGCCAAATCAGGGCGGTAAATCCGGACAAGTCCGAACATATGTGCGGTGACGTTACTCACCGCGTTCGACTTTCTTCCGGTTTCCCCTTGACATCGCGTGAGTTCGTGAAAGTATTCACAAGCGAGTGACACGCCTGTCGGCGCGTGCCTGGGGCGGCACGCGAGACAAACCACAAAGCCACCGGTAGCAACTACACGACCCGAGGAGTGTTGCCCTCATGGACTGGCGCCATCGTGCCGTCTGCCGCGACGAGGACCCGGAGCTGTTCTTCCCGATCGGCACCTCCGGTCCGGCCCTGCTGCAGGTTGAGCAGGCCAAAGCGGTCTGCCGGCGTTGCCCGGTCTCCGAAGCCTGCCTGCAGTGGGCTCTGGAGTCCGGCCAGGATGCCGGTGTGTGGGGCGGAATGAGCGAAGACGAGCGACGTTCGCTGAAGCGCCGTCGCGGCCTGCACGTGCAGGCTCGGACCGCCTGACACCCGAAGACGCAAAGCGCGCCGATGCCCCGGACCGATCAGGTCCGGGGCATCGTGCTGTCCGCATCATGTTGGTGCGTCACGCATCTCCGCGCCGGTCGTTAGCCTTGCGTACCAGCGGTGCCGGAACGGCGGGAGTCGAGCGACCGCCGTCGGGGCCACCGACGAGCTTCCGCCGGGTGTGCGATGCCCAGCCCCGCACCGCATCCGCGGCGGCGGCCGACTCCGGGTCGGCCCCCGTCCACAATGGAGGATGACACGGTCGGTCAGTGGGCCGACACCGACAGCGCGGTTCGCTGCCGGGGAACGGAATCCCAGGCCCGGTCGGCCCGGCGCAGCACGAGCTCGGCGACCGGCCCGGTGTCCGCGAACGGTGCGCTCACCGGCACCCCGCAGCCCCGTGCGCCGGCCACGATCCGGTCGTGCAACCGGCCCGGGGCAAGGAAGTACGACAGCACCGCGATCCGGCGCGCGCCGGTCGACCGCAACCGGCCCACCGCGGTCGGTACGTCCGGGCCGGCGCCGGCCGCGAACGCGACCGCACCGGGAACCCCGCGGCGTGCCGCGAACTCCGCCGCCACCTGGGCGATGCCGTGCCGCGCCGCCCGGTCGCTGGTACCGGCCGCGGCCAGTACCAGTCCGTCCACACCGGACACACCGAGCTCGGCGAGCCGGTCGGCCAGCGCGGCCGACAGCAACCCGTCCGGGCCGAGCACTCCGGTACGGGCGATCGGCAGGTGCGGCAGGCTCGCACGGATCTCGGCGGTGACCGCGGGCACGTCGACCGTCGAGTGGTACGCGTCGGTCAGCAGCAGCGGCACCGCAGTGATGCCGGCGGCGCCGGCGGCGGCCAGCTCCCGGGCGACCGGTACCGGTCGGAGACCGCGATGTTCCAGCGACGCCACGGCCACCCGGGTCCCCGGCCGGGCCGCCGCGACCCGCGCCGCCAACGCCTCGATCGCCGCGCCGGAACGCGGATCCCGGCTCCCGTGCGCCACCAGCAACAGCGCGGTGTCCGCGAAGCCGCCCCGAACCGGCGGGGTCACGAGTGGATCCCGCACTCGACCTTGTCGAACAGTGGCCAGCGGCCGGCCCGCGGGTCCTCCCCCGGCGCGGTGCGGCGGGTGCACGGCCAGCAGCCGACCGACGCGTACCCCTGCCGGATCAGGTCGTTGACCGGCACGTGGTGCCGGGCCACGTAGGCGTCCACATCGGACTGTGTCCAGGCCGCGATCGGCGCCACCTTGACCATGTTGCGGTTCGCGTCGTAGTCGACCACCTTGGTGTCGGCGCGGGTCGGCGACTCGTCCCGGC
The DNA here is from genome assembly GCF_017312725.1 of Actinocatenispora comari. Taxonomy (GTDB): domain Bacteria; phylum Actinomycetota; class Actinomycetes; order Mycobacteriales; family Micromonosporaceae; genus Actinocatenispora; species Actinocatenispora comari. The sequence continues at coordinate 80,587 of NZ_BOPO01000064.1, read as the reverse complement.
GCAGCCCGGTGGCCCACGCGTCGTACGGTTCCAGCGCCTCGGCGAGCGGCTCCACCTTGCGCAGCCCGCAGCACGAGTCGGGGTCGCGCTCGAACAGCCGCGGCCCGTACTCGGCGTCCTGCCGGCCCACGGTCAGCGCCGGCCGGATCGAACGGACGTTGACCGCCATGTCCCGCGCCACCCGGTCCCGGACGTCCAGCGTCTCGGTGAAGTGCAGCCCGGTGTCGAGGAACACCACGTCGACACCCGGCTTGACCCGGGACACCACGTGCGCCAGTACCGCGTCGGCGAACGAGGACGTGACGCAGAACCGGTCCCCGAACTCCTCGACCGCCCAGGCCACGATCTCCTCGGCCGGCGCCCCCTCCAGCTCCCGCCCGGCCCGCAGCGCCACCGCGCGCAGCGCCGCCGGGTCCCGGCCGCTCACCGGACGTCCTCGGCGGCGAGCAGGCCGACGAAGCGCACCGCGAAGACCCGGGCGCACTCCCGGCACTCCCACTCGCCGTGCTGCGTCCCATGTGGACGGATGTCCTCGCCCGCGCAGTACGGGCAGTGGTACGGAACGATTCGTTCGGTCACGTCAGGTCCTCCTCGTCGGCGCGGACCACCCACTGGGCGAACCGCTCGTCCGGCTCGCGGTCGGACAGGTAGCGACGGGCGAGCCGCTCCACGTAGTCGGGCAGCTCGGTCGCGGTCACCTTCAGGCCGCGCAGTTTGCGGCCGAACCCGGCGTCCAGGCCGAGCCCGCCGCCGAGATGTACCTGGAAGCCGCCGACCTGCCGGCCCTCGGCGTCGAGCACCAGCTGGCCCTTCAGACCGATGTCGGCCACCTGGGTACGGGCGCACGCGTTCGGGCAGCCGTTGACGTGCACCGTGATCGGTACGTCGAGCTCCGGCACCCGCCGTTCCAGCTCGGCGATCAGGTCGGCGGTCAGCTGCTTGGTCTCGACGATCGCGAGCTTGCAGAACTCGATCCCGGTGCAGGCCAGCGCGGAACGCTGCCAGTACGACGGGGTCGCCGACAGCCCGATCCCGGCCAGGTCGGTCACGAGGGAGTCCACTTCGGACTCCGGCACGTCCAGCACCAGCAGCTTCTGGTACGGGGTGGTCCGCACCCGGCCCGAGCCGTGCGCGGCGGCCACGTCGGCGAGCTTGCCGAGCAGCGTGCCGGACACCCGGCCCACCGCCGGCGACACCCCGACGTAGAAGTTGCCGTCGGCCTGCCGGTGCACGCCGACGTGGTCGATCGGCGCGGTGCGCGCCGGCGCCGGGCCGTCGGCGAGCGGTCGCTTCAGGTACTCGGTCTCCAGCACCTCGCGGAACCTCGCCACGCCCCAGTCGGCCACCAGGAACTTCATCCGGGCCCGGGCCCGGAGCCGGCGGTACCCGTAGTCGCGGAAGATGCTCGTCACGCCCCACCAGACGCGCGGCACGTCGGCCAGCGGTACCCAGACGCCGAGCCGCTTGGCGAGCATCGGGTTGGTGGACAGCCCGCCGCCGACCCACACGTCGAAGCCAGGCCCGTGTTCGGGGTGCTCGACACCGAGGAACGCGATGTCGTTCGCCTCGTACGGGGTGTCGGCGAGCCAGGACACCGTCGTCTTGTACTTGCGTGGCAGGTTGGAGAACTCCTTGCTGCCCAGGTACCGGTCGGTGATCTCGCGGATCGCCGGGGTGGCGTCGATCTTCTCGTCCGCGGCCACGCCGGCGACCGGGCTGCCCAGGATGACCCGCGGCACGTCGCCGCAGGCCTCGGTGGTGGACAGGCCGACCGCCTCCAGCCGGCGCCAGATCTCCGGCACGTTCTCGATCTCCACCCAGTGCAGCTGGATGTTCTGCCGGTCGGTCAGGTCGGCGGTGTCCCGGCCGAACTCCCGGGAGATGCCGGCGATCGTGCGCACCTGGTCGAGGTCGAGCTGCCCGGAGTCGACCCGGACCCGGAGCATGAAGTACCGGTCCTCCAGCTCCTCGGGTTCCAGCACCGCGGTGCGGCCGCCGTCGATGCCCGGCTTGCGCTGCGTGTACAGCCCCCACCAGCGGAACCGGCCGCGCTTGTCGGCGGGGTCGATCGAGTCGAAGCCGCGGTGCGCGTAGATGTTCTCGATCCGGGCCCGGACGTTCAGCCCGTCATCGTCCTTCTTCTGCTGTTCGTTGCCGTTGAGCGGCTCCCGGTGCCCGTTGGCCCACTGGCCCTGGCCCTTCGGCCGGGCCGGCCGGGCGGTACGGGACGGTCGGGCGGTGCCCGGCGCGGTGGGAACGGTACTGGTGGTGGTGCTGGCCGGCATATCGGTCCTTTCCGGCGCGGAGTGCGAGCAGACGGACCGCCGCACATCACCCGCAGCAGGGAGGACGTCGGTGTGCTCCCGGGTGGCACGGCACGGCGGATCGGATCAGAGGATTGGCCGTACGGCGACCGGGCGGTGCTGCTGCCGGGGCGGCTGTGCCGACACGCGGCAACCGAGCCGAGGAACCCGGGCGGAACGCCGCGCAGCGGCGGCAGCCACGGTCGCTCAGACGACCGGGCAACAGATGGCGCTGTGCACGCGGCAGTGGTCGACGTGACGTCGCACCACCAACCTGCGCTGCACCGCGGCACTCATACCGCAAAGCTTCCCATGCCGAACATTCGCCGGAAAGTCCACAGTGACCCGCGTCTCTGCCGGCGTCACCGGCCGAGCGCCGTTCGCGACACGGCGCGGGTCAGCCATCGGAGCCACCGAGCCGGGCGGCGACCTCGGTGCGGGAGGACACCGCCAGCTTGCGCAGGATGTTCGACACGTGCACGGCCGCCGTCTTCGGCGAGATGTGCAGCGTGTGGGCCAGTTCGGCGTTGGTCAGCCCGGCCGCGATCAGCCGCGCCACCTCGCGCTCCCGGCGGGTCAGCGCGTCCGCGGAGTCGGCCGTGGCGGTCACGGATCCGGTCAGGCCGAGCTCGGCGCGTACCGCGGTCAGCTGGCCGACCCGCCACCCGCCCCAGCGGCACAGCTTCCGGCCCGCCACCTCGGCCTCCCGGCGCGCCTCGTCCGGCCGGCCGAGCGCGAGCAGGCAGCGGGCGGCGCCGACGTTCGCGGTGGCACCGACCGACGGCAGCAGCAGCGGCGCGTCGGCGACCGCCCGGTAGCCGTCCAGCGCCTGGGCGTACCGCTGGTGCGCCTCGTCCACCTGCGCGTCGACCAGCTGCCGGTGCGGCGGCCACGACTCGGCGGTGAACAGGTCGGCGTGCAGCTGGTCGACCCGGGACAGCGGCAGGTCGGCGAACAGCGCGGCCGAGATCAGGTCGTGCGCCTGCTCCCCGTCCCGCCAGGACTGCTTGGTCAGCGCCACCTGGTACTCGTCCAGCCACGTGTTCAGGTCCGGATCACCGCGCCGGGCGGCCAGGTGGAACGCCAGCCCCGGCACCGCGGTGGCCACCATCTGCGGCTGTGCGCGCAGCTCACCGAGCACCGCGGCGGCGTCGTCCAGGCGCCCCGCCTCCAGGTAGAGCCCGGTCAGGAAGTGGCCGTGGTAGTCGGCGCGGCGGCCGCGTCGCCGCCAGCCGCGGTTGAGCCGGCGGCCCGCCTCCAGCGCCTCGATCGCACCGGTGAGGTCGCCCTCGCGGGTGGCCAGCCGGGCCCGGCCGGAGTAGTACGCGGCGACGGCCATCTGCTCGAAGCCGGCGCGCTCGGCGTCGATGCGCATCCGCTCCAGCAGCCGGCCGTGGTCGGCCGGCAGCGACGGCGGCAGGTCCTGGATCAGGTAGTTGAGCGCGCGGGCGGCCAGCACCCACTCGCCGCACTGTTCCGCCTCGTCCACCAGGTCGGCGAGGATCGCCCAGCCGTCCGGGGCGGTGTCGGCCCGGTCGGTCATGGTGGCGCCCTTCTCCACCAGCGCGGCCAGCCGCAGCCTCGGCAGGTCCAGCTCGGTGGCGAGGGCGATCGCCCGGTCGGCCCACTCGATGGTCGCGGCGTCGTCCTGGACGGCCGCCATCGCCTGCGCGAGCGCCGTCATCGCCCGGGCCGCCTCGGGGCCCGGCGCCAGGCCGGCGACGAGCTGCTCGACCTGGCGGGCCGCCTCCCGCGTCTCGGCGATCTCGCCGGCGTCAAACGCCGCCCGGGTCAGCAGGTGCAGCGCGTCGATCCGGTCGGTGACCGTGACCGCATGGTCCCGCCACGCGCGGGCGTACCGGACCGCCTCGTCGAGCAGGTTGACCAGCCAGGCGGCGCGGGCGGCGTAGGACAGCAGCTCGACGTCGTCGGGTACCTCGTCCAGCCCGGTCTCGGCCAGTTGCAACGCCTGGTAGGCGGAGCCGATCGACAGGTACAGCGGGGCACCGCGGCGGGCCGCGGCGACGACGTCGTCGTACCGGCCGGCGGCGGAGGCGTGGTGGGCGATCAGCGCCGGGTCCGCGTCGTCGTCGGTGAGCAGCACCTCCAGCGCCGACTCGTGCATCCGGCGACGCTGCCGGGCCAGCATCGCGCCGGTGATCGACTCGCGCACCAGGGCGTGCCGGAAGCTGAACTCGTCCTCTCCGGACTCGACCAGTACGCCGGACTCGACCAGCTCGCGCAGCGCGCCGATCAGCGTGTCCTCGTCGGTACCGGTGACCGCGGCGAGCAGGTCGAACGGGATCCGGTAGCCGAGCACCGCGGCCGCCTCGACCAGGTGCCGGGCGTCGGCCGGGAGCGCCTCGACCTGCCGGCGCAGCGCCTCGGCGAGGCTCCACGGCAGCGGCGCGTCACCGAGCGACTCGACGTCGTCGGGCGCCGACCGCAGCAGCTCCTCCAGGAAGAACGGGTTGCCGCCGGTGCGGTGGTGCAGCGCGGCGATGGTCCGGTACGAGGCGGGGCGGCCGGCGGCGGAGGCGACGAACGCGGCGGTGTCGGCCTCGGTGAGCCGGCCCAGCCGAAGGTGGGTGAGGGTGTGCCGGCGCTCCATCCGGGCCAGCAGGGCGCCGATCGGCTGGCGCACCGACACCTCGTCCGGCCGGTACGTGCCGATCAGCAGGCGCGGGCCGTCCTGCTCGGCGAGCCGCTCGAACAGGGCGGCGCTCTCCGAGTCGGCCCAGTGCAGGTCCTCGAAGACGATCACGGCGGGCGCGTCGCCGATCTGGCCGGAGAGCAGGGTCAGGCCGGTGTGCAGCCGTTCCACCGGGCTGCGGTGCGGGTCGGTCAGCTCGTCCAGCATCGCCTCGGACACGCCCGGCCGCCCGTCGATCGCGTCCAGCAGCACCTCGTAGGGCCGGGACAGCGAGCCGGGCTCGGCGTGCCCGATGAAGATCTTGGTGTCGGTCGGCAGGCCGAGGGTCAGCTCGGCGACCAGCCGGGTCTTCCCGATACCGGGCTCCCCGGCGATGACGACCACCTCGGACCGGCCTGCTGTGGCGAGCTCCGCCAGCCGACGAAGCTCGCCGTCCCGGCCGACCATCATCGGACCGTTGCCATCCCACCCGCGCACGGATCCACAGTAGCCGTGCTCCGCGCCGCCGGCTGCCGGCGCGTACGACGGTGAGCGCCCCGCTTGCGCGCGGCGAACAGACGGGCCCGGCCGGCGGCCTCCAGATGATCCTGCTGGTAGCCGTTGGCCAGGTCGAGCAGTACTTCGGGGTTGCTGTACATGGTTCCTCCCACCAGTCATCAGGTACGTGTCGATCCTGCGCTGGTAAGGAGCCACCCACATCGGCATCGATTACCTATCTTTGCCCCGGCCAGATACCTAGATCCACACCACGACGCCGCTAGGCATACCTACCGCCACCCGCCGAGCCCTAGGTATACCTAGCCGCCCGGATACAACGTCGAGATCCACACGTGGTGCAGCGTGTCGACCAGCACCGCACGGTCGTCGAACGGTGGCACGCCGCACGCGGCCAGGTAGTACAGCCGCTCGCCCAGCCAGGTGAGCGAGGCGGCGACGGCGGTCACGTCGGTACCGGCGAGCCGGCGCATCGCCTCCGGATCAGCCTGGATCCGCTCCGCGGCGGCGGCGGTGAACGTCGCCATCTGGCCCAGCCACAGCTCGCGCAGTTGCGGGTCGGAACCCCAGCTCTCGACGATCGCGCGGAGCACGCCGGCGTTGTCCAGCCACAGCGTGGCGCCGGCGTCGATCCCGGCCCGCAGCGCCGCCCGCGGGTCGACCGGTGCGGCAGTGCCGGGCTCGGTCCAGGGTTGGGCGGCCTGGTGGCCGGCGCCGACCGCGCGGCGCACCAGTTCGGCCAGCGCCGCCTGCTTGCCGGCGAAGTAGAAGTAGAAGCTCGCCCGGGAGACGCCGGCCGCGGCGATGATCTCGGCCACGCTGAGCGACTCGAAGGTGCGCTCCCGGAGCAGGTCGCGGAACGCGTCGAGGACGCGTTCACGAAGCTCGGGCGCGTTGGCGGCGGGTTCGTCACGGCGGGCACTCACCCCGGCAACCCTACCGGATCGTACGTCTGGACATCATGACTGAACACTATGTATGGTCATCGCCATGACACAACTAGCCGTACATCTCGTGGTCGACGATCCGCAGGCCGCGGCCGAGTGGTACGGGCAGGCGCTCGGCGCGCACGAGACGAGCCGGGTCGACCTGCCCGACGGCCGGCCGCTCACGGTGGAGCTGCGACTGGGCGACACCGTCCTGGCCGTCGCGGGCGAGGCGCCGGCCGCCGGCATGCGCACGCCGGCGGCGCTCGGCGGTACCCCGACCGCGTTCCACCTGGCGGTGCCCGACGTGGACGCCGCCTGGCACCGGGCGCTGGCCGCCGGCGCGACGGAGTTCGAGGCGCCGCACGATGCGTTCTGGGGCGACCGGACCGCGCAGTTCCTCGACCCGTCCGGGCACCGCTGGGCCCTCGACCAGCACCTCCGGGACGTCCCGGCGGACGAGCTCGCCGCGCACGTGGCGGCGATGTTCGGGTGAGGTACCGCACCTTCGGCCCGACCGGGCTGCGCGTCGCCGAGCTCGTACTGGGTGCGATGACGTTCGGCGAGCAGGGCGGCGTCGGCGCCCCGCCGGCCGAGTGCCGCCGGATCCTCGACGCGTACGCAGACGCCGGCGGCAACGTGATCGACACGGCGATCAACTACCGGGGTGGCGCCAGCGAGCAGATCGTCGGCGAACTCCTGGCCCGGCGCCGGGACCGGTTCGTGCTCGCCACGAAGTACACCGTCACCCGGGACGCCACCGACCCCAACGGCGGCGGCAACCACCGCAAGAACCTGCGGCTGTCGCTGGAGACCAGCCTGCGCCGGCTGCGCACCGACCACGTCGACATCTACTGGGTGCACCTGTGGGACCGGCACACGCCGATCGAGGAGACCGTGCGTGCCCTGGACGACGCGGTCGCCGCCGGCAAGGTGCTCTACGTCGGCATCTCCGACGCGCCGGCCTGGGTGGTCGCCCGCGCGAACACCCTGGCGCAGTGGCGCGGCTGGACCGGCTTCGCCGGCCTGCAGGTGCCGTACAGCCTGCTCCAGCGCGACGCCGAACGCGAGCTGCTGCCGATGGCAGCGGCGTTCGGGCTGGCCGTGACCGCGTGGAGCCCGCTGGGCGGCGGGGTGCTCTCCGGCAAGTACGACGCGCCGGAGGCGCCGGCGCGGGGCCGGCTCGACCCGGGCTCGATCGACCGGCACGACCTGGACGTCGCGCGGGTGGTGCGGTCGGTGGCCGACGAGCTGGGGGCCACCCCGGCGCAGGTCGCGCTGGCCTGGATCCGCCAACGCTCCCCCACGGTACTGCCGATGATCGGCGCCCGCACCACGGAGCAGCTGGTCGACAACCTCGGGTGTCTCGACGTCTCGCTCGAACCCGAACAGCTGCGACGGCTGACGGCCGCGACCGGGTTCGCGCCCGGTTTCCCGACCGAGTTCATCGAGCAGACGACGCCGTGGGTCTTCGGCGCGGCGGCGATCTGACGAGACCGCGGATCGCCCGCCAGGGCTCCCGGGCACCTCGACGGCTGAGCGCCCGCCAGGACTCCCCGGGCGCCTCGACGGCTGAGCGCCCGCGGGGCTCCCCGGCCGCCTCGACCGGGGAGCGCCGCGGCCTCAGCCCACCCGGTACGCGTCGGTGACGGTGCGGGTGAGGGTCGATCCGGCCGCGTCGGCGGTGGCCAGCCGCAGCGAGACCGCGGTACCGCTGGCGGCGGGTGGCAGCGTGACCCGGTAGCGGCCGTGGCCCAGCGCGGTGACCGGTGCCGACCGGTAGCTGGCGCCGTCGACGCTGGTCGCGGCGGTCAGGCCGGTCGCCGGTACCGCGGCCACGCCGGACACGTGCCCGACCGTGACGACGGCGGTGGCGCCACCCGTGGCGACCGTGCCCGGCAACCGCGCGGTGAGCGTCAGCAGCGGCAGTACCGTCGGGTCGGCGCCGGCCGCGTCGCAGCTCCAACCGGCCGGCAGCGGTCCGCCGGCACCGGCGGCCGAGGCCACCGTGTAGGTCGACCGCACGGTGCTCGCGGTCGTGAAGCCCAGCGCCGCCCGCCGCACCGTCTGCTCGATCCGGTACCGGTGTGCTGGCGCCGGCACCGTCGCGGTCACCGACCCGGTGTCCGCCACGTCCGCCACCGGCACCCCGTCCGCGGTCACCGTGAGGTGCTCGTAGCCGGTGGTGTCACCGGGCGAGACGGAGCCGCTGTGGTCCGGGTCGGCGTCGAGTTCCTCGGCCAGCGACAGCGACAGCTGGTCGGCGGTGCGGCAGGCCACCGCGTACGGCCGGGGGAACGGGCTGCCTGCGGCGAAGCCGGACCCGAGCGCCGGCGCGAACCACCGCACCGGGTAGCGGCGGCCGGCCCGGTAGCGCACCGGCACCGAGTCCATCCCGTCGCCGGTGCCGGTCGTGGCGTCGGCGGTGCGGTACACGCTCGCCACCCACCGCACGTCGGCCGGCCCGTACAGGTGGTCGACGTGCCGGGTGGCGGCGACCGGCGGGTCGATCTCCTCGGCGCCGCGCAGGTCCGGGTAGACCGGGCCGCGACCGTACGAGACGCCGCCGGCGCTGCCGTCGGCCGGCACAGTGTCGACCACCGTGGCGAACTCGTCGCGGGCGGGCGCGCGATGCAGGTCGGCGGGTACGCCGCGCAGCCACTCGGCGGTCAGGTGGTAGTCGTCCCCGCCGGCGCCCGTCCGGTGCTCGTACGCGTCGAGCTCCAGCACGCCGTGCGCGGGCCGCGGCGTCGGCTGCACCCGTACCTGCCCCTCCTCGGCATACGAGTACGCGATGCCGGGCGGGGCCTCGTGCGTCCCGTCGGTGGTGACCACGTCCATCCCGACCGACACCAGGGTCGAGGCGTCCGGGGTGGTGAAGCCGGCGGTCGCGGTGGCGTCGTCCGCGTCCAGCGCCGCCGTCTGGCCGTCGCCGGTCACCGCGTAGTCGGCGGCGATCGGCACGTACTCGGCGCCGAACCCACCGGACGCGTTCGCGGTCACCACGTCGCCGACCATCAGGTAGTGGCCGGCCGGTACGGAGATCTTCGCGTCGGCGTTCGGGCCGATCGGCACGTACCGGCTGAAGGCACGGCTGTCGTCGGCGTCGGTGACCAGTACCGCCATGCCGAGTACGGTGCTGCCGGCTGGCGGGGTGAGCCGCACGGTCAGCGTGTGCATCGGGAAGTGCGGCTCGGCGACCGCACCGGCGACGTCGGAAAGCGTCATCCGGCGCAGCCCCGGTACCGGGGTCCCGGCGGCGCGCGCGCCGGCCGGGTCGCGCCGGATCGCGGCCCGCAGCGCGGCGCCGAACGTCGCCGGTGAGCGCAGCTCGCCCCGGGTGGCGGAGTCGGCGTGCACGCCGGGCACCGCGCGGCGGGTACCGGTGAAGCTCAACGTCACCGGCAGCGCGGCGGCGCCGCGCCGGGCCAGCGCGGCCACGTCGAACAGGCTCAGGTCGAGCCCCCGGCCCAGGTAGGGCGTCGCCTCCGGCGGCACCGCGTACACGTGGCCGCCGGCGGTGACGACCGACAGCGGGGTGTGGTCGCCGGGCAGCCGGCTCACCCGTGACAGGCCGCCGGTGCGGCGCACCCGGATCCGTTCCCCGGTCGGCAGCTGCACGATCGTCCCGGCCGCGGTCGACGCCGCCGCGGACCCGGCGCGCGCCGGCCCTGCGGTCGGGGCGGGTTCCCGGGTCGCGGTCGGGGTGGGCGCCGCCGAGGCGGGACCGGCCCCGACCGCGGCGGCCGGTACCGTCGCGGCGAGGGTGGCGGCGATCGCCACGGTGAGCCGGACCGGCGCCACGCCGACCGATCGCGGCCGCCGGCCGGGCAGCATCCCGGCCGGCGTCATCGGACGCGACATCAGAACAGCTTCGGGTTGCCGGTGACGTCGACGGTGACCGCCGTCGACCGGTACAGGCTGCCGACCGGCAGGTGCTTCGCGTCCCCGATCGACTTGTGCACGGTCTGCCGCTCGCCGAGGAACTCGCCGGTCCGGGCGTCGAAGACGATCTCCTGCTGCATGATCCCGTACGGGCTGAGCTTGGACACCGAGACGCCCTTGCGGCCGTTGATCTCGGCGCTCGTCGAGGTCAGCGTGATGCCCGGGATCAGCTTCACCGCCCGGTAGAGCGACGCGCGCAGGTCGGCGGGCACGATGCCGCTGGCCAGCGCGTCCGCGATGGACAGGAACGCCAGGGTCGGCCGGTCCGCCTTGGCCAGTGAACTGTCCTGCTGCGCCGCCTCGATCGCGGCGAGCAGCTTCCGCGGGTCCCGGGGCTGCTTCGCCAGGAACGCCGGCGTGGGCAGGTCCCACTCGGGCTGGTGGGAGGACACCGCCGGTTCGCCGGGCGGGGTGGTCTCCCGCTGCCCGTAGTGGCCGCTGGCCAGCGAGACCTCCTTGTGCAGCGCGTCCGGCTCGGCGGCGCGCACCTTCCGCTCGTCCGCGGCGCTGGGGAACTTCCAGTCCAGCGGGCCCGCGTCGCGCCACCACCAGACACCGTCCGCGCTCGCCGGCTGCCAGAGCTCCACCCGGATCTTGACGAGGAAGCGCACCCCGGCGACGGTCTCGGCGTTCCAGCTGTCGGTGGTCACGTGCCGGTACTGGCCGCGGCCGAGAACCGGGTCGCCGGCCTTGGCGGTGTGGTCGGCGGCGAGGCTCAGCGCCGCCCCCGGTGTCGTCACCGTCGCCGTACCGGCGGAGTGGCTGCCGGCCGCGCCGGGCGGCGGCGTGGACCCGTGGTTCGCGCCGGTCGCGACGACGACGCCGGCACCGACGGCCACCGCGGCGGCCCCGGCGACACCGATCGCGAGCCGCCGGACCAGCGCCGAGCGCCAGGACAGCGACCGGCGCGGGCGGGCCGGCGCGGGATCCGCGGCGGCGATCCGGCTGGTCAGCAAGGTGCGCGCGGCGCTCAGCGCCTGCGGCGTCGGGTCGGGCAGCTCGGCGCGCAGCCGCCGCAGTGGGTCGAGGTCGTCCATCTCAGTCTCCTTGTGGGGTGGGGGCGGCGGCACGGATGCGGGCGCGGGCGCGGTGCAGCCGGGACCGCACCGTGCCGACCGGGATGTCCAGCGCCGCGGCGACCTCGGGGTAGCTCAGCTCGCCCCAGGCCACCAGCAGCAGCACCTCCCGCTCGGGGTACGCCAGCTGGGCCAGCGCCCCGGCGAGCCGGCTCGCGGCGACCCCGGCATCGACCGCGTCGGCGACCCGGCCGGCGTGGTCCGCGGCGACCGGGTCGACCCCGGTCCGCGCCCACGCCTGGTACTGCCGGGTCTCCTCGCGGTACCGCCGGCGCAGCAGGTTGCCGGCGATGCCGTACAGCCAGGGTCGGGCGTCGGGCCGGGTGCGGTCGTAGCTGCCGCGCCGCTCGTACGCGACCAGGAAGGTCTGCGCGAGCAGGTCGTCAGCGGGACCGGTACCGGCCCGGCGGGCCAGGTAGCGGTGCAGTGCGACGGCGTGCCGGTCGAACAGCGCGGCGAAGTCGGCCAGGATCAGGTCGGCGTCCGTACGCTCCGCTGCCGGTTGCGACACCCCCACGCGGGCATCGTGCTCCAACTCGTGTCGTGACGTCACACCTGCTGTTGCCCGAACCCGCGGAAACGGTTCCCGGCGGCGGTCAGCGCCGGGGCAGCGGGATGGCGAGCGCCGCCTCGGTACCGGGGCCGGGGGTGCGCGGACGCAGCTCGATGGTGCCGCGCAGCTCGCCGGTGACCAGGGTACGGACGATCTGCAGGCCGAGCCGGTCGCTGCCGTCCAGGACGAACCCGTCCGGCAGCCCGGCGCCGGCATCGCAGACCGTGACGTCGACCTGCCGACGACGCCGCCGCGCGGACACCACCACCTCGCCCGACCCGCCGGCCGGGTAGGCGTGCTCGGCGGCGTTCTGCAGCAGCTCGTTGAGCACCATCACCAGCGGCGTGGCCACCTCGGCCGGCAGTACCCCGAAGCTGCCCTCGCGCCGGAACACCACCTTGGACTCGGCCGCGGCGACCTCGCCGGCCATCGACGCGACCCGGTCGACGATCGTGTCGAACTCGACCGCCTCGTCGGAGGTGAACGACAGCGTCTCGTGCACCAGCGCGATCGACGCGACCCGGCGTACCGACTCCTCCAGCGCGGCGCGGGCCTGCGGCACGGACCGCCGGGCCTGCAGGCGAAGCAGCGCGGCGACGGTCTGCAGGTTGTTCTTCACCCGGTGGTGGATCTCGCGGATGGTGGCGTCCTTGGTCAGCAGCGCGCGGTCGCGCCGGCGTACCTCGGTGACGTCGCGGACCAGCACCAGCGCGCCGGCCGGGGTGCCCTCGGGCAGCAGCGGCAGCGCCCGCATCAGCACGCTCGCGCCGCGCGCGTCGATCTCCTTGCGGGCCGGGCCCTGCCCGTCCAGCGCGGTCAGGATGCGTTCGGTGGCCTCGCTGCCCTCCAGCGGATCGTCGGCGAGCCGGCCGGTCAGCGCCGCCAGGTCCTCGCCGATCAGGTCGCCGGGCAGCCCCATCCGGCGGTACGCGGACTGCGCGTTCGGGCTCGCGTACACCGCCTTGCCCTGCTCGTCCAGGCGGACCAGCCCGTCACCGATCCGCGGCGCCGAGGTGGTCTCGCCCGGATGGTGGGTGGGCGGGAACGTGCCCTGGGTCAGCATCAGCGCCAGGTCGTCGGCGAGCCCCAGGTAGTTGAGCTCCAGCTTGCCGGGCGTACGCGCATCGGACAGGTTGGTGTCGCGCCCGACCACCGCGATGATCTCGTCGCTGCCGAGCCGGCGCACCGGGATCGCCTCGTGCCGGGCCGGGGTGTCGCCGTACCAGACCGGGTCGCCCTCGCGCCAGATCCGGCGCTCGTCCCGGGCGATGCCCAGGTGCGCGAAGTCCGGCGCGCCGGCCTCCCGCCCCACCTGGTCGTCCTGGTACGCGGTGGGCGCGGTCGTCGGCCGCACCTGCGCCACGCACCGGAACCGGCCGTGCGCGGTCGGTACCCACAGCAGCAGGTCGGCGAAGGACAGATCGGACAGCAGCTGCCAGTCACCGGCCAACCGGTGCAGATGCTCGATGTCCGCCGGCGCGAGGTCGGTGTACTCCTCGACCAGGTCTCGCAGTGTCGACACGCGACCAGCCTAGGGCGTGCGCCGGCTCACCCGCCGCGCCCACGCGTCGCGGGCCGGGCTCGGGGCGGCCGTACGGCGCCTACGGGCGGGGCCGGGCGATGCCTGCCGGTGGCCGGCGCGCCGGTCGGTAGGGTCGCCGCATGACCGACTGGGCTGCCGTGGTGACGGCCGACTTCCCCGTACCCGACGATCTCGACGCGGCCGTCGCGGACCTGCTCGAACTGCTCGCCTCCCCCGATCCGGAGGTACGCGACTGGCAGGCCCGCGAGGTGCTGCGGCGGTGGATCGAACGCGGTGTGCTGGACGACCGGCTGGCCGTGATCGGCGACGCGATGGTCGAGCGGTTCGCCCATCCGCAGGTACAGGCGCGCACGTTCGCGCCGCTGATCCTCGCCAACAGCGTCGACCGGGCCAGCACGGCCGGGCTGCTGGATGCGGCCACCCTGGCGCGCTGGCGCTCGGCGTTCGCCGGCTGGTGGCTGACCGAGCCCGACGTACGCGGCTGGGACGACGAGCTCGGCTGGCTGCACGCCGTCGCGCACGGCGCCGACGTGGTGGTCGCGTTCGGGCGATCGCCCCGGACGACGGCGCCGGAGCTCGCCGAGCTGCTCACGCTGGTCGCCGAGCGCACCGTGGCGGCCACCGACTACCGGTACGCGCAGCAGGAGGAGGACCGGCTGGCCCGGGCGCTGGCCAGCACGCTGACCCGGCCGGAGCTGACCGAGGCGCAGGCGACCGGCTGGCTGGCGCCGATCGACCGGCTGTTCGCCACCGGCGAGCCCGGCCCGCTGCCGATCGACGCGGCGAACACGTTCGCGGTACTGCGGGCGGGCTACGTGATGGTCGACCGGCGGCCGGTGCCGCACCGGGCGGCGGTGTGCGATGCGATCGCGGCCCGGCTGCACGAGGTCTTCCCGCCGTACCCGGCGGTCCGGGAGCCGCTGGAGCCGGGTGTCGCCACCGACCGCTGACCGCGGCCCGGGAATAGTTGCGAGATCAACGACTTTGTGTGGGGTATGAGCGAACGCATGCCCGTGCTGTACCTGGGGCACGGCGCCCCGCCGCTGGCCGACGACCCGACCTGGACCGGCCAGCTCGCCGGCTGGTCCGCGACGCTGCCCCGGCCCACCGCGATCCTGATGGTCTCGGCCCACTGGGAGCAGGCGCCGCTGACGCTCGGCGCCACCAGCACGGTGCCGCTGACCTACGACTTCTGGGGCTTCCCCGAGCGCTACTACCAGGTGCGCTACGCCGCGCCGGGCGCGCCGGACCTGGCCGCGAAGGTACGCCGGCTGGTCGGTTCGGCCTACCCGACCCGGGACGAGCCGGAGCGGGGCCTGGACCACGGCGCGTACGTGCCGCTGGTCGAGATGTACCCGGACGCCGACGTGCCGGTACTGCAGATCTCGATGCCGACGCTGGACCCGCGCCGGCTGTTCGAGGTCGGCCGGCTGCTCGCGCCGCTGCGGGAGGAGGGCGTGCTGATCGTCGGCTCCGGCTTCCTGACCCACAACCTGTCCTGCGTGGACTTCGGCGCCGGGGTGGACGCACCGCCCGCCTCGTTCATGACCGAGTTCGACGACTGGGCGGCCCGCGCGCTGGACGCCGGCGACGTGGACGGGCTGCTGGACTTCGCGCACCGGGCGCCGGCGCCGCGGCTCGCGCATCCGCGCAGCGAGCACTTCGCCCCGCTGTTCGTCTCGCTCGGCGCCGCCGAGGACACGGTCGCCGAGCACCGCACCCCCGTCGACGGCTTCTGGTACGGCCTGTCGAAGCGGTCCGTGCAGTTCGACTGACCGCCGGTTTGCCCCGTCTCCGTACGCTCGGCGCGTGCCCGTCCTCGCCGATCCGGCGCCGCCCGACCCGCTGCTGCTGCTCCAGCTGCTGTCGGGTCTGCTGCCGGTCGCGCTGCTGGTGGTGGGGATCGTCCTGTTGCGGCGGTGGGGAATCCGCCGGCAGCGGCGGCGCACCGAGGACCGGGCCGGGCGGCTGGCCCCGTGGGCCCGCTCGCACCGGTTCACCCTGGAGCTGGGGCCGCGGCCGGACCTGCCCGGCCGGTTTCCGGGCGTGCCGTACGTCGGCGACTCGCTCGCCGCGGTGTCCAGCCGGGTGGCGTGGCTGGTGGTGTCCGGGTGGCTGCACGGCCTGCCGCTGCACCTGTTCGAGCTGCGCTGCCGGGTGTGGCACGGCACCAAGGCCCGGCCGTACGTGTTCGCCGTCGCCGCGCTGACCCTGCCCCAGCCGGTACCGACACTGGTGATCAAGCCACGCTGGCTGCCGAACGCGCTCGGACCCGAGATGCCGCTGCCGCAACGGTTCTTCGCCGCGTTCGAGGTGCAGGTCACCGACCCGGCGTTTCGCGCCCGGGTGCTCACCCCCGGCCTGATGACCTGGTTCGTCGCCGCGCTGGCCACCGGCCACGAGCCGTGGCTGCGGTTCGAGGCGCGCCGGGTACTGTGCTGCGCGGTCGGCACGCTGCGGCCCGACTGGGCCGACGCGATGCTGTCCATGCTCCGCGGCGTGCACCGCACCCTCTGACCCGACGGAGGCCGGGGTGCGGGTCGACCGCACCCCGGCCGCCTCGATCGCCGGCTTCTCCGGTACTACTCGATGAGCCCCTGGGAGCGGAGCCAGTCGCGGGCCACGAGCACCGGTTCCTGTCCCTCGACGTCGACCTTGGCGTTGAGGGTGCGCATCACCCGGGTGGACAGCCGGGAGGCGATCTGCTTCTCGATCGTGGCGATCTGCGGGTACTTCTTGATGACCGACTCGCGGATGGTCAGCGCCGGGTTGTAGATCGGGAAGAAGTGCCGGTCGTCGGTCAGCGTGGTCAGGTGCAGCGCCGGGATCCGGCCGTCGGTGTCGAACACCTCGCCGAACAGGCAGGTGCCCTTGGCGGTCGCGTCGTACACCACGCCGGTGTCGAGCTTGTGCACCTGGTTGGCGGGTGGCTTGGGGATGCCGTAGGCCTTGAGCATTCCGGCGAAGCCGTCCACCCGGGAGTAGAACTCGGTCTCCACGCAGAACGACCGCTTCGCCGGCGGCACCTTCTTCATGTCCGACAACGACTTCAGGCCGTACTTCTTCGCGTTCGGCCCGGTGGCCGCCATCGCGTAGGTGTTGTTGAAGGTGGCGTACGACAGCCACTCGATGTGGTTGCGGGCCAGGTCCCGGGCCTTGACCGCCTGGTACTGCTTGCGCGGGTCCGGGATCGGCTTCGACTGGCCCATGTAGGTGATCCAGGCGGTACCGGTGTACTCCCAGCCCATGTCGGCCTCGCCGCGCTCGATCGCCTTGCGCGAGTTGATCGAGCCCTGCACGTTCGTCTTGTCGACGACGTCAGCGCCGGCGGCCTTGAGGGCCAACACGGTGATCTTGCCGAGCAGGATCTGCTCGGTGAAGTTCTTCGACGTCACCGACAGCGTGGCGCCGTCCAGGCTGCCCGCCTTGATCTTCTTGCCGGTCACGTCCGGCGCGAACTGGGACGCCGGGTGCAGGCCGCAACCGGTGGCGAGCAGCCCGCAGGCGGCGAGCCCGGCCGCCAGCAACCCGAGCCTGAACAACTTCGACACGGTGCCTCCTAGATCCCGCGCGGGCGCAGGTAGCGTTCGGCCAGGCTGGCCAGCCAGTCGACGAACAGGGCCAGGCAGGCGACGAGCACGCTGCCGGTGACGAGCACGTTGTAGCGCTGCAGCTGCACGCCGGTGCTGATCATCTCGCCCAGCCCGCCGGCGCCGATCAGCGACGACAGCGCCGCCACCCCGATCAGCAGCACCAACGTGGTGCGGATGCCGGCGAGGATGACCGGTACCGCGAGCGGCAGCTCGACCTTGAACAGCACCGCGGCCGAGGACATGCCGATGCCGCGGCCGGCCTCCTTGAGCGCCGGGTCGATCTGCTGCAGCCCCACCATGGTGTTGCGCAGTGACGGCAGCACCGCGTAGATCACCAGCGCCACCACCGCGACGGTGAACCCGGTCTGCCACAGCACCGCGAGCAGCACGATGATGCCGATCGCCGGCGCGCCCTGGCCGATGTTGGCCAGCGCCAGCACGATCGGCATCGCGAACCGCGCGCCGCGCCGGGACAGCAGCACCCCCAGCGGGATCGCGATCAGCAGCACGAACACGCCGGCGACCACGGTGAGCTTCAGGTGCTCCAGCAGCTTGGTCCCCAGGTACGAGAACTGCAGCGTGGTGCGCGCGTTCGCGTCCGGGTGGCTCGCGCGCACGTAGAGCCAGTCCAGCAGCAGCGCCACCACGATCAGCGCGGGCGTGCCCACCAGGTACCACTTGCGCCGCGGCTTGGGCTTGACCGCGGCGTCCGGCGCCAACTCGCCCGGGCCGGTGCGGGCGTCGGGTGCGAGTGTCATGCGCCGTCCTCTCCCGCCGCCACGCTGGCGTGCTGCTTGGCCTGCTCGCGCAGCTGCTGGATGGCGCCCTGCACGGTGTTCAGCGACACCAGCCCGATGTAGCGGCGGCGCCGGGTGACCGGGACGAAGTCGGTGTCGGAACCCAGCAGCGCCTCCAGCCCGGCCTGCAGGTCGGCCCGGCCGGAGATGGTGGTGGTGATGGGGGTGCCGTAGTCGGACACCGGGCCCTGCTTGCCGGCCAGGTCCTCGACCGTGGCCCACTGCACCGGACGCGAGTTCGCGTCGAGCACCACCGCCCACGGTTCGTCCGCTTCGGACAGTCGGGTGTGGACGGTCGAGGCGTCGTCACCGGTCTGCGCGGTGACCCCGGCGCCCAGTTCGACGTCGGCGATGCGGGTCACGTGCAGCAGCTTCATCGCCCCGCCGGTACCGATGAAGCCCCGGACGAAGTCGTTCGTCGGCCGGGCCAGGATCTCCGCCGGCTCGGCGTACTGCACGATCTTCGATCCCTCGGCGAGCACCGCGATCCGGTCGCCGAGCTTCACCGCCTCGTCGAAGTCGTGCGTGACGAACACGATCGTCTTGTGCAGCTCCTCCTGCAGGTGCAGCAGCTCGTCCTGCAGCCGGCCGCGGGTGATCGGGTCGACCGCGCCGAACGGCTCGTCCATCAGCAGCACCGGCGGGTCGGCGGCGAGCGCCCGGGCGACCCCGACCCGCTGCTGCTGACCGCCGGACAGCTGCCGCGGGTACCGGTCCCGGAACTGCGCCGGATCCAGCCCGACCAGCTCCAGCATCTCGTCGACCCGCTCGGTGATGCGGGGCTTCGCCCACTTGAGCATCTTCGGTACCAGCGCCACGTTCTCGGCGATGGTCATGTGCGGGAACAGCCCGCCCTGCTGGATGACGTAGCCGACGTGCCGGCGCAGCTGGTCGGCGGGCTGCTTGCGGGCGTCCTCGCCGCCGATCAGGATCTCCCCGGAGGTCGGTTCGATCAGCCGGTTGATCAGCTTCATCGTGGTGGTCTTGCCGCAGCCGGACGGGCCGACCAGCGCGACGATCTCGCCGGCCGGGATCGTCATCGTCACGTCCGAGACCGCCGCGCGCGACTGGCCCGGGTACTTCTTGGTCAGGTTGCGCAGCTGGATCTCGACGCCGTGCGTCGCGTTGTGCAGACCGGAGTCGTCCGCGGCCGCGGCGGCCTGCGTCGTACCGGTCGTGATGTCGTCAGCCACGGATGCCCCTCGATGTGGTGAACCGTCCGATGAGGACGAAGAAGCCGTCGAAGATGAGCGCCAGGATGATGATCCCGACGGTGCCGGCGAGCGCCGAGTTGACCGCGTTGGCGCCACCGAGGCGGGCCAGGCCGGAGAAGATCTGGTCGCCCAGGCCGGGCCCGGACACGTACGCCGCGATCGCGGCGACGCCCATGACCAGCTGCGCGGAGACCCGGATGCCGGTCAGGATCACCGGCCAGGCCAGCGGCAGCTCGATCTTGAACAGCACCCGCAGCCGGCTCATCCCCATGCCCCGCGCGGCATCGACCAGCGACGGGTCCACATTGGACATTCCGACCACCGCGTTGCGGACGATCGGCAGCAGCGAGTAGAGCACCAGCGCGATCACCGACGGCGTGACGCCCAGCCCGAACACCGGAATGAGCAGGCCGAACAGCGCGAACGACGGGATCGTGAACAGCACCGAGGCGATGCCGGTGGCGACCGCGGAGGCGGTCTTGCTGCGGTACGTGATGATCGCGATGATCAGGCCGATCGCGGTGGCGAGCACCAGGCACTGCAGCACCATGCTGGCGTGTTGGTAGGTCTCGAACCACAACAGCTCTTGGCGGTTGCGCACGTACTCCCAGAAGCTCAAGCGGTCACCGTCCTCCCTCGACGGCCGCGGCCCGCCGGGCGGGTCCGCGGGGATCCGATGGCCGGCGGCGCGTCACGGGGCGCGCGTACCGGCCGTTCGCGGCCCGTTACCGCGGCCGGCCGGCGCGGGGGCGCGACAGGTACCGGGCGCCGGCGCAACGGACCTTAACGGACGGCATACCGGGCATTTTCCTCATTTAACGCGGGAGCGCGTCGGCGCGGGCGAATCTTCGTGCCGGGACCGGCATTTCGTTACCGCCGTGTGACTTGGTTCACGACGGAAGAAACCTTCTTCAGTACCCGGAGAGCACGCGCACCAAACCTCGCCGGCGACCGGCACCAGCCGCCGCAACTCGCGATGATAGGTTAGCTTTACCTAAGTTAGATGATCTTGGGGAGGATCCCGGTGTTGCGTCGACTCGTCGTGACGCTGCTGGCGGGCACGTTGCTGCTGGCGGCCGGATGCACCAGCGACCCGGGGTCCGCCGCGTCGCCCAGCCAGCCACCCGCCGACCCGTCGTCCCACTTCCCCACCACCGTGCACACCACCCACGGCCCGGTCACCGTCGACCGGCAACCGCAGCGCGTGGTGGTACTGGAGGACCAGTTGCTGGAGACCTCGATCGCGGTCGGCGTGCACCCGGTCGGCGCGCCGGCCCCGACCACCCCGCTCGGACCGTGGACCCAGGGCCGGATCGAGCGCGCGGTCCGCACCCTCCCGATGACCGACGGCGTACCGGTGGAGAAGGTGCTGACGCTGCACCCCGACCTGATCGTCGCCCGCGACTACCTGGTCGACGCCGACACGTACGCGCAGCTGAAGAAGATCGCGCCGACGCTGGTCCTCGGCGTCGACGGCGACGGGTCCGACACCCCGGCCTGGGAGACCGACGCCCGGACGATCGGCCAGGCGACCGGGCACGTCACCGCGGCCCGGCGGGTGATCGGCTCGGTCCGCGCGAAGATCGGCCAGGCCAGGAAGGACCACCCGGCGATCGTCGGGAAGAGCTTCCAGCTGGGCAACCTGCAGAGCGCGTCCCAGTTCGTCTGCACCAACAGCGACCGGACCTCATCCGCGCAGTTCCTGCGCGCGCTCGGCCTGAAACTGGCGAAGCTGGGCGGCGCCGGCGCCGACAACCGGGTCGTGCTGTCGAAGGAACGGTTCGCCGACCTCGACGACGTCGACCTGCTGATCATGGGTTCCAGCGACGCGAAGCTCGCCCGGCAGCTCGCCGCCGACCCGCTGTTTCGCCGGGTCGGCCCGGTCCGGCAGGAGACCCTCGACCAGGTCGACCTGACCTGGGTGACCGCGTTCAACATCCCGACCGCGCTGAGCATTCCGGCGCTGCTGCACAACCTGACGCCGTACCTGCAGCGGCTCTGAGCCGACCCGGCCGCGGCGGGGTCAGAGCGTCTCGGTGACCTTCTTCAGGCCACGCGGCGCGTCCGGGTCCTCGCCCCGGGCCAGCGCCAGGGCCAGCGCCAGCCGCTGCATCGGCACGATGTCCAGCAGCGGGGAGAACCGCTCGTCGACCGCCGGCGTACCGATCCGGACCGCGTGCGCCGGCAGCCCGGCCGCCTCGCCGTTGCCGACCACCAGCACGTCGGCGCGTCGCTCGGCGAGCCGGCCGAGCACCTCGGACATCGACCGCCCGCCGGGGCCGTCGCCGACCATCGCGAGCACCGGCACGTCCGGATCGGTCATCGCCAGCGGGCCGTGCAGCAGGTCGGCACCGGAGAACGCCAGCGCGGACAGGTAACTGGTCTCCATCAGCTTCAGCGCCGTCTCCCGTGCCGTCGGGTACGCGTAGCCGCGGCCGGTGGTCACCAGCCGGTCGGCGAACCGGTACCGCGCGGCGAGCTGTGTCGGCGTCGGGTCCTCGATCAGGGTGCGGGCCAGCTCCGGCAGCCGGTCGAGCTCGGCCCGGTCGGCCGCGTCCAGCTGACCGGACCCGGTCCGCATGCCCTCGACGAACAGCAGCAGCGCGAGCAGCTCGGCGGTGTAGGTCTTGGTGGCGGCGACCGCGCGCTCCTTGCCGGCGAGCACGTCGAGGTGCAGCTGCGCCGCGTCGGCCAGCGGCGAGCCGGGGTTGTTGGTGACCGCCAGGGTGTGCGCGCCGGACTCGCGGGCCACCCGGACCACCTCGGTCAGGTCCGGCGAGCCGCCGCTCTGGCTGACCCCGACCACCAGCGCGTCGCGCAGGTCGGGCCGCGCCCCGTACACGGTGATCGAGGACGGGGAGGCCAGACCGGCGGGGATGCCGAGCCGGATCTCGGTCAGGTACGCGGCGAACAGCGCGGCGTGGTCGCTGGTGCCGCGCGCGGTGAACAGCACGAACCGCGGCGACAGCTCGGCCACCTGGCGGGCCACCGCCGCGATCGGGGCGAGCCCCTCGGTGAGCAACCGCTCGTACCCGGCCGCCTGCTCGGCGATGTCGGCGGCCATGCCGGCGCCGGCCTCCCGCGCGGTGTGCTCCACCATGTTCGCTCCTTCCGTGCCCGGTTTCCCGGTGCCGGTGCCGGGTCCTTCCCGCAGCACGCAGTTCCTGGTACGGATTGTGCACGAGGCCGCTCGAAGTTGCCAACTATCGCGCTGGATCGTGCAGTGATCCTTCACCTTGTGCGCGCAGCCGCCGCGCGCATTCGGCCGCCGAGCGCGCACCGCGACGCGCGCGCCGGTCCGGCCCGCGGGCCCGCCCGTGCCGGACCCGACCGCCGGACACGACGAAGGGCCCCGCAGATGGCGGGGCCCTTCGTCGATCGTCGGCGTGCGGAGAGCTACTCGATCACGGCGATCAGGTCGCCCTCCTGCACCACGTCGCCCTCGTTGACGTCGATGCTGGCGACCGTGCCGGCCGACTCGGCCAGCACCGGGATCTCCATCTTCATCGACTCCAGGATCACCAGCGTGTCGCCGTCGGCCACCGCATCGCCGGCGGCGGCGACCACCTTCCACACGTTCGCCACCATCTCGGCGCGGATCTCGTCGGCCATCGCCAGAACCTCCCGGTTGAACGCCCTTGTCCGACCCGCCCGCGAGCTGCCCGCCCGCGGCGGTCCCGCCGTATCAAACCACGCCCACGCGCCAGTGGTGGCACCGGCGACACGTCGCCGGGGGCGGTACGGCTCGGGGTGCGCTGCGCCACCCGGCACGGTGGTCGGGATGGCGGCGCCGGTAGCCTTACACGCCGTACCGGTACGAGGGCCGGCTCGCCGGCGAGGAGGAGACATGGCCAAGAAGTCTCGGAAGAAGAAGGCCCGGAAGAAGAGCGCCGCCAACCACGGCAAGCGCCCCAACTCCTGACCCGTCCGGCCCGGCGCGCACCGGCGCCGGACCGGCCGAGAAGCCGCGTGACCCGGCGGGATTCGCCCGCCGGTCCCGGCGGTCCCGACCACGTCGGGTGGCCAGTTGCCGCCGGATCGGTCGTCAGCTGGCGGTGTCGGGCTCGACCACCAGCTCGCGCAGCCGGGTGATGAGCCGGGCCTTCAGCTCCACCGGGGCGTGCTCGCCGCCGCAGCAGCGCGCCACCAGCACCTTGACCTCCTGCTCGATGCCGTACTCCCGCAGGCAGGGCGTGCACTCGTCCAGGTGCTCCCGGATCACCTCACGGCGATCGTCGGTGCACTCCAGATCGAGGTACAGGTACACCTCGTTGAGCACGTCTCGGCAGTCGGTCTCGTGCGGATCTCCGCAGCTCACGAGCGCACCTCACTTCGCACGGTCGTCATGCTGCCCACGCACCTCGTCGTCGCCTGCACGACGTCACACCTCCTGCCCGGCCGGCGCCGAGCTCGCGCGCGAGATGCCCCGGTCGTGTGCGTACGTCTCGAGCATCTGGCGCAGGTTGCGTCGACCGCGGTGCAGCCGGGACATCACCGTGCCGATCGGCGTGTCCATGATCTCCGCGATCTCCTTGTACGAGAAGCCCTCGACGTCGGCCAGGTAGACCGCCAGCCGGAACTCCTCCGGGAGCTGCTGCAGCGCGTCCTTCACGTCGGAGTCCGGCAGGCGGTCCAGCGCCTCGGTCTCGGCCGAGCGCAGCCCGCTGGACGAGTGCGAGCCCGCCTCGGCCAGCTGCCAGTCGGTGATCTCCTCCGTCGGCGCCTGCACCGGCTGACGCTGCCGGCGCCGGTAGGAGTTGATGTACGTGTTGGTCAGGATGCGGTAGAGCCACGCCTTCAGGTTCGTGCCCTGCTGGAACTGGTGGAAGGCGGCGTAGGCCTTCAGGTAGGTCTCCTGCACCAGGTCCTCGGCGTCTGCCGGGTTGCGCGTCATCCGCAGGCCAGCCGCGTACAGCTGGTCCACGAACGGCATCGCGTCCTGCTCGAACCGGGCGCGCCGGCGTTCCGGCGTCTCGGTAGGCGTCACGTGATCGTCCCCCCTCGACCGCACCTCGGCCGAGGATACGCCGAGCCGACCCACGCCGGAGCCGCTCACGCCCGGGGTGTCGGCGGACACGCTCGGGGTCCACTCGGGTGCCGTCAGCAGGCTGCGCAGCCGGGCCGAATCACCCGTCCTGGCGCTACGAGCCGTTACCACCACAATTGCTCCCTCCGTCCCCGGGCCGCCCCGGGGCGCGTCAACTGGTGACAACGCCCGCGGTGGTGGTGGCATTCCACCGGCAGCCGGCGCCGGCCCGGTGCGCCGGCTCACGCCGGGGCCCGCCGCTCGGTGCGGCGGCTCAACCCACTCGCCCCGCCGGCTCACGCTGCTCGCCAGCCGGCTCACACCCGGGGCGCGCGCTCGGTGCGACGGCTCAGACGTCCCGGCGCGCCGGCGCACGGCGGCGTGGGCGGGACCAGCCACGCTCGGCGAACCAGTCGCGCACCACGGCGGCGACCCCGGCCGGGTCGACGCTGAGGCCGTGTCGCTCCCCCGGCCGTACCACCACGCGCACGGTGCCCGACGACGGCGGTACGCCGAAGGGGTCGCGGTCGCCGTTGACGACCAGCGTGGGCAGCCCGGTGTCCAGCTCCGGCAGCCGGGACTTCTCCGGTTTGCCCGGTGGGTGCAGCGGGAACGCCAGTGCCAGCACCCCGGACGCGTCGAGGGCGCGGGCGGTGCGACAGGCGACCCGGGCGCCGGACGAGCGGCCACCGACCACCAGCGGTACCGCCGGAAGATCGGCCCGCAGCGCGGTGACCGCCTCGACGAACGCCTCGTCCAGGTGGTTGGCGGGCGCCGGCGCGCGGCGACCGGCCACCCGGTACGGCTGGGTGAGCCGGGCGATCGCCACCCGTGCGGGCAGCAGCGCGTCGCGCACCGCGACCAGGTCGACCGCGTCCACTCCGCCGCCGGCGCCGTGCCCGAGCACCAGCAGGCTGCGCGGCGCCGACGGCAGGTCGAGCTCGATCCGCGCCGCACCACGCGAGGTCTGCAGTGCCTCGACTACGGCATCGCGGGAGCCGGCTCCGGGGTGTTTTCCGATCGCCATGCCACCAGCATGGCGCGCCGCTCCCGGGGCGTGGTGCCACCCCAGACTCCGTTGCAGTCCCCCTGGTCGAGTGCCCAGGCGAGGCAGGCGCCCTGCACGTCGCAGGAGCGACAGAGGGCGAGCGCGACGTCGGCGGGTTCACTCGGCGCAGGGAAGAACGTCTCCGGGTCGACCGTCTGGCAGCGCCCCTGGGCACGCCAGGCGAGGTCTCCCAACCGGTCGCGCCGAGCCCTGAGCAACCGAGGGTCCCGGCATGCCGCCGCGACCTCGTGCGGGCGGGGCATCCGCGCCCGGGTCATGTGCCACCTCCGAGCTGGGTGGGGCAGTGGTGGGTGGTGCGGCGTCGAGGCCGCGGGGCTGTGTTTTACCCCACCACGCAGACCACACGCAAGGGTTGTCGGCGCGCCCACTGTCACCGTTCGCCACCAAACCGACCATTCGCCCGCGATTTTGCTGGTCATCGTGGTACGCCCGGCGACCTCGTCCGATCAGCGGAGCGAGCCGGGGCCGCCTCGACACCGGGCGCGTATCGTCCACAGTCGATGCCCGTACCGTTCGGCGGCCACACCCTCGCCCGCCGCGGGTGCGGTCACGAACCTGCCCTCACCCGGGCAGACTGGGATGATGAGTACGAGCGGGGGTCCGGCAATGCCGGCAGCGGACAAACCGGGCAGGCGACTTCCCAGCAGTCGACCGCCCCGCCGGGCCCGGACCGACGAGCCGAAAACGCCGGTGCCCTGGGCGACGCCGACGGCGAACCAGCCGGTCGACACCACCGTGCCGGTACCGGGCTCGAAGTCGATGACGGCCCGCGCGCTGCTGCTCGCGGCGATCTCGATGGGGCCGAGCACGCTGCAGTTCCCGTCCGAGTCCCGGGACTCGGTCGTGCTGGCCCGTGGGTTGCGCGCGATGGGCTGTCACGTGTCCAGCGCGGACGACGAGCAGTGGCTGCTGCGGCCGCGGCCACTGGCCGGCCCGGTACGGGTCGACACGGAGCTGTCCGGCGCCGCGACCCGGTTCCTGCCGCCGCTGGCCGGGCTGGCGAGCGGGCCGATCTCGTTCGACGGTGACCCGGTGCTGCGCCAGGCCCGGCTCGAACCGCAGCTGGCCGCGATGAGCAGCCTGGGCATCCGGGTGGACAGCGCGACCGGCGGGCTGCCGCTGACGGTGCACGGCGTCGGGCACGTGCCGGGCGGCGCGGTCAGCCTCGACTCCTCCGCCTCCAGCCAGATGGTGTCCGGGCTGCTGCTGGTGGGCGCCGACTTCGACCAGGGGCTGCGGGTGCGGCACGAGGGCCCACCGCTGGCCGGTACCCCGCACGTCGAGCTGACGGTGACGATGCTGCGGGCGGCCGGCGCGGCGATCGACGCGTCGGTACCGGACAGCTGGGAGCTGCGGCCGGGCCGCCTGACCGGGCGGGCCTGGACGATCGAACCCGACCTGGTCGCGGCCGCGCCGTTCCTCGCCGCCGCGATGGTGACCGGCGGCACCGTGCGGGTACCGCGGTGGCCGACCCGGGCGGCGCAGCCGACCGCGGCGCTGCAGGAGGCGCTCACCGGCTTCGGCGCCCGGTGCACCCACACCACCGACGGGCTGGTGGTGGCGGGCTGCGACAAGCCGCACGGCGCGGACGTGGACGTGGCCCGGCTCGGCGAGCTGGTGCCGGTGCTCGCGGCGATCGCGGCGCTCGCCGACGCCCCGTCGTACCTGCGCGGGGTGCGCCGGCTGGCGGGTGAGCCGGACCTGGTCAGCGGCGTGTGCGCGGGGCTGGCGGCGCTGGGTGGCGCGGTCGAGGAGGCGCCGGACGGGCTGCGGATCACGCCCCGGCCGCTGCACGGCGGCGTGTTCGACACCCGCGGCGACCACCGGCTCGCGTACGCCGGGGCGGTGCTGGGCCTCGCGGTGCCCGGGGTGCAGCTGTCCGACGTCGGTACCACCGCGAAGAGCCTGCCGGGCTTCCCGTCCCGCTGGCACCGGATGCTCGCCGGCTGACCCGGACGGCCGCGTCCGGGGGTGCCGGCGAGGGCCGCCGGATAGGGTCGCGGGCAGCAGGGTCAGTCTCGACGCCGGCGGGCATCGGGCGACGCGACGAGATGCCGGGTGGGTGGATGGCAACGGTCAAGCGCCGGGAGTACGACGAGGACGACGTCCGGGTGCGCCCGGGTCGCGGTTCTCGCCCCCGGACCCGGATCCGTCCCCGGCACGCCGACGCCGCCGGCGGGTTCGTGGTCGGCGTCGACCGGGGCCGGTACACCTGCGTGCTGGACGAGGGCGGCACGGTGACCGCGATGCGCGCCCGGGAGCTGGGGCGCAAGTCGGTGGTGGTGGGCGACCGGGTGGCGGTGGTCGGCGACCTGACCGGGGCGGCCGGCAGCCTGGCGCGCATCGTCCGGATCGAGCCGCGCCGCTCGGTGCTGCGGCGTACCGCGGACGACGACGACAACACCGAGCGGGTCATCGTGGCCAACGCCGACCAGCTGGTGATCGTGTCCTCACTGCAGGATCCGCCGCCGCGGACCGGGTTCATCGACCGGTGCCTGGTCGCCGCGTACGACGCGGACATCGAGCCGCTGCTGTGCCTGACCAAGGCGGACCTGCCGGCGGCCGACGAGGCCCGCTCGGAGCTGCTGGACTACTACGCCGACCTGGACCTGCCGCGGGTGGACACCCGGCCGGACCGGCCGCTGACCGAGCTGGTGGACCGGCTCGCCGGCCAGCTGTCGGTACTGGTGGGCCACTCCGGCGTGGGCAAGTCGACGCTGGTCAACCGGCTGGTGCCGGGCGCGGACCGGGCGGTCGGGGTGGTCAGCGCGATCGGCAAGGGGCGGCACACCTCGACCAGCGCGGTGGTGTTGCCGCTGGTCGACGGGGACGGCTGGCTGGTGGACACGCCGGGCGTGCGGTCGTTCGGCCTGGCACACGTGTCGGCCGCGTCGCTGCTGTCCGGGTTCCCGGACCTGGCCGAGGGTGCGGCGGACTGCCCGTCGGGCTGCTCGCACGGCCCGGACGCGCTGGACTGCGGGCTGGACGCGCTGGTCGCCGCCGGGCGGGCCTCGGCGCGCCGGCTCGCCTCGTACCGGCGGCTGCTGGCCTCGCGGTCCGGCGCCGAGTGGTGACCCGCCACGGTGGTGAGTGGTGACCCGCCGCGGTGGTGAGTGGTGACCCGCCGCGGTGGTGAAACGGCGATCGCTACCCACTGGTAACGAGAACGGCGGAAGTCACCACTCTGGGCGATGGTTGAGAAGAATTTCTCCAGGATCTCTTGAGCTGCCCGTCCCAAGGTGAGAATCTGTGCCGTATCCAGCCTGATTTGGAAGTTCGTTTCGGACTCGTACCCGATGCCCGGACAGGCACCGAACGGTCCGACACCGACCTCCGCCCCCCACTGTGGCTGGAACACTCAGGAGGTTCAGTCATGACCGGTTCCCCAGCCCGGCGGATCAGACGCCTGGTGATCGCCGCGATCGGGATGGCCAGCGCCGCGGTGATGAGTCTCGGCCTGGCCGCCCCCGCCCACGCGGCCACCTACGTCAAGGGCATGGACGTCTCCGGCTACCAGGGCAACGTCAACTGGTCGGCCGCCTGGAACAACGGCGGACGCTTCGCCTACGTCAAGGCGACCGAGGGCACGGGCTACATCAACCCGTACTTCGCCCAGCAGTACAACGGGTCGTACAACGTGGGCATGATCCGCGGTGCCTACCACTTCGCCCGCCCGAACATCTCCTCCGGCGCCACCCAGGCCAACTACTTCGCCGCGCACGGCGGCGGCTGGTCGGCCGACGGCAAGACGCTGCCACCGGCGCTGGACATCGAGTACAACCCCTACAGCGGCGGCACCTGCTACGGGCTGTCGCACGCCGGCATGGTCAGTTGGATCCGCGACTTCTCCAACACCATCAAGGCGAAGTACAACAAGTACCCGATGATCTACACGACGTTCGACTGGTGGAACACCTGCACCGGCAACTCCAGCGCGTTCGCCTCGACGAACCCGTTCTGGATCGCCATCTACCGCTCCACCCCGCCGACCTCGATCCCGGCCGGCAGCGCCACCTGGACCATGTGGCAGTACGCCGACTCCGGCACCTTCCCCGGTGACCAGGACTACTTCAACGGCGACATGACCCGGCTCAAGGTGCTCGCCACCAACCACGACTGATCGGCTCGCGGTACCCGCCTCGGCGCCTCTCGCAGCAGCGAGGGGCGCCGAGCGCCGTTCCGGCTCAGATGTCGACGGGACCGCCGGTACGCCAGTAGATGCCGTGCTCGCGGGACATCAGCTCCTCGTCCACCAGGTACCGGCGCAGCGACGCGTAGTCGTGGTACCAGGCGCGCAGGACCGCGTCGACGGCGCGCTCCGGGTACCGCACGCCGGGTTCGAAGCAGGCGGCCAGGTGCTCCAGCACCACGCGCCGCTTGCCGCGTGCGGCCGGGATGCTCACCAGCCGCCCGTCGGTGACGAACGCGCGCAGCACCGCGTCCCGGTTGTCGTCGGGATCCAGCCGCTCGGCCGGCGCGGCGGTCAGGTTGTCCCGTACCGCGGTCTTGAACACCGACAGGTCCGCGGCCAGCACGCCGCCGTGCTCGGTCACCAGGCCGCGATCGGTCAACACCCCCAGGGCCCGGACCACGTCCCGGGCGACCAGTCCGGTCGCCTGGGCCACCGCACTGGGCGAGGTGGCACCGAGCGCGACCGCGGCGTACGTCTTGACTCGCTCCGGCTCGGCCAGCAGCCGGCAGATGGTCTCCGGGTTCATGATCCGATTATCCGTGCGGCGCGGCCAAGCGGCACGCCGTCGGCGCGCGGCCGGTGCCGGCGCGGGCGGCTGCGGCACCGTGCTGTGCGGGTACCTCTAGAGTTCTCGGCATGACCCGCGCCCACGACGACCACCTCGACGACCTGTCGCTTGCGCACGTGCTCGCCGACGCGGCCGACCGCATCTCGATGGCCCGGTTCCGCGCGCTGGACCTGCGGGTCGAGACCAAGCCGGACCTGACCCCGGTGACCGACGCCGACTCGTCGGTGGAGGAGTCGATCCGGGCGTCGCTGGCCCGGGCCCGGCCGCGCGACTCGGTGCTCGGCGAGGAGTTCGGGGCGAGCGACCCGGGCGACTGGCGGGGCAACCGGCAGTGGATCGTCGACCCGATCGACGGGACGAAGAACTTCGTCCGCGGGGTGCCGATCTGGGCCACCCTGATCGCGCTGTTCGCCGGCGGCCGGCCGGTGGTGGGCCTGGTCAGCGCACCGGCACTGGGTCGCCGCTGGTGGGCCGCACTGGGCCACGGCGCGTACGCGGGGCGCAACGCCACGCACGCCAGTCGGATCGGCGTGTCCGGGGTGAAGTCGCTGTCCGACGCGTCGTTCTGCTACTCGTCGCTGACCGGCTGGGAGCAGCGCGGCAAGCTCGACGGGATGCTGTCGCTGACCCGGCGCTGCTGGCGGTCCCGGGCGTACGGCGACTTCTACGGCTACATGCTGCTCGCCGAAGGCGCGGTGGACGCCGTGGTGGAGCCGGAGCTGTCGCTGTGGGACGTGGCGGCGCTGATCCCCATCGTCACCGAGGCGGGTGGCAGTTTCACCGATCTGGCTGGCACGCCCGCGCCGGGCGACGGCAGCGCGGTGGCCAGCAACGGGCCGCTGCACGGCGAGCTGCTCACCACACTGAGCGACTGACGGTAGCCAGTTCGACACGGTACGAGCTTGCCTGGCGACCGTCGGCGGTCAGGCGGCGACGGGCGGTCGTCGCGGGTTTCCCGGCCGGACAATCACCGGTGTCGATGCCGTGGCGGGTAGCGCATATCCTCGCCCCGTGATGTCTGTGGGTTGGCTGAGCCTGTTCGCGATGATCCTTGCGTACGGCGTGGCCAACCTGCTGCAGTCCGTCGCGGCCAACCGGGTGCAGGTGCACGACACGCTGCACCCCGGCCTGTTCGTCCGGCTGGCCGGCCACAAGACGTACGTGATCGGCGTGGTGCTGCAGTTCGTCGGCTTCCTGCTCGCCTTCCTCGCCCGCCGTGACCTGCCGCTCTACCTCGTCCAGGCGTCCTCGGCGGCCGGTATCGGGGTGATGGTGGTGCTCGGCGTCGTCCTGCTGCGCTGGCGCATCGTGCCGCTGGAACTGGGCCTGATCCTGCTGCTGTCGGTCGGCATCGCCGCCCAGGTGCTCGCCGCGAAACCCGGCCCGGCCCACCGCATCGGTACCGTCGGGGCGATCGTGCTGCTCGCCGCCATCGGCGCCATCGGCGCGCTCGCGCTGCTCGCGGTGCGGCTGCGCGGCTCGGTCGGGTCGGTGGCGCTCGGCTCGTTGGCCGGGATGGCGTTCGGGGCCGGCGCGATCGCGTCCCGGCCGCTCGCCTCGGCGCCCAGCCTCAGCGGGCTGGCCACCAGCCCCCTGCTCTACCTGCTGATCCTGCACTCGATCCTGGCCCAGCTGCTGCTCGGACTGGCCATGCAGCGCGGCAGCGCGACCGCCGCCGTGGCGGCGATGGACGCCGCGTCGGCGATCCCGGCGGCGGTGGTCGGGCTGCTGTTCCTCGGCGACGGCATCCGGGCCGGCATGCACTGGATCGCCCTCGCCGGGTTCTGCGTCTCGCTGTGCGCGGTGCTGCTGCTCAGCCGGTACGCCCGGCCGCAGCCGCGGCGCATCGCCGCCGGCCGGGTCACCGCGTTCGGTCCCGCCGACGTGCACTGACCCGTCGAGCACCGTGGTGGCGCGGAGGCTGGTGCGAAACCTCGTGCTCGGCGCTCCCCCACGGCCGCTCAGCCGAAGCCCGGCGGTGGGGTGGCCTCCCGCAGGGCCCGGCGGCGGGCGTGCCGGCGCAGCGCCACGACCAGGCAGACGATGCCGGCGAACAGCAGGCCGCCGCACGGGCAGGCGAGCGCGGCGACGATACCGCCGACCAGCCGCGGCCCGCTGAGCATCGCGCCGATCGCCAGGTCCTTCCGACCGTCCGGGCTCGTGCAGGTCAGCCGGTAGTCACCGGCCCGGTCGGCACGCAGCTGGTAGGCGGCCGACCAGGACTCGTCGCCCTGGCTCATGGTCAGCCCGGACGTCTCGGCCAGCGTGAGCCCGGCCGGGTTGGCCGTACAGTGCAGCTCGCCGCCGGCGGTGTCCCCGGAGACGTACAGGGTGCGTTGCTGGCCGGCGGACAGCGACAGGCGCACGGTCTGCCCGGTCTCGAACCGCTGCAGGTGACCGAGCGCCGGACGCAGCGCGAACAGGAACGCGCCGATCCCGGCGGCGACGCCGAGCACCAGCACCGCGATGGCGATGCCGTACCAGAGGCGGCGGGGTCGGATCGTCGGCTGGTCGGTCATCGGTTCAGCCTGCCAGGCCGGCGCCAGTCGCGGTGACCGCCGCGCCCGCGTCGCCACCGTCGCGCCGGTCGGCGGCGACGGCGGGCGGACGGGTCAGCGTTCGGCGGCCGGGCCGAGGACCGGTTTGAGGTCGACGATCGGGGTGCCGTCGAGCGCCTCCAGGCCGGCGACCCGGATCCGCAGCCCGTCGATCGCGCGGATGGTGACCCGGTGCAGCCCGATCGGGTTCGGCCGGTCCGGTGAGCGGGTGGCGAACACGCCGGTGACCGGCCGGTCGGTGTCGCCGCGCGGATGCACGGCGAGCACGCCGCGGTCGGCCCGGTGCAGCCAGGTCAGCACCAGGACGTCGGTGCCGACCGCGAGGTCGCGCATCGCCTCGGTCAGGTCGGGCTCGAACACCAGCCAGGCGTCGGGCGCGCCCTCGTCGCCCTGCCGGGGCGCCTGGTCGCGCCGGGTCAGCGGCGACTCGACCCGTCCCACGGGTCGAATCAGGTAGTCGTCTCGGTCGGTGTCGTCGATGGGCACGGTCGTCCTCCCTGTCTCGGCCGATCGCGTCTCGGCCGATCGCGCCGCGGTCGACCACCGCAACGCGTCCACCCCCATGATCCGCCCATGGCGTCAGGTGGCCTGGTCCAGGACCGAGGGGTCGGCTTCGAGGAGGCGGGGGCTGCCGCCGTCGCGCGGATCCAGCAGCAGGTACGCGGTGTCCGGCAGGTCGCGCAGGAACTCCGGCGTCGGCGCGTACCGGGCGGCGCCGGGCGCCGCGGGCGGTACGTCCGGCCGGCACGGGTGCGGCGGCAGCGGCGGCACCGGCGGCGGTGCCGGCAGCCGGCCGGGCGGTTCCGGCTCGACACCGCCGCGGCGGACGGTACCGGTCGTGGCGGCGCGGCGGCCGGCGGTGCGGTCGGCGACGAGCAGTTCGATGCCGGCGGGCAGCAGCCGGGCGGCCTGGCTCGCCTGGGCGGCGCCGTGCTGGCGCATCAGTACGGTCGCGTCGGTACCGGTGGGTGCCGTGCTGTCGGCGCGCAACCGCCGGTACAGCAGCAGCAACCGGATTCCGCGGCGGCGGGCGAGCGTGTCGAGCCGTTCCAGCTGCGCGCGACGCAGCCCGTCGGCGCCCGCGACGACCAGCAGCCGGGCCGGGCCGGACTCGGTGGGTACCAGCCGGCGCACCTGGTGCAGCAGGGTGCCGGCGAGGATCTGCGCGAGCAGCCCGGTGGACAGGTCCTCCTCGTCGCCGGCGAGTTGCATGACCCGCAGCTGGGCGTGCGGATCCCGGTACGGCCGCACGCCCGGGTCGTGCTCCTCCAGCAGCGCGAGTTGCTCGGCCGCGGCGGCCAGCCGGCGCAGCCGGCTCGCGGCCGTCTGGTTGCCGACCTGGCGCAGCGCGGCGGCGAGGTTGGCGCGTTCGGCCGCGGTCAGCGCGTCGCCGTCGGCGACCGCGCCGTTGAGTGCCCGCAGTGCGGCGCCGACCCGCCGGAAGGTGATCGGCCCGCGCAGCGCGGTCACCGCCTGGCCGACCAGCGCGGCGTCGCCGGACCGGTCACCGGTGTCGGAGTCGCGGTCCACCGCGTGTACCGCCTCCGCCAGTACCGTGCCGACCTGCGCCGGGGCCAGGTCGGCGAGCAGCCCGACGGCGGGCAGGTGGTCGGGCAGGGTGAGCAGGTCGAGGCGGTGGCCGGCGGCGCCGGCGGCGCGGATCAGGTCGCGCGCGGCGCTGCTGCCGGTCAGGTCGAGGATGGTGACCGAGCCGCCGGAGCCGATCACCGAACCGGCCACGGTGGACAGCAGGGCGGCCCAGCCGCGGTCGGTGCCGCCGTACACGTCGACGTGGTCGGCCCCCGCCGGGCGCAGCGGCCGCCACCGACCGGCCGGTACCTCGGGTGCGGGCGCCGGGATCGGCTCGATGCACCGGGCACAGCCGCGCAGCCAGCGCTGGTGTGCCGCGTCGGCGTGGCGGGCGGCGAGCCGCCGGGGCAGGACCAGCACCGCGACGCCGGCCAGCGCGAGCACGGCACAGCCGGTACCGGTCAGCGCCAGGGCCCCGCTGCCCAGCACGGCGGCGAGCACGAGCGTGGCGACGGCGAGCGCCGCGGCGGCGAGGGTCGGCCACCGGTACCGCAGCGTGTGGCGACCGGCGGCGGCGTAGCGCTGCGCGGCGGCGGGCAGCCAGTCCGGCTCCGGTACCGGTGGGGTCGCCGGCGCGGCGCGTTCCGGGGCCGGCGCGGGCTCCAGCCGGTACTCCCAGCCCCACCGCTCACCGGGAGCGAGCAGCGCCGTGGACCGACGCTCGGTGCGGTTCACGACGACTCCCCCGGTCGGTCCGCCTGGTCGACCGGTTCCGGGGTGGTGGGCCGGTCGGTGGACGGGGGTCCGCCCGCGACGTCGGTCGGCGGGGTGGGTTCGTCGGTGCTGGTGCGCATCGGGCGGTCCCGGGCGAGGCGGTCCAGTTCGGTGCCGAGGCGGTGCAGCCGGTCGCTGGCGGCGCGGTGGGCGGCGTCGCGGCGCTCGTCGTCGGCGCCGGTGAACCGGCGGTCGCAGCCGCCGCAGTGGGTGGCGAGCCGGTCGCTGATCGCCGGGCACGCCGGGCAGCGCCGCCGGGTCAGCTCGGCGCGCTCGGCCGCGGCCCGTTCGTGCAGGTCGGCGGCGGCCGCACCGCGATCGGCGGCGGCCCGCAACCGGCCGGGCAGTTCGGCGTCGGACAGCGGTCGGCCGTCGACGGACAGGGCGGCCTCGGCGAGCCTGGCCAGGGCGCGCCGGCCGGCCCGGCCACCCGCGGGGTCGGCGCCGACGGTGACCAGCAGCGGGTACCAACCGAGTACCGCGAGGCGCAGCG
The DNA here is from genome assembly GCF_017312725.1 of Actinocatenispora comari. GTDB lineage: Bacteria > Actinomycetota > Actinomycetes > Mycobacteriales > Micromonosporaceae > Actinocatenispora > Actinocatenispora comari. The sequence goes on along the minus strand of NZ_BOPO01000064.1, from coordinate 45,279 downwards.
TGCCGGCGGCGGGGTGACGATGCCAGCGCCGGGCGAGCACGGGGTCGGCGTCGTCGTACGGGCGCCAGCCGTCGGCGGCGGTGACCGCGGCGTCGAGTACCGCCACGGCCGGCTCGGTCAGGTACGGCACGGGCAGCAGCAGGTGCGCGTAGTGCCGCCCGGTCCACCGTCGGCGCAGCGACACGCCAGCCGGCTCGGTCACCTGTCCCTCCCGCGCCACCCGCCCGTCATCCTCACGCTCCGTGTGCGCAAGAAAGCACGCACCGGGTGGGAAACAGCCCATCCGGTCGGCCGCGAGCCTATCTTCACCCGGGTACCGGCCGGCAACGGAGGCGTCCGTCGGCACCACGGTCACGCCCCGGCAACCGGACATTCGACCGATAGGTCGCCAACCGCGGTGCGGATGGTGGGATCGGTCCCGAATCGGCTCGGTAAGGGACAGGTTCAGCACTTACCATCCACGCACGAAGAGGTGCTGGTCGGCACGCGTGCCGACCCGGACCTCTGCGGGCTGCCGGGGGCCACGCGGCGGGCGCCACCCGCCGACCGGGTCGCGAGGTGACGGGGGGAGGTGCGTCGCGGTTCCCGCGCGGCCGGCACAGGGATGCCAACACAATGGCGGGCAACGGCAGTTGTGGTGGGATCTCGATACCGGCGCGATCCGCGTGGTCGCGCACCGTGTGTCACGGGGAGGCGCTCATACCGTGCTGGAGGCCGTCGGACTGCGACCGCCGGAATGGCGTACGTACCACGTACTGATGCGGATGCCCACGAGCACCGCGGACGAGCTCGCCGAGCGGTTGGGGCTGGGGACCGACGAGGTCGCCGCCGCGCTGACGGTGCTGCAGCGGCGCGGTGCGGTGACCCGCACCCCGGACGACCCGCACCGGTTCCGGGCGGTACCGCCGGATCTGGCGTTCGGGCCGGAGCTGCGGCGCCGGCAGCGCGACCTCGCCGTGGTCGAGGAGGCCGTCGACCGGCTGTCCGCCGAGTACCGCAACCAGCTCGCGCTGCGCGGCACCGGCGACCTGATCGAGGTGGTGTTCGGCGAGGCGATCGGGCCGCGGATCGCGGAGCTGGAACGCAAGGCGCAGCAGGAGGTCTGCGCGATCGTCAAGACGCCCACGTTCGCGCTGGAGGCGTCGGAGAACGTCGCCGAGTTGGAGGGGCTGCGCGCCGGGGTCACCTTCCGCACCATCTACCCGCGCGAGGTGCTGACGATGCCGGGCGACCCGTTCCGGCTGTCGGAGTCGGTGGAGATGGGCGAGCAGGCCCGGGTCATCGGCGAGACACCGCTGAAGATGATCATGGTGGACCGCTCGGTCGCGGTGGTGCCGGTGTTGCCGGCCGACTCGACCGAGCCGTCGGCGCTGCTGGTCTACCCCAGCGGGCTGCTGGATGCGCTGGTCGCGCTGTTCGAGGCGATGTGGGGCAACGCCACGCCGCTGCTCGCCGCGCCCGGCGACACGGTACGGGAGGCCAACGACAACGCGCCCTCCCCGCAGGACCTGCACCTGCTGTCGCTGCTGCTGGCCGGGCTGACCGACCAGGCGATCGCGGCGCAACTGGGGCTGTCGATGCGTACCGTGCAGCGGCGGGTGCACGACCTGATCGAGCTGGCCGGGGTGCGTACCCGGCTGCAGCTGATCTGGCGGGCCGCCCACCGCAACTGGCTGTGATCCCGACGCGGGGGCGGCGGCGCGTCAGGAGGTCCAGGTGTTGCCCGTGATGCGCTCGTACGCCTCCTGGTAGCGGGCCCGGGTGGTGGCGACGACCTCGGCCGGGATCTCCGGGCCGGGATAGGTCTTGTCCCAGCCCGGCACCGCGGCCGCCCACTCGCGCAGGAACTGCTTGTCCATCGCCCGCTGCGGCCGGCCCGGCTGCCACTCGTCGATCATCCAGAACCGGGACGAGTCGGAGGTGAGCACCTCGTCGGCCAGCACCAGCTGCCCGTCGGCGTCGACACCGAACTCCAGCTTGGTGTCGGCGACGATGATGCCGCGCTCCCGGGCGAGCTCGGCGCCACGCCGGTAGACCTCCAGGGTCAGCTCGCGCAGCCGGTCGGTCAGCTCGGTACCGAACTGCGCGGTGACCTCGTCGAGGGTGATGAACTCGTCGTGCCCCTCGGTGGCCTTCGTGGTCGGGGTGAAGATCGGCTCGGGCAGCTTCGACCCCTCGACCAGCCCGGCCGGCAGCTGCACCCCGGACACCGACCCCTGCTTCTGGTACTCCTTGAGGCCGAGCCCGGCGAGGTAGCCGCGGGCGATGCACTCCACCGGCAGCATCGTCAACGGCCTGCACCGCACCGCGCGGCCGGCCCACTGCGCCGGTACGTCGGTGCCGGAGAGCACGTGGTTGGGCACCAGGTCGGCGAGCCGGTCGAACCACCACAGCGACAGCTGGGTCAGCAGCTTGCCCTTGTCCGGGATCGCGGTGGGCAGCACGACGTCGTAGACGGAGATCTTGTCGGAGGCGACCAGGATGATGTCGCCATTGTCGTCTTCGTACAGGTCACGGATCTTCCCGCTGTACACGTGCTTCACCGCTGCTGCTCCTGTTCCGGTCCCGGTCGGCTGGCCAGTGCGTCCTTCCTGGTCAGCCTCCCACGGCGCGGCCGGGGCGGGTCGGTCGGACCCCGCCGCCGTGGATGCGGTGCCGGCCGGGCCGGGCAACAGCAAGCGGGCCCGTCCGGCGCTGGGGGCCGGGCGGACCCGCGGTGCAGGTGGGCCGGCCCTCCGGTCCCGGCGGACCGGCCCACTGCGTGTGCGTCAACAGCCGTCGATCAGCTCTTCTTCAGCGTGACCGAGACCGTTACCGTCTTCCCCTGCTTGATCGTCACGCTCTTCACCTGCGGCGCGTAGCCGTCCTTGGCGTAGATGACGGTCAGCGGGTTGTTCCGGTAGTCCAGCCACAGCGCGAAGTTGCCGTTCTTGTCGGTCTTCAACGTGTAGCTGGCGGTCCAGCTGTCGATCTGGACGGTGGCTCCGGCGATCGGGGCGACGTTGCCCTTCCCGTCGTCGCCGGACACGGTGCCGGTGATCTTGCCCCAGGTCGTCGGCGGCTGTACGTGCATCGTGACCTGCACCGGCGACACCTGGTACGGCGTGTTGGTGCTCAGGGCGATGCCCGCGGTGTAGTCGCCGGGCTGGGTGATCTCCGGAACCGAGGCGTCCAGGCTCACCTTGATCTTCTTGCTCTGGCCCGGTGCCAGGGTGATTTCCTTGGTGTTCAGGGACATCCAGGTGACGTCCGAGTTCCCACCCTGGTCGTAACCGCCGAGCACCTCGGAGGTGGCCACCGGCGGCACGAAGGCACCACCGGGGTTACCGCCGATGGCGTAGAACCCGATCGCGCTGCCGGAGCGGTACAGCGAGGCGTTCGCGTTGGGCAGCGGGCTCCACGTGTCGTCCTGCGGGTTGTACGCGTAGCCCTGGTTCGTGATGGCCGCACCGTTGCCGGTGACGCCGCCCGAGACCAGCAGCAGCCCGTTGGCCGCCGTGTGCGCCGAACCCCACAGGTCGATCGGCAGGTCCGCGACCTGGGTCCACGAGTTCGAACCCGGGTCGTAGGCGAAGGTGTGCTTGCTCGACGAGGCACCCGAGCCACCGGCGCAGTAGATCTTGCCGGACAGCGCACCACAGGAGAGCCACGAGGTGGACTCCGGGTAGTCCGCCGCGGTCGACCACGAGTCGCTCGACGCGTCGTACACCGTCACGGCGCTCTGGCCGCAGGAGCTGGTGCAGCCGCCGATCGAGTACAGCTTGCCGTCCAGTACCGCACTGCCCGCACCGGCGTAGATCGACGGGGCGGAGGTACCGGTGGACCAGCTGTCGTCCGCGGGGTCGTAGATCTCCAGCTTGGTGTCCGGGTTGCCGTCGGCACCCCAGCCACCGACCACGTAGAACTTGCCGTTGATGAACCCGTGCGCGGGGTTGCCCTCACGCGCGTCGGCGGCGCTGGCTGCCTGGCTCCAGCTGCCGTCGGCCGGGTCGTACACGTACAGGTCCTTCGTATCGGCCGAACCGTTGAAGCCGAAGGCCGAGTACACCTTGCCGTCGTAGACGCCCACGGCGCTGTCCTGGATCGCGGTCGGTGCGTTCGCGATCGAGGTCCAGGCGTCGTCGGCCGCGGGAACCTCGGCCGGCGCGTTGTCGGCCTTGCCCTTGCTGCCGGCGAGACGCTTGGCCGACGTGTCGGCCTTCACCTTGTGCACCGGCGCACCGGTGCTCTTGGACTGCATCTGGAAGTCGCCCGGCTGCTCGCTGACCTTGACCGTCGCCGGCTGGCCGCCGGTGTTGGTCACGGTCACGTTGCCGGAGGCGGACTCGCCCCAGCCGACCGTCTTCTTGATCGAGGACTTGTCGAGCGTGATCTGTCCCGCGGTCAGACTGAAGTCGGCCCGGGTGACGTCGTCGGTGGCAACCGACACCGACTTCGACACCGACTGGTAGGCGCCCTTGCTGGCGGTGAACGGGTGCGCACCGGTCAGCGACGAGAACATCCAGTAGAAGCCGCCGTCGACGGCGTCGATGGTGCTGGCGCTCTCGGCCGGCTTGTCGTCGCTGCTCACCGAGGCGGACTTGATGCCGTTCCCGGTGTTGGCGTCGGTGACCTGACCGGCGACGAGGCCGCCGTGCACCGGCGCGCAGTACGCGTCGCCGACGAACACGTTGTCCAGCTCCCAGTACCAGCCGTAGTGGCCGGTGAAGTGGAACCGGACCTGCACCGCGGACTGGTTCGCCGCCTCCGGCACCTGGACCTCCTGGTGCCCGGACGTGACGCCGGTCGTGTGGTGCCAGACGTTGCTCCAGTTGGCCCCACCGTCGACGGAGACGTCGACGTCGGCGACCTGGCTGGAGTAGCCGTCGTAGTACGTGTCGAAGCCGACCGCCGGCGAGTCCACGTCGGACAGGTCGGTCACCGGCGAGCTCAGCGTCGTGTCCTCGGTCTTGGACGAGCCGAGGTGGTCGCTGTCGATGATGGCGAAGCCGCCGTCACCACCGGTCTTGTTGCCCCGGTTGCCCGCGTCGGTGAAGCTCCAGCCGCCGTCGCCGGTGGCGTCGGTGACCGTCCAGCCGTCCGGCGTGGTGGTGCCGTCGAACGACTGGTTGGTGCCGTTGTACCTCTTGGTGTAGCCGGGCGCGGCGCAGGTGGTGGCGTCGGCCAGCAGCTGCAGGTTCTGGTGCACGTCGGTGTCACCCACGTGCACGGCGCTGTCCACACCCGTGTAGCCCGGCAGCTCGGAGCTGACGTGCAGGGTGTAGTCGGCGTCCGCCGGCAGGTCGATCGAGAACTTGCCGTTGTAGGGGTTGGTGTACACCGGGCCGCCCGGGACGCCGTCCACGGTGACCTTGGAGTACAGCGGCCAGCCGTGGCCGGAGCCGTCGGTGACGGTACCGGTGACGGTGTGCTTCTGCACCGTCGACAGGGCGAAGTCGGCCGTGACGGTGCCACCGTCCTCGACGGTGATCGACGCCGTCTTGTTCTGGTAGCCGTACGCGGAGGCCGTCGCGGTGTAGTCACCCGGCGGCAGGGTCAGCGTGTAGCTGCCGTCGTCGCCGCTGGTGGCCTGGTTGTCCCCGACCTTGATGGTCGCGCCGGAGATCGCCGAGCCGGAGCCCGCGTCGGTGACCGAGCCGGACACCACGCCGTGCGGACCGCTGCGGAACGCGGCCAGCCCGTTCGGCGTGCCCAGGCCGGTCGGCCCGTCGTAGCCGGTACCCGCGGTGCACAGGTACGCCGGGTCACAGCTGCCGTTCGCGCCCTGCGTGACGTCGTTGAGCGCGCCCGCGTTGGTGTACGGGTAGGCGTTCGGGTAGCTGCCCGCGACCGGGGTGCCGGCGGTGGCGTAGACCCCGGCGATGATCGGGGACGCCGCGCTGGTGCCGCCGTACTGCGCCCAGCCGGACGCCTGGTAGCTGTTGTAGACCGCGACGCCGGTCTCCGGGTCGGAGACCGCGGACACGTCCGAGACGGCGCGCATGTCGCAACCGGTGTCGTGCTGGAACGCCGGCTTCGGCTCGTACATCGAGCAACCCGAGCCGGGGCCGCCGTACGAGTTGTGCCAGACGCTCTCCGACCACCCGCGGTCGCTGTTGTCGCGCACCAGCGAGGTGCCGCCGACCGAGGTGACGTACTGCGAGGCCGCGGGGAACGCGACGCCGTAGTCGCTGTCACCGGACGAGACGGTGATCGCCACGCCGGGGTGGTTGTAGTACTCCTCCTCGTAGGTCAGCTCGTCGGCGGACTCGCCGCTGCCGGGCTGCGAGGTGTAGCCGGTGCCGTACGAGTTCGACACGTACTTGGCGCCCATCGACACCGCGGTGTTGACCGAGGTACCGAGGTCGTCGAAGTTGGCGGTGTCGCCCTCGACCAGCAGGATGTGCGCGTTCGGCGCGATCGCGGAGACCATGTCGAGGTCGAGGGCGATCTCACCGGCCCAACCGGAGTCGGGGCTCGGGTAGTCCGTCCCGCCGCGCTGGTCCACCTTCTGGAAGCACCCGTTGTCGGTGGTGCAGGGGGGCAGCCCGTACTGCTGGCGGTAGACCGCGAGGTCGGATTCGGCGTTCGGGTTGTCGTACGCGTCGACGATCGCCACGGTCTGACCCGCACCGCCGTTGTCCGGCAGGTTGTAGGCGCTGCGCAGGTCGGTCGGCCCGTACCCGGACGGTGTGTCGTTGGGTTGAATGCCCTTCGCACCGGCCACATCGGTGCGACGCAACGAGAAGCAGGTGAACTCGCCGGCCTTGGCCGGTCCGCAGACCTGTTCCACGTTGGGGCGGGCGGTGGTGGTGTCCCCGGACGGGGCGGCGAGCACCGGGGTCTGCGTGCCCAGGCCTCCCAACGCCACCGCCGAGGCGACGGCGAGGCCGTACATGCCGGCTCTCACGCGTCGGTGCAGCCTTCTTCTACTGTGCATCAAGGTCCTCCCAGCCTTTCTGCACGTGTTGTCACCCGGGGCCTCCTTGCCCCTGAATGTGAACAACGACGCGGCTGGTACCGCGCTGGGGGTAACAATCCCGAAGCTGGCGGTAGGCATTCAATGTCCGCCATGTGGCGGACATGCGCCATGACCACAGTCCGCCAGGACGAACCAACGCCAAGTTATTTAAATCGTCCTTAACGGTCTTTTCGCCTCGACGGTGGCAGCACGAAAGCCGGGCCGCCGCTCGCGGCCCGGCTCACGTTCGGGACAGCCTTCTCAGCCCTTCAGGGCACCGCCCAGGGCGAACGAGCCGGACAATTTCCGCGACATGACCAGGTACAACACCGCCACCGGGATGCAGTAGAAGATCGAGAACGCGGCCAGCTGGCCGTACTGCACCCCGCCGTGCTGCGGATCGAAGAAGGTGAAGATGCTGACCGAGGCCGGCAGCTGGTTCGGATCGATCAGCAGGATGAAGGGCACGAAGAAATTGCCCCACATGCCGATGAACGTGAAGATCGTCACCACGATCACGCCGGGCCACATCAGCGGCAGCACGATGCGGCGCAGTGTCGCCATCGAGCTCGCCCCGTCGGTCCAGGCGACCTCCTCCAGCTCCACCGGCACGCTGTCCATGAAGTTCTTCATCAGCCAGATGCCGAACGGCAGCGCCGTCGAGCCCATGAACACCGTCGCCGACCACATCTGGTCGATCAGGTTGAGCTGGGTGAACATCGCGTACACCGGGATCATGATCGCGGTGATCGGCAGCCCGGTGGTGAACAGGATCGTCAGCAGGAACGGCCGCTTGAGCCGGGATCGGTAGCGCGACAACGGATACGCGGCGAGGATCGCCACCACCACGGTGATCAGCGTGCCGCCGCCGCACAGGATCAACCCGTTGAGCAGCGGCCGGAACAGGATGTCCACCGTGGTCACGTGCGCGAAGTTCGCACCGGTGAAGTGCTTGGGCCACTCCACCTTCAGCGTCTGCCCCTGCGCCACCGACGTGGTCACCACCCACAGCAGCGGCACCAGGAACGCGACACCGACCACGGCGAGCCCGACGTTCGCGGCGACCTTGCCCGCCGCCTGTACCGACTTGGCCATCAGTCCGCCTCCGGTCGCAACGCCCGCAGGTAGACCAGCGAGAACAGGGCACCGATCACCAGCAGTACCAGTGCCATCGCGGTGCCGTACCCGATCTCGTAGTTCTGCAGCGCGGTCTGGTACGTGTAGATCGGCAGCGTCGTGCTCTTGTTGCTCGGGCCACCCTTGGTCATCGCGAAGATCAGCCCGAACACCGACAGCGTCTGCAACGTGATCAGCATCAGGTTGGTCGCCACCGACCGCCGGATGGTGGGCAGCGTGACGTGCCAGAACCGTTGCCACACACCGGCACCGTCCATCGCCGCGGCCTCGGTCAGCTCCGCCGGCACCTCGGCCAGTGCGGCCGAGTAGACCAGCATCGAGAACGCGGTGCCGCGCCAGACGTTGGCCAGCGACACCGCCAGGATCGGCAGCGTGTAGAGCCAGTTCTGCTGCGGCAGGTGCAGGAACTTCAGGATCTCGTTGAGGCTGCCCTCGTCCCGGAAGAACGCGTACATCAGGTAGCCGGCGACGATCTCCGGCACCACCCAGGCGGCGATCACCAGCGCACCGACGATCGACCGCAACACCTTGGTGGCCAACCGGAACAGCAGCGCGATGACCAGACCCAGGATGTTCTGCCCGACGATCGCCGACAGCACCGTGAAGATCAGCGTCTGCAGGATCGCGTTGTAGAACTGGTCGTCACCGAACGCCTTGCGGAAGTTGGCCAGCCCGACGAAGTTCGTCGTCGTCGCGCCGGTCAGCTGCATGTCGGTGAACGCGTAGTAGATGCAGTAGATGATCGGTCCGGCCAGGAAGACCAGCAGCAGCACCACCGCCGGCACCAGCGGCAGTCCGCGAAGGATCGTCCGGCTGCGCGTCGGAACCCGCGCGGCACCGGGAGCTTCCGGTGCCGCGGGGGTCCGTTCGGCCGTCGTGCTCGCGGTCATTTCGCCGGGCCCGAGTCCTTGGTCGTGTTGTTGCCGACGATGTCGGCCACCGCCTTGTCATAGTCGGCGGATGCCTTGGCCGGACTGGAACTGCCGGTGGTCACCGCCTCCATCTGCTCCTGGATCACCGTGGACACCTTGGGGTACTCGGCGTAGGCGGGCCGGTAGTGGGTGGCCGCGACCAGGTCGGTGAAGAACTTCACCGTCGGCGAGGAGTTCTGGTACTTCGCGTCGGCCGCGACGTCCTTGCGCACGGCGATGTTCTGCGAGGCGTTGTCGTACTTCACCGCGTTCGGCTCGGTCTGCATCGCGGTGATGAACTTCCACGCCAGCGTGGGGTTCTTGGCGTTCTTGGTGATCGCCCAGCTCCACCCGCCGGACATGCTGGTCTTGCCGGGCGCCTGACCGTTCTGGGTCGGCATCGCGGTCCAGCCGATGTCCTTCGTCCAGTCCTTCCACGGCTTGGGGCCGGTGGAGATCCAGTTGTTCGCCGTCCACGAGCCGTCGATGGAGAACCCGATCTTCGCGTTCGGGAACCAGTCGGTGTTGATGTTGGTACTGATGTTGGCGTCCAGCGCCTGCGACGGCTTCGGGCCCAGACCGGTGGAGTACACGGTCTTCAGGAAGTTCATCGAGTCCTGGAAGCCCTTGCTGCCGACGACCCACTTCTTCTGCTGCGGGTTGTACAGCTGGTCGCTGGTGCCGTAGAGCAGCATCTCGAAGCCCTGCATGCTCGACGCCTCGCCACCGGCCTTACCGGTGTAGAGGTTCATCGGGATCGCGCCGGGAACCTTCTTCTTGATCTGCCGCGCGGCCGACAGCAGGTCGTTCCACGACTTCGGCTCCCAGTTCGCGGGCAGCCCGGCCTTGGCGAAAACCTGCTTGTTGTACCAGATCCCACGGGTGTCGGTGCCGTCCGGCACGCCGTACACCTTGCCGTCCTGGCCGGTGACCGACTGCTTCGCGGTGTCCTGGAACTGGCTCCACTGGTCCCAGGACTTGACCTGCGCGTCGATCGGGCGCAGGAAGCCGGCCTTGATGTCGGAGTTGATGAGGAAGGTGTCCTCGTAGGCGAGGTCGGGCGCAGTGCGCGGCGACTTCATCATCAGGTCGAGCTTGGTGTAGTAGTCGTTCTCGGTCGCCTGGATCGGGATCAGCTTGACCGTCTTGCCCGGATTTGCCTTCTCGAACTGCTTCTTCACCCCAGCCAGGAAGTTGTCCATGATCCGGCTGTTGTTGTCGGTGGACCGCTGGTAGGCGATCTTGATCTCGTTCTTCGAGTCACCGGACGAGCCGCACGCCGCCAGCAGGGGCGCGATCACCGCACCGGTGAGGGCGATCGTCGCGAGCTTTCGGAACCGCATGGTGGTCCTTCCCGAGCGGCCGGGGAATCCGCAGCGATGTGGACCGTCCGCTCAACCTGTCACGCGAGGGCACCAACCACTCAGGGCGCGGCAGCCCCGTGCCGCGTGGTAGCTGGTTCCCATGTCGGTCATGCCAACCGTGTTGCACGAAAGTAAAACCATTGGATTAACTAAGTCAATGACTTCCCGGACTCGAACTGACGACGACGGCGAACCGCCGGTCCCGGCGCTACCCGAAGCAGTCGCGCAGACGCGCAGCGGCACCAACCTGCCCCGGGTCGGCGGCTACAACCAGGCGGTCGTCCTCGACGCGATCCGCGAGGCAGCCGGGATCAGCCGGGTCGAGCTCGCCGCGATGACCGGTCTGACCACCCAGACTGTGTCCAACATCGTCCGGCGGCTGCTCGCCGCGGGACTGATCGCCGAGACCGGCCGGGCCCCGTCCAGCGGCGGCAAGCGCCGCACCCTGCTGACCATCCGCTCCGACGCGTACTTCTCCGTCGGCGTGCACCTCGACCCGGACGCGATGGTCACCGCGGTGGTCGACTTGGCCGGCGGCACCGTGCACCGGCACCGGCGGCGGCTGGCCTCCACCGGCGACCCGGCCAGGCTGGTCGGGGTGGTGGCCCGGGCCGTCGACCGCGCCGTGCAGCAGGCCGGCGTACCCCGGGGCCGGATCCTCGGGCTCGGTGTGGCGGTGCCCGGCCCGCTGGACACCCGGCACGGGCTGGTCGTCGAACCGCCGAACCTGGCCGGCTGGCACCAGGTGGCGCTGCGCGACGCGCTGCACACCGCGACCGGACTGTCCACTGTGGTGGACAACGACGCCACCGCCGCCGCGATCGGGGAACGCTGGGCTGGCGGCGCGCAGCGGTCCGGCAGCTTCCTGTTCCTGTACCTGGGAACCGGCATCGGCGCCGGCGTCGTGCACTGGGACCGGGTGCTGCGCGGCGACTCCGGCAACGCCGGCGAGATCGGCCACGTGGTGGTGGTGCCGGACGGTCGACCGTGCCGGTGCGGTGCCCGCGGCTGCCTGGAGGCGCACTGCTCGCCGGCCGCGCTGGTGGCAGATCTGCTCGACCGGCACGGTCGCCGTGCCGCCAACCGGCTCGGCCTCGACCTGCGGCCCGATCGGGCCCGGGCCGACTACGACCGGCTGTGCCGCGCCGCTCGCGACGGTGACAAGGCCGCCGCCGACACGGTGCGGGTGGCCGCGGAGCGGGTCGGCCAGGCAGTGCTGAGCGCGGTGAACCTGCTCGACGTGTCCCAGGTCGTGCTCGGCGGCGACGCGCCGACCGGGTTCGCCGAGCCGGTCCGGGACGAGATCGACCGGCAGGTCAACGGGCACTCGATCGCCCGCCGGGTGCGCACGGTGGCGATCGAGGACAGCCTGGTCGGCCCGGACGCCGGCGCGGTCGGCGCCGCCTCGCTGGTACTGCACGGCACGTACGCACCGGGCTGGCGGCTGCTGCTCGGCACCGACGGTCACTGAGCGGGCTGGCGGCTGCTGCTCGGCACCGACGGTCACCGAGCGCGCCGCCGATCCGGGGGCGCAGCGGCCGACGCGCGGCGCTCGCGTTCGCCGGTACCGATGGTGATCATGCGATGATGCTCCGGTGACGGCGTTCGAGGTGTGGGCACCGGCCGTGTCCCGGGTACGGGTGCGGCTGCGACCACCCGGCGACGAGCCGAACGGGGTGGGCGCGGCGCTGGCGGCGGTCGACGAGGTGCACGAGCTGGCCGCCGGGCCGGACGGCTGGTGGCGGCTGGAGCTGGCCGAGTTGCCGGCCGGCACCCGGTACGGCTTCCTGCTCGACGACGACGAGGCCGCGCTGCCCGATCCGCGCTCGCCGCGGCAGCCGGACGGCGTGCACGAGCTGTCGGCGACCTACGACCAGGACGCGTTCGACTGGACCGACGGCGACTGGACCGGCCGCGCGCTGCCCGGCAGCGTGCTGTACGAGCTGCACGTCGGCACGTTCACCCCGGGCGGCACCTTCGACGCCGCGATCGAGCGGCTGGACCACCTGGTCGAGCTGGGCGTCGACCTGGTGGAGATCCTGCCGGTCAACGCGTTCAACGGGCCGCGCAACTGGGGCTACGACGGCGTGCTGTGGTACGCGGTGCACGAACCGTACGGCGGGCCGGACGGGTTGAAGCGCTTCGTCGACGCCTGCCACGCGCGCGGGCTCGGCGTCGTGCTCGACGTGGTGTACAACCATCTCGGGCCGTCCGGCAACTACCTGCCCCGGTTCGGGCCCTATCTCCAGGCGGGCCGCAACACCTGGGGCGAGCTGGTCAACCTGGACGGCCCGGACTCCGACGAGGTTCGTCGCTACATCGTGGACAACGCGCTGAGCTGGCTTCGCGACTACCATCTCGACGCGTTGCGGCTCGACGCGGTGCACGCGCTGGCCGACGATCGGGCGCTGCACCTGTTGGAGGAGCTGGCCGTCGAGGTGGACGCGCTGTCGTCCCGGCTGAACCGGCCGCTGTCGCTGATCGCCGAGTCCGACCGCAACGACCCGCGGCTGGTCACCCCGCGGGCAGCGAACGGCTACGGGCTCGCGGCGTCCTGGGACGACGACGTGCACCACTGCGTGCACGCGCTGCTGACCGGCGAACGGCAGGGCTACTACGCCGACTTCGGCTCGGTCGACGGCGTGGCCAAGGTACTGACCGGGGCGTACTTCCATGACGGCAGCTGGTCCAGCTTCCGGCGCCGGCACCACGGCCGGCCGGTGGACCGGCGCGCGACGCCGGGGCACCGGTTCGTGGTGTTCCTGCAGGACCACGACCAGATCGGCAACCGGGCCACCGGCGACCGGATCTCGGCGACGCTGTCCGACCGGCTGTGCCGGGTCGGCGCGATGCTGATGCTCACCTCGCCGTTCACGCCGATGCTGTTCATGGGCGAGGAGTGGGCGGCCAGCACGCCGTGGCAGTTCTTCACCAGCCATCCGGAGCCGGACCTGGCCGCGAACGTCGCGGCCGGCCGGCGGGCCGAGTTCGCCGCGCACGGCTGGCCGCCCGGCGACGTACCCGATCCGCAGGATCCGGAGACGTTCGCCGCCTCGGTGCTGCGCTGGGAGGAGCTGGCCGAGCCGGCCCACGCGGCGATGTTCGGCTTCTACCGCAAGCTGATCGCGCTGCGCCGTTCGATCCCGGAGCTGTCCGATCCGCGCCTGGAGGAGGTACGGGTGGACACCGGCGCCGAATGGTTGACCGTCCACCGTGGACCGTACCGGATCGCGGTCAATCTCTCCGATCGGCGGAGAGCCGTTGCCCTGCACGGCGTTCCGGTGGACGTTCCGCTCGCCACCGCGCCCGGCTTCGTCTACGCCCGGCAGGAGATCCAGCTGCCGGCGCACTCCGCCGCCGTCGTCCACTGCCTGAGCTGAACCTCTTCCCGGCACGACCAGCGCCCTCCGAGCCGGCGCCCCGGATGCATGGGCCCCGGATGCGTGGGCCCCGGATGCGTGGGCCCCGGATGCGTGGGCCCCGGATGCGTGGGCCCCGGATGCGTAGCGCTGGGGATGGGTCGAGGCCGCGCGCGGCACCCGGGTGATCGGGTGCCGCGCACGGGGTCAGTGGGTGGGTGCCTCGCGCAGCACGCCGGCCAGCTCGGTACGCACCCGGGAGGCGGCGCCGACGACGACGGCGTCGCTGCCCAGACCCGCGCGTACCAGCCGGATCGGTTGGCCGCTGACCGGGGGTTCGGCGGCCAGCGCGGCCCGGATCGGCGGCTCCAGCAGCGACCACGCCGCGCTCACCCCGCCGCCGACCACCACGGTGGTCACGTCCACCACGCCGGCGGCGATCAGTACGGCACGGGCGATCCCGGTACCGGCGGCGTCGAAGACGGCGCGGGCGTCGGGGTCGCCGTCCGCGGCCGCGCGGGCGACCTCGCGCGCGGTGGCGACCCGGCCGGTACGGTCGGCGTAGCGGGCGCCGATCGACCGACCCGACGCCAGCGTCTCCAGGTGGCCGCGGCCGCCGCAGGAGCATGGCAGATCACCGAAGCCCGGTACGTGGCCGATCTCGCCGGCCGCGCCGTGCGGCCCCTCGTACAGCCGGCCGTCCAGCCACAGCGCGCCGCCCACTCCGGTGCCCAGCGTCATGCCCAGCACGGACGGTTCGCCGGCGACCGCACCGCCGGTCGCCTCGCCGCGCAGGAACGCGTTGACATCGTTGTCCAGGAACGCCGGTACCGCGAGGTCGGTCGCGATCGTGTCGGCGACCGGGAACCCGGCCCAGTCGACGAACGAGTCGCTCGCCGCGACCACCTCGCCGGTACGGGTGTCCACCACCCCGGCCGCGCCGACGCCGACGCCGAGCAGCTGGGCCGGCGTGCGGGACAGCAGCATCCGTACCGCGTCGACCGCCGCGGCGACCATCGCGGCACCGCCGCGCGCCGCCGGGGTGGCGAGTTCGGCCCGGGACAGGATGGTCAGCTCCGTCGTGCAGAGGGCAACCTGGGTCGTCGTGCCGCCGATGTCCACCCCGGCGTACACCTCGGGTACGGTCACGCGCCGGCTCCGGCGACCGCCTGCCGCGCCGCGCGGCGACGGCGCTGTACGGCGGGATCGGGGACCGGTACCGCGGCGAGCAGCCGCCGGGTGTAGTCGGTCTCCGGGTGCAGCAACGTGGCGTCGGTGCGGCCCTGCTCCTCGATCCGACCGGCGCGCAGCACCACCACCCGGGCCGCGAACCGTTGCACCACGGCCAGATCGTGCGAGACGAACAGGCAGGCGAAGCCGAGATCGGCCTGCAGCTCGGCGATCACCTCCAGCACCGCCTGCTGCACGCTGACGTCCAGCGCGCTGGTCGGCTCGTCGGCGACCAGCAGCCGCGGATCGAGCACCAGGGCGCGGGCCAGGCTGACCCGCTGCCGCTGCCCGCCGGACAGCTCGCGCGGTGCCCGGTCGGCGAGCGCGCGCGGCAGCCGGACCCGGTCGAGGACCTCCTCGACCCGGGACCGGCGCTGCCGCGCGGACATCGACCGGTGCACCCGCAGCGGCTCGGCCACGCACTCCGCGACGCTCATCCGGGCGTCCAGCGACGCCACCGGATCCTGCAGCACCACGCCGATCCCGGCGCGCAACCGGCGGCGGGACCGGCCACGGGTGCGGCGCAGGTCGGCGCCGAACAGCGAGACCGCGCCGGCGGACGGCGCGATCAGCCCGAGCGCGACCCGCGCGGCGGTGGACTTGCCGGAGCCGGACTCCCCCACCAGGCCGACCGTCTCGCCCGCCCGTACCTCGATCGACACCTGGTCGAGCGCGCGCACCGCGCGGCCGCCACGGCCGAACACCACCGACACGTCCCGCAGCCGTACCACCGGTTCACCGGCCGACCCCTCCGCGGCCGGTGTCACCCCAGCGCTCGGCCGCGCCGAAACGGTCGTGCTCGCCTGCGCGGCGCTCTCGCCCGGCTCCGCGACCGCCAGCCGCGGTACCGCCGCGAGCAGCCGCTGGGTGTACTCGTGCCGCGGGCGCAGCAACACCTGCTCGACCGGTCCGGTCTCGACGATCTCACCGGAGAGCATCACCGCCACCCGGTCGGCGAAATCGGCCACCACGCCCATGTTGTGCGTCACCAGCAGCACGCCGGTACCGGCGTCGGCGGCCAGCTCGCGCAGCAGGTCGAGGATCTCGGCCTGCACCGTGACGTCCAGCGCGGTGGTCGGCTCGTCGGCGATCAGCAGGCTCGGGTCGTTCGCGATCGCCATCGCGATCACCACCCGCTGCCGCTGCCCGCCGGACAGCTGGAACGGGTACGCCGCCGCGCGCCGGGCCGGATCCGGGATGCCGACCCGGCGCAGCAGCTCCACCGCCTCCTGGCGGGCCGCCGCCTTCGACACCGGACGGTGGTTGCGGATCACCTCGACGATCTGCGCGCCCACCCGGGTCAGCGGATCCAGCGCGGTCGCCGGCTCCTGGAACACCATCGACGCGGTACGCCCGCGCAGCCGGCTCAGCTCGACGGCACCGGCCTTCCCCGCCGCACCGGAACTCCCCGCGGCACCGGCCTTCCCGGCGGCACCGGACTTCCCGGTGGTCGAGCCGACGATGTCGGTACCGTCGATGGCCACGCGGCCGGTGATCCGGGCGTTGCCGGACAGCAGGCCCATGGCGGCCAGCGCCACGGTGGACTTGCCGGAACCGGACTCGCCGACCAGCGCCAGCGTCTCGCCGGGCGCCACCGTGAGCGAGACCCCGCGTACCGCCGGGACCTCGCCGGTCTCGGTGCGGAACGTGACCCCGAGCTCCTCGACGTCCAGAATCGTCTTCGTCATGACCGTCCCCGTACGTCGAAGGCGTCGCGCAGGCCGTCGCCGATCGCGTTGAACGCGCAGACGACCAGGATCACCGCGAGGCCGGGTGGCAGGATCAGCCACCACCGTCCGGAGTAGACGGCGGTCAGCCCGGCCGACAGCATGCCGCCCCAGTCGGTCTGCGGCGAGCGGACCCCGAGCCCGAGGTACGACACGTACGCCACCAGCATGATGGCGTCGGCGATCTGGAACGTCGCGGCGACCACGATGGTGGACACCGAGTTCGGCAGGATGTGCCGGGAGATCGCCCGGGTGTGGGTACCGCCGATCGCGCGCAACGTCAGCACGTAGTCGCGGTTCTTCAACGTCAACGTCTCGGCCCGGATCAGCCGGGACGGCACCAGCCAGGACACCAGGCCCAGGATCGCCACCATCCCCCAGATCCCGGGGCTGACGATCGCCGAGATGACCAGCAGCACGAACAGTGCCGGGATCGCGATCCCGGCGTCCACCACGCGCATCATCGCCGCGTCGACCCAGCCCCCGGCGTACCCGGCGACGGCGCCCCACAGCATCCCGATGATGGTGGCGAGCGCGCCCGCGGCGAGGCCGACGAGCAGCGAGACTCCCCCGCCGTACATCAGCCGGCCGAGCTCGTCGTGGCCGACCGCGTCGGTGCCGAGCGGGTGGCGGGCGCTGGGCGGCTGGTTGACCGCGTCCAGCGCGGTGTGCGTCTGGTCGGTGTGGTAGAGGTGCGGCCCGACGAAGCAGAACAGCACGAACGCCACCACGACGGCCAGGCCGATCACGGCGAGCTTGTTGCGCAGGAACCGCCGTACCACCAGCCGCAGCCCGGTGACGCCCTCGGCCACCGGCAGCTGCTCCGCGATCGCGGTCATGCGCGCACCTCCCCAGAATCGCTTGTCCGACAACGGATTCCGGTCACGACTTGCCTGCCACGACGCGGGGGTCGATGACGCGCTGCACGATGTCGGCGAGCAGGGTGCCGATCACGGTGGCCACCGAGATCACCAGCACGCAGCCGAGCAGTACCGGGTAGTCCGACGACTGCGCGGCGCTCCAGAACAGCAGCCCCATGCCGGGGTAGTTGAACAGCTGCTCGACCACCAGCGCGCCGCCGAACAGCACCGGCACGTAGTACCCGAGCATCGCGATGACCGGGGTCAGCGAGTTGCGGAACACGTGCCGCCACAGGATCGCGCGCTGCCGGGCGCCGCCGGCCTTCGCGGTACGCACGTAGTCCTCGGCCAGGTTCTCCAGCGTCGCCGAGCGCATGTACCGGCTGAACACCGCCACCATCGAGGCGGCGCCGGCGACGACCGGCAGGACCAGGCCGGCCGGGTTGGCGAGCACCTGGCCGAGCGTGTCGCCCTGTGGCGCCTGGGACGGGAACCAGCGCAGCGCCTGGCTGAACACCAGCACCAGGATCAGCCCGAAGAAGTACACCGGGGTCGCGTAGGCGACGAAGCTGAGCGTGGTGATCGCGTAGTCGAACGGCTTGTTGCGCCGCACCGCCTGCCACATGCCGAGCGGGATCGCGAGCAGCAGTCCGAGGATCGCCGACAGCACCGTCAACACCAGCGTCTTGGGCAGCCGCTGCACGATCAGCGTCGACACCGGCTCGTTCAACGTGTACGAGGTGCCGAGGTCACCGTGCAGCAGCGTGCGCAGGTAGTAGAAGTACTGCGCGACAACGGGTTTGTCCAGCCCCTGCTCGTGGTTGAACGTCGCGATCTGCTGGGCGGTGGCCTGCGCGCCGAGGATGCCGCGCGCGGGCCCGCCCGGCAGCGCGTGGAGCAGCGCGAAGACCACGATGGTGACCAGGAAGATCACCAGCACCGCCTGCGCCACGCGCCGAACCAGGTACCACAGCGTTGCCATGGACTACTTCGTCCACTTCCACTGGGCCGGGTGGAAGTTCGCCAGCGAGTCCTGGCTGAAGCCACCCAGGCCGTTCTTCAGCACCGAGATCTGGTAGTCCGGCTCGGGCAGCCAGATCACCGGCAGGTCCTTGGCCAGCGCGGCGCTGTAGTCCTGCATCGCGCTCGGGTCGTTCGACGTGGTGGTCTTGTTGATCAGCTTGTCCACGTCCGGGTTGCTGTAGTTGCCGAAGTTCGAGCCGCCGTTGCTGGCGAACAGCGAGTCGCCGGTCGGGAACGCCGGGAAGTACCAGCTGCCCGCGGTGCCGAAGTAGGACAGGTCCCACTTGCAGATCGACTGGCTGGCCTTGCACTGCGGGGTCTGCGACAGCACCGAGTTGACCGGCGCGGTACGGATGGAGAACTTGATGCCGGTCTTCGCGAGCGAGGACTGGATCGCGCTCATCTCGTTGTCGGTCACGGTGGACCCGGACTGGGACAGCACCTCCATGGCGAACGTGGTGCCGGCCTTGACGCCGCTGCCGCACTGGTTCGCGCCGCTGCCCGGCTTGGAGCAGACCATCACGCCGTTCTGCTTGGTCCAGCCGTGGTCGGTGAGCAGCTTGGTGGCGGCCTTGGTGTCGAACGGGTAGGGGTTGTTCTTCTGCACGTCGGACACGTAGTCCGAGGCCTGCCCCTGCGGGACCGGGCCGTACCCGGGTGTCGCGGTGCCGTTGAAGATCGCCTTGACCAGGCCGTCCTGGTCGATCGAGCGCTGGATCGCCTGCCGCGCGTACAGCTGCTTGAACACCGGGCCCATGGTCGGGTTGTTGAAGTTGTACGGCATGTAGGTGATCGCCCAGCCGGTCCACGGCTTGACGGTGTACCCGCGGGAGGCGAACGAGTCCTTCTGGTCCAGGTCGCCCGGATCGATGTAGCCGTAGTCGACGGTACCGGCGCGCAGCGCGTTGGTCTCCGCGGTGCTGGTGGTGAACGGCAGCAGGTTGACCGTCTTGATGCCGGCCTTCTCGCCGCCGTCGTACTTCTTGTTCTCGGTCAGCACGACCTTGCCGGCGGTGGAGAACGACTTCACCGTGTACGGGCCACTGACGGTCTTCCACAGTGGACTCGACGCGTACTTCGAGATGTCCTTGCCCGCGTCGTTGAGGTAGGTCCACACCTGCTTCGCGCCGGCCGCGGAGCGGTCCGCGTCGCTCACCTTCGCCGAGGCGGAGGTCTTGTCCCAGGCGTGCTGCGGCAGCGGCTTGATCAGGCTCAGCTCGTTGGCGAGCATCCACTGCGCGTTGTACGCCTTGTCGAACGTGATGGTGAAGTGCCGCTCGTCGGTGGCCTTCAGCGAGGTCCAGTTGTCCGGCACCTTGCCCGGGCTGTAGCTCGCGTACTGCTTCTTGTTGACCGTGATCAGGTTGTACCAGAACTCCACGTCGCGGCTGGTGATCGCCGTGCCGTCGCTCCAGTGCCGGTCGCCGAGCGTGATCTTGACGCTCTTGCCGTCCGGGGCGAAGTCGGCGGCGCTCGCGATCGAGCCCTTCTTGTTCCAGCCGACCTTGCCGGTGGACCCGTCGTACGCGACGAGCGGCTCCCACATCGCCGCGGCGATGGAGCCGTTGTTGGTGTTCAGGTGCGCCGCGGTGCCGATCGGCAGCAGCCAGTTCGGGGTGAAGTTGGCGGGCAGGGCGTAGTTGATCGAGTCCGACGACCCGGACGACGAGCTGCTCGTCCCGGTACAGCCGGCGAGCAGCGCGCTCGCCGCGACGGCAGCGCCGGCGGCGAGCGCGAAGCGGCGGCGGGCCGCCATGCGGCGCAAGGACATCGTCACTCCTCGAAAGTGAACTCCAGGGGAACGCAGGCCAGTGAACGCGGCCCCCTGCCGAAAAAACAGATGGTGCACCGTAACAAGTCGGTTTCTGCGGCCCCGAAATAAGACGAGCCCGTCCGGTACGCTGCCTGAATGGCGTTTTCGCTGGTCAGTGCCGTACGAACAAAGCCGCCTCGGGCGACGACCCGCACTGCCGCCGAGCCGGCGATCGGCGTACTGTGAACCGCCAGTCGGACCGTCGAGGAAGTTACTTTCTGCATGAGTGAAAAAAGTGCACGCGCCGCCTCGCCGCCGCTCGTGGCGCGCGTGCTGGAGCTGGTCGCCGCCAGGCGCGCCTCGTCGCGCACCGAGCTCGCCGCGCTGCTCGGCGCCGCGCCGTCGACCATCTCGACCGCTGTCGGCCAGCTCGTCGAGCGCGGGCTGATCGCCGAGCACGGCACCCAGTCGTCCACCGGCGGCCGGCCGCGCAAGGTGCTGCGGCTGGGCAGTACCGACGAGTTCGCGGTCGCCGCCGACGTCGGCGGCCGGCACGCCCGGGTCGGCGTGGTGCTGCCCGGCGGCACCCTCGCCGACGCGACGACGGTGCCGTTCGCGGTCGGCGAGGGCCCCGAGGTGGCGCTGCCGCTGCTGGCCGACACGCTGGAGTCGCTGGCCGAGGCGCGCGGCCGGGGCCGGCTGCGCGGCGTCGGCCTGTCGCTGCCCGGCCCGGTCGACCCGGCCACCGGTACCGTCACGCTGCCGTCCCGGATGCCCGGCTGGAACGAGTTCCCGGTCACCGCGTGGCTGGAGGAACGGTTCGGACTGCCCGCGGTGAGCGAGAACGACGCGAACAGCATGGCGCTCGGCGAGCACGCGGTGCGGCCGCCGGAGCAGCGCCAGTCGATCACGGTGAAGATCGGTTCCGCCATCGGTACCGGCATCATCGTCGACGGCCGGCTCTACCGCGGCGCGGCCGGAGTGGCCGGCGAGATCACCCACGTGCGCATCGACGCCGCCGGCGACAAGCCGTGCGGCTGCGGCAACACCGGCTGCCTGGAGACCGTCGCCTCCGGCGCCACCCTCGTTCGGGAGCTGCGCGCGGTCCGGCCGGAGATCCGCTCGCTGGAGGACGTGGTCCGGCTGGCCACCGAGTCCGACCCGGAGGCGACCGGCGCGGTCCGCCGGGCCGGCAAGTACCTGGGCATGGTGCTCGCCGCGAACGTCAACTTCTTCAACCCGGACGCCGTCTACCTCGGCGGCATACTGTCCACACTGGACCCGCTGGTGGCCGCGGTGCGCAGCCAGCTGTACGAGGGCTGCCACCCGCTCGCCACCAACCACCTGGTGATCGAACGGGTCAGCCTCGGCGCGAACGCCGGCCTGGTCGGCGCCGGCCAGGCCGCCCTGCAGCACGCCCTGGAACGCACCCTGGCCACCATGTCCACCGCACCGGCCGCCGCGCCGGCCCGCACCGCCCGCTAGCCGCGTCTGCCGTCCCCGTCCCGAACAACGTTGGAGAGCCATGTCCCGCACCCCGATCGACCGTCCCGTCATCGCCATCGCCGGGCTCGGGATCGAGTCGTCGACGTTCTCGCCGGCCCGTACCGAGGCGCCGGCGTTCCACCCGCAGCGCGGCGCCGAGGTACTCACCCGGTACCCGTTCCTCGCCGACGGCGAGGAACTGCGCGCGGCGGCCGACTGGCGCGGCGCCCTGGTGGGCAAGTCGCTGCCCGGCGGGATGGCCACCGCGGCCGCGTTCGAGGAGCTGTCGGCGGACCTGCTCGCCCGGCTCGCCGCGATGCCGCACCTGGACGGCCTGTGGTACGACATCCACGGGGCGATGACCGTCGAGGGCATCGACGACGCGGAGGCGTTGCTGCTGGGCCGGATCCGGGACGTGATCGGACCGGACGTGATCGTGTCGACCTCGATGGACCTGCACGGCAACGTCTCCCGCGAGCTGGCGCACCGCAGCGACCTCATCACCTGCTACCGGATGGCGCCGCACGAGGACCACATGGAGACCAAGGAGCGCGCCGCCCGCAACCTGGTGCGGTTGCTGCGCTCCGGCGCGGACCGGCCGGTGAAGGCGTGGGTGCCGGTGCCGGTGCTGCTGGCCGGCGAGCAGACCTCCACCCGGATCGAACCGGCGAAGTCGGTCTACGCGGCGGTGTCCGAGGTGGAGGCCGCCGACGGGGTGACCGACGCGGCGATCTGGGTCGGGTACGCGTGGGCGGACGAGCCGCGCAACCGGGCCGCGGTGGTCGTCACCGGACCGGACGAGACCGCCGTCGCCGCCGGGGCCGAACGGCTCGCCTGCGGGTTCTGGGCCGCCCGGCGCGACTTCGACTTCGTGGCGCCGACCGGCACGTACGACGAGTGCCTGGATGCGGCGCTCGCCAGCGAGGCCCGGCCGTACTTCGTCTCCGACACCGGGGACAACCCGACCGCCGGCGGCGCCGGCGACGTGACGTGGGGGCTGACCCAGCTGCTGGCCCGGCCCGAGTTCGGCGAGGGCGGGCCGACCGTCATCTACGCCTCGGTACCGGGCCCGGCGGCGGTCGCCGCGGCGGTCGAGGCCGGGGTCGGCGCGACCGTCACCGTCACCGCGGGTGCCGAGGTGGACGACCGGCACGCCGGCCCGCTGACGATGACCGGGGTGGTGCACGCGATCCGGCACGGCGACCGGGACGCGGAGACCGAGGTGGTGCTGCGGGTGGGCAGCGTGTACGCGATCCTCACGAAGCTGCGCAAGCCGTACCATCACGAGCACGACTTCACCGACCTGTCGCTGGCGCCGCGCGAGGCGGCCATCGTGATCGTGAAGATCGGGTATCTGGAGCCGGAGCTGTACGCGATGGCCGCCGACTGGAAGATGGCGGTGAGCCCTGGTGGCGTCGATCAGGACCTCGTTCGGTTGGGGCACGAGCGGATCCGGCGGCCGATGTTCCCGTTCGACCCGGACATGGCCGACCCCGACCTGACCGCCCGGATCATTCCGGCCTCGACCGAGCCGCTGTCCGGAGCGGACGAATGAGCACCGTCGTCCGGAGCGGGCACCCCGCCGCGGAACGCACCTTGCCGGCGACCATCCGGAGGCGGCGAAGGAAGGACCGCATCGCGCCGGCAGCCTCCCGACCGGCCGGAGTGGCCGGATGACCGCGCTGGAGATCGCGGTCACCAGCCCCGCCGGTGCCCGGATCGCGCGGGCCGGTGGGGCGGACCGGGTCGAGCTGTGCGTCGCGCTGGAGCTCGGCGGCGTCACCCCGTCCCAGGCGCTGGTCGAGGCCGCGGTCGCCGCCGGTCTGCCGGTACACGTACTGGTGCGCTGCCGGCCGGGCGACTTCCGCTACGACGCCGACGAGATCGCGTTGATGACCGCGGAGGTACGCAGCGTGCTCGCGGCCGGCGCCGCCGGCGTGGTGGTCGGCGCGCTGACCGACGCGGGGACGCTGGACACCGGAGCGATTCGGCGCTGGGCCGACGCCGCGGGTACCGCGGAGGTGACGTTGCACCGGGCGATCGACCGCTCGGTCGACCCGGTCGCGGCGGCCGCGGCGGCCGCCGAGCTCGGGCTGACCCGCGTCCTGACCTCCGGCGGTGCCGCCACCGCCGGCGCCGGTGTCGCCACCATCGAACGGATGGCCGCCGCCGCACCGGGCATCCAGGTGATGGCCGGCGGCGGCGTGCGTACCGCCGACATCCCGGCGCTGGTCGGCGCGGGAGTCGCGGCGGTGCACCTGTCCGCCAAGCGGGCGGCGACCCCGCGGCACGCGGGCCCGGCGGTACCGCTGGGCAGCGCCGACGACGACACCCACGTCGTCACCGACCCGGCCGTGGTCGCCGCCGCCCGTACCGCCCTGGATGCGCCGGCCGGCTAGCCGCTCCCCGCGGCTCGGGAGTCAGCGGCGCCTCGGGGCCGGCTCGGCCGGCAGCCCGGCCAGGAACGGTTCGACCGCGCGCAGGAACGCGGCGGGCTCGGACGAGAAGACCACGTGGCCGGTGTCGAAGACCTGCATGGTGGCGTGCGGGAGGCGCCGGTGGGTCGCGCGCCCGATCCGCAGCGGCGCCGCCGTGTCTTGCCGGCCCCACACGATCATGGTGGGTGCGGTGAGCCGGTCGGCCTGTTCGTGCAGGTCGTGGTCGGGGCTGGCGAAGCTGCGCCACATCGAGGCGGCGATCGCCGCGCCCTGCGGGCTGCGGGCCCGGGTGACCGCGCGCGACACGATGGCCCGGTCACCGGCGGTCCTGGGCCGCATGTAGGACCGGACGAAGCGGGGCATCAGCCGGGCGGCGACGGCCGGCGTGCCGATGACGCGAAACAGCGTCCGGGTGAACGGATCGTGGCCGGCGAAGCCACCGTTGTCGACCAGGACGAGCCCGGCGACGCGGTCGGGGTGGCGGATCGCGAGCCGGGCCGCCGCGAAGCCGCCGACCGAGTTGCCGATCACCCGCAGCCCGCGCAGGTCCCGTGCGAGCACCAGCTCCTCCAGCACGTCCGCGAGCAACCCCGCAGTGACCGGCCGCCCACCGGCGTCGGGGTCCGACTCGCCGTGGCCGGGCCAGTCCATCGCGACGACGCGGTGCGCGGCGGCGAGCGCAGGTACGACCGGGTCGAAGTCGTGCCGGTCGTGCAGGGTGGCGTGCAGGAGGACGAGCAGCGGGCCGGTTCCGGTGTCGGAGTAGGCGACGCGACCCGCGGAGGTCTGAAGGCTGGGCACTGGGTGCTCCCTGGCATCTCGATTCATTGACCGACCGGTCGGTCAAACTATACGACGAGGGCGGCCCGGTCGGAAGAGCAACGGCACCGCGACAGGGCGGCCTGCGACCATGGTCACGTGAGCGACAGCGTGTCCCCCGATGCCGGTTCCCGCGCGGCGGCCGGCGACCGGCCCGTCGGCAAGCGGCGGGCCGCCGCCGCCGAGACCCGGCAACGCCTCATCGACGCCGGGCTGCGGCTGGCCGAGCAGACCGGCCTGATGGGCCTGAGCATCAACCTCCTGGTCGAGGAGGCGGGGGTGTCCAAGGGCACCTTCTTCCACCACTTCGGCGACCGCCCCTCGTACGTCATCGAGCTGCACCGCGAGTTCCACGACCGCCTGTTCGACCGGATCAGGACAGCCATGCGAGGGCTCGAACCCGGCGCCGAGCGGCTCGACACGATCGCCCGCAGCTATCTCGACACCTGCCTGCAGCACCGCGGTGTACGGGCGCTGCTGCTCGAAGCGCGCGCCGACCCGCAGATCGCCGCGGAGATCGCGGCCCGCAACACCGCCAGCGCGGCCGAGGTGCTCGCCGACTTCGAGGCGCTCGGCTGGCCCGATCCGCAGCAGACCGCGCGGCTGTGGGTCGGCCTGGTTGCCGAGGTGGCGCTGCTCGAACACGCCGCATCGCGGCGGGACACCAAGCTTCGCCGCGCCCTCGGCCAGCTCACCCGCCGGTGAGCGGCGCCGCAGCACTCGGCCGCCGGAGACCGGCGCTGTGGCACCGGGCCGCCGGTGACCGCCGCTGTGGCACCGGGCGCCGGTGACCGGGCACCAAGCGCCGCATCACCCCGGCCGCCGCACCCCGTGGAGTCGCGCGAGGCGCCGTCCTGCGGCGTGTTCAGCAACGTCCAGCTCGACGAGGGGTGCTGCTGCAGTTCGCCGAACCGCCGATGGAGCGCACTGCAGCACTACGCCTTCTGGTCGACGACGAGCTGTTCGACCGGGCGTACCAGCGGCTGGCCGACCGGCGGATCGAGAACTGGGCCGACCCGTTCCGGGAGCGGGCCCACGAGATCAACCACCAGCACGGCGGCCGGGGCGGCTACTTCCTCGACCCGGGCCGGCACGGGCTGGAGTTTCGTACCCGTCCATACCCGTGATCCACCGCGGCGGCCCCCCGCGGCGGGGCCGACCACGCGACCCACCGTGCCCCGATGGTCCGCTCCGGTCCTATCGTTGCGGCGATGGCGGACTCGACCGGAGGAACGATGGACACGGTGGCGGCGCTGGCCGGGGTTCCGGCCAGCGAGGCGGAGCTGCTGGCGGTGGCGCACCGGGAGCGCATCTTCTCCGGCGCCGCCTGGTCGGTCGGCAACCTGGACGGACCGGTGCGCCGTGGCCTGCTCGGCACGCTGTCCTGGGGCGGCCCGCCGGTGCGGCCGGACACCCTGTGGGACTGGGCCTCGGTGACCAAACCGGTGGTCGCGCTGGCCACGATGTGGCTGGTCGAACGCGGTGCGCTGGGGCTGGCCGAGACCGTCGCCGAGCACCTGCCCGAGTACGCCGACGGCGAGCTCGGCCGGGTCACCGTCGAGCAGCTGCTCACCCACACCTCCGGGCTGCCCGGACGGCAACCGTTGTGGCGCCGGCACCCGGAGCGGGAGTCGCTGCTCGCCGCGGTACGGGCGCTGCCGCTGCGGACCGCACCCGGTACCGCGGTCGACTACAGCTCGGTCGGGTTCATCGTGCTGGGGCAGGTCGCCGAGGCAGCGTCCGGCATGCCGCTGGACCGGTTGGTGGCCATCGCGGTGACCGAGCCGGTGGGCATGCCGGACACCGGGTTCCGGCCCGCCGCACGCGACCGGGACCGGTGCGCCGCCACCGAGCACTGCCCGTGGCGGGGCGAGGTGGTGCAGGGCAGCGTGCACGACGAGAACGCCGTGGTACTGGGCGGTGTGGCCGGCCACGCCGGGCTGTTCGGCACGCTGGACGACCTGGAGGGGCTCGCGCTCGCCGTGCTGTCCGGCGGCGGCACGGTGACCGGCGAGTGGCTGGCGGCGCGGACGCTGGCGCTGATGGGCCGCGGCCACACCGACCGGCTCAACCTGCGGCGCGGGCTGGGTTGGCAGGGACGGGATCCGCACGGCAGCCCGTTCGGCGACCTGAGCTCGCCCGAGTCCTACGGGCACACCGGGTTCACCGGCACCAGCATCTGGCTCGACCCCACCCTCGGCCGGTACGCGGTGCTGCTGACCAACCGGGTGCACCCGAGCCGGGACACGCCGGGTATGGAGACGGTGCGCCGGCGGTTCCACAACCTCGCCGCCGCCCGCTGACGCCCGGCGGCGCGGCCGCCCGCTCCGTACGGTCAGCGCACCAGCTGCATTCCCTGGGAGAGCACGAGTCCGGCGCAACCGAGCAGCACGGTGTCCGGGCCCGCCGCGGCGAGCGTCACGGTGGGTACGGCGTCGGGATGGTGCGGCGAGTGCGCCGTGAGGTGACCGGCGACCAGCTCGGCGAACCGCACGCCGCCGGTGGCGGCGTCACCGTGCAGGACGAACGTACCGGGTGCGAGCAGCTGCTGCACGTTGCCCAGGCCCAGCGCGAGGTTCGCCGCGTACTCGTCGATCAGCCGGACCGCCGACCGGTCGCCGCGGCCGGCACGCGCGGTGAGCCGGGCCAGTGTCGTACCGCGGGCTCCCGGGACACCGAGCGCGGCGGCGCGGCGGCGCAGCCAGCCGATCGTGGCGACCGTCTTCCAGCAGCCGCGCCGGCCGCAGTCGCAGCGGTCGCCGCCGGCGGCGACGGTCAGGTGCGCCCCGCTGCCCGCGCCGGGTGCGGACAGCACCGCACCCTGCTGGACCACGCCAACCCCGACACTGTCCCCTGTGGACACCGAGGCGAACGTGTCGAGGCCGCGGCCGGCGCCGAACCAGCGGTCGCCCAGCGCCTGCACCCGGGCGTGATGCTCCAGGTAGACCGGCGCCGCCAGCTGCTCGGCGAGCGTGTCCCCGATCGGGTGGCCGGTGAGTGCGGGCGCCGCGTTGAGCTCGACCAGCCGGCCCTGGCCCGGGTCGACCAGGCCGGCAGAGGCGACACCGATGCCGACCACGGTGGTACCGGCGAAGGCCTCGGCGCAGCAGGAGCGCAGCGCCGCGGCGAAGCCGGCCGGATCGGCGGTACGGGTGGCGAACGGTGCGGTGGCCCGGCCACGGATCTCGCCGGTCAGCGACACCGTCGCGGCGCGGACCCGGCCCGGGAGGATCTCCACCGCCCCGATCGACGGCGCCGACGCGGAGAACCAGACCGGCCGCGGCGGCTTGCCGCCGGAGCGCGGCCCGCCGGACGACGCTGCCGCGGGTTCGGTCTCGATCAGGATCCCGTTGTCCAGCAACGGTTGCAGGATCGTCCCCACGGTGGCCCGGGACACCCCGAAGGTACGGGCGAGCTCGGCGCGGCTCTGCGGCCCGGCGGCGTGCAGAGCGGTGAGCACCCGCATCCGGTTCAGCACTCCGAGCCGTTCCGGCGAGATCAACGTGGCCGAGCTCATCCGTCGCCCTCCTCGTGTATGTAGTAGCTTCTGACATACGAAGCCAGCGTAGTCCGTCGCGAGGGGTGCAGCGCAGTGAAGATCGTCGGGGTCGACGTGTGGGTGGTGACGGTGCCGATGCGCACCGCGTTCACCTCCTCGTTCGAGACCAAGACCGGCAACACCCGCACCGTGCTGCGGTTGCGCACCGACGAGGGCGTCGACGGTTGGGGCGAGACGATGTGGGGCGCGCCGACCGCGGCCCTGGTGCGCCAGCTCGCGCCGATCCTGATCGGGCGCAGCCCGTACGAGCTGGAGCGGTTCCACGCCGACACGCACATGCTGCCGTTCTTCCACGGCTACCTCGGCTACGCGGCGAAGGCCGGCATCGACGTCGCCTGCTGGGACCTGATCGGCACGGCGGCCGGCCGCCCGGTGTACGAGCTGCTCGGCGGCCGGGTGCGCGACCGGGTGCCGCTGACCGCGCTGGTGACCCGCGCCGACGCCGGCGAGGTCGCACCGGCCGACCTGCCGGGCGCGCTCGCCGAGCACACCGCTGCCGTCGTCGGCGAGTACGGCTTCACCGCGGTGAAGCTGAAGGGCAGCACCGATCCGGACGGCGACGTGGCGATCCTGCGGGCGATCCGGGCCGCGCTGCCGCGGATCCGGCTGCGGGTGGACCCGAACGCGGCCTGGTCGGTGCCGGACACGCTGCGGCTCGGCGGCGCGCTGCAGGAGCTGTCCCTGGAGTACTTGGAGGATCCGGTCGTCGGCATCGAGGGCATGGCCACGGTCCGCACCAGGCTGGGGATTCCCTTGTGCACCAACATGTGCGTGGTGCGCTTCGAGGAGTTCGCCCCGGCGGTACGGGCCGGCGCGGTCGACGTGATCCACGGCGACGTGTTCAAGTGGGGCGGCATCGCCGCGAACAAGGCGCTCGCCGCGCACTGCGACACGTTCGGGCTGGGGATGAACCTGCACTCCGGTGGCGAGCTCGGCATCTCCACCGCGGCGCACCTGGCGCTGGCGGCGAGCACCCCGGCGCTGCGGTACGCGATCGACTCGATGTACTACCTGCACGCGGACGACCTGGTCACCGAGCCGTTCGCGCTCACCGACGCGGCCCTGCCGGTACCGGCCGGGCCCGGGCTCGGCGTCACCGTCGACGAGGAGAAGCTGGCGCGCTACGGCGAGCCGGCATGACCGTACCGCCCATAACGGCTCTTACCATGAAATTACGCCATTGACCCGCGCCGATCCGATCACGTGCTGTAGCTTCATAGTTGCCGTAAGTGTTCGTGAGGTCAGCCTCGCGAACAGAACGGAGGGGAAGCGGCCATGTTGATCGGCATTGGCGTGGGCATCGCAATCATCATCGGCGCGTGTCCCTGGTGGTGACCAGGCGGGTCCGACCACCACGGCGATCGGTTGGCGGCCCGGCGGTGCGGCCGGCCCGACCACGGGGGGATCGCCCGGAAAACCGAAGGCCTCTGGCGCATGGCGTCAGGGGCTTTCGGCCGTCCGGGCACGCGGCCGCTCAGCGGCTGCGCTGCTCGCCGTAACCGGGGCCGTCCACCTGCTCGCGCACCCGACCGCGGTCCGGCGCGCCGGCCGTGGTGACCGCCTGCGCGGCCGAGATCAACGCCAGATGGCTGAACGCCTGCGGGAAGTTGCCGAGCATCCGGTTCTGCTCGATGTCGTACTCCTCGGCGAGCAGCCCGACGTCGTTGCACAACCCGAGCAACTGGTCGAACAGGTCGGTGGCCTCCTCGGTGCGGCCGGCCATCGCGTACGCCCGGACCAGCCAGAAGCTGCACATCAGGAACGCGCCCTCGCCCGGCGGCAGGCCGTCCACGGCGGTCTTGTCCGCCTCGGTCGGCTCGGTCGAGTACCGCTTGACGAACGGCCCGTCGCGCAGCTCCCGCTCGATCACCGCCATCGTGCTGACGAACCGCTCGTCGTCGGCCGGCAGGAAACCCATCTGCGGCATCAGCAACACCGCGGCGTCCACAGTGGACCCGCCGTAGTACTGGGTGAACGCGCCGATCTCGTCGTTCCAGCCCTTGGTCAGGATCTCCTCGTGCACCTCGTCGCGCATCGTGCGCCAGCGCTCGACGTCGCCGGGCAGCCCGCTCACCTCGACCGCCTGCACCAGCCGGTCGAGCGCGACCCACACCATCATCCGGGAATGGGTGAAGTGCCGCAGCTCGCCGCGCACCTCCCAGATCCCGTTGTCCGGCTGATCCCACTTGGACAGCAGGTTGTCGGCCAGCGCCAGCTGCAGCGGCCAGGAGAAGTCGTCCTCCTTGATCCCGTCGATGCGCGCCTCGTGCAGCGCGTCCAGCACCTCGCCGTACACGTCGAGCTGCAGCTGGCCGCTCGCCGCGTTGCCGATCCGCACCGGCTTGGCGCCCTGGTACCCGTCGAGCGTGTCCACCGTCCACTCGAACAGCCGCCGCTCGCCGGCCACGCCGTACAGGATCTGCAGGTCCTCGGGGTCGCCGGCGACCGAACGCAGCAGCCAGGACCGCCACGCCTTCGCCTCCGCCGTGTACCCGTGGTCCAGCATCGAGCGCAGCGTCAGCGACGCGTCCCGCAGCCAGCAGTAGCGGTAGTCCCAGTTGCGCTCGCCGCCGAGCTGCTCGGGCAGCGAGGTGGTGGGTGCCGCGACGATGCCGCCGGTCGGCTCGTAGGTCAGCGCCTTCAGGGTCAGCGCCGAACGCACCACCTGCGCCCGGTACGGCCCGCGGTACTTGCACTTGCGTGCCCAGCTGCGCCAGAACCGCTCGGTGCGGGGCAGCTGCTCGTCCGCGTCGTGCACGGTCGGCACCGTCTGGTCCGAGGACGGGTACCAGGTCATCGAGAAGGTGCGCCGCTCCCCCGCCGTGACGGTGAACTCGGCGGTGTGCCGGTGATCGGTGGAGTCGTGCTCGGGCAGCGGATCGCCGCGCAGGCAGACCGCGTCCGGCCCGCCGATGGCGGTGATCGCCGGCTGCCCCTGGGCGTCGAGCCGCCGCTGCACCCACGGCACGATCTCGCCGTAGTCGAACCGGATGACCCACTCCATCCGCATCTCGACCGTGCCGTCGACGCCCTCGACGACGCGCATCACGTCGGCGCGACGGTCCCGCACCGGCATGAAGTCGATGACCCGGACCCGGCCCGTCGGGGTCACGAAGTCGGTTTCCAGCACCATCGTCTCGTCCCGGTACCGTCGGTGCACCGACGTGATCTCGCCGACCGGGCAGAGCTGCCAGCGGCCGTCGGACGGGCCGCCGAGCAGCGCGCTGAACACACCGGGCGAGTCGAACCGGGGCAGGCACAGCCAGTCGATCGACCCGTCCGTGCCGATCAGGGCGGCGGAATGGGTGTCACCGATCAAGGCATAGTTCTCGATGGGCAATGGCATGACACCATTCTGTCCCCTCGACGCCCGCGTCGCAGGTCACCGCGTGTCCCGACCGGATGCGGCGGACCCGCCCCGGGCGCCGAGCACGCGGCGGGCGACGCGTTGCGCCGCGCCGCCCCTAGTGGGTGTCCTCGGCGCGGCGGGAGCGGGTGAACGCGACACCGCCCAGCGCCAGCCCGGCCAGCCCGGCGACCAGCCCGATCACCCCGACGGTCAGCGCCGTACCGGAGCTCGGCCCGTCGCTCTTCCCGGCCGCCGCGGCCTTGGTCGGGGTGGCGGCCGGCGCACCCGGTGCGCCGCTCGCGGCCAGGGTCAGTACCGGCGCCGGGTTCTCCAGCTCGCTGTCGCTGCTGCCGGTCTGGATCCAGCGCACCACCTTGCCGTCGGAGTAGGTCTGCAGCGCCTTGAACGTCATCGTGCCGGACTTCGGCAGCGGCCCGAGGCTGACCGGGAACTCCTGGAACTGCCCCGGTTCGATCGCGGCACCCGACTGCGCGGTCCAGGTGATGCGGTCGACCGCCTCGGTCACGTTGCCGCCCTCGGTGGTCAGCGGTTTGGCCAGCTTCGCCTTGTGCAGCACCGCCTTCCAGCCCGGTACCGGCTGGACGCTGACCGACGCCACCGGGTGATCGGTCGGCAGGTACACCACGAGCTTGGTGGTGCTCGCGGTGTCCGACTCGGTCGGCACCCGGAACGCCACCCGGGCATAGCCGCCCGGCTCGGCGGTACTGGGGTTGACGGTGACGTGCGCCGCGGCCGGCGCCGCCACGGCGAGCGCGCCGACCACCCCGGCGAGCACCGACAACAGCAGCTTCTTGCGCTTCATCTTGTCCCTTTCGAACAGTCCACTGTGAATCGACGTCAGCGCACCGGCACCGTGGTCGTGACGGTCGACTCGTCGATCTCGGAGATTCGCAGCGTGAACGAGAACTTCCAGTTGCCGGCCTTCGGCAGCGCCACGTCGGCGATCGCGTGGTTGTCGGTGATCGCCTCGGTCGGGATCGTGATCGGGCCGATGCCGGCGCTGGGCAGGCTCGCGGTCACCTTCCACTGGCGCACCCGTACCGGGCTGCCGTCGTCCGGGTGGTACGCGATGGCGTGCAGGGTGTTCTTCCCGGTGCGGGCCGGGTCGAGCTGCACCTGCAGGCTGAACAGCTTGTCGTTCAGGGTGGCCGAGTACGGCAGGTTCTTCGCCTCGCTGGCCGCGCTGGTCGCCGACCGCGCTGGTGTGGTCTGCACCAGCACCGCGGTGACGCCGAGGATGACCGCCGCGATGCACAGCTCCACCAGGATCAGCCGCCACAGCGCCCGCCGATCCACAGTGGACGGCTCGGCCGGCGGCTCCGGTTCCGCACCGGCGGCGGCGCCGGGCAGGCGCTTGCCGGCCGGCGCGCCGGGACTCCGCGCCTCGGCGGTGTCACGGTGGCCCGACCCGGCCGCGTACACCTCTTCCCAGACCGGGTCGGTGAACTCGGTCGCGTCCGGATCGTCGGCCGAGCCCGCGCCGTCGTCCGGCTCGGCGCCCACGGTCCGCTCGGCACCGTCCGCCCGTTCGACGTGATCGCCCGGCTTCGCGGCGTCGCCCGCTCCGCCGGCGACCGACACCTCGCCCTCGTCGGACGCTCCGCCAGCGACCGGCACCCCGCTCTCGTCGGACGCTCCGGCGGCGACCGGCACCTCGCCGTCGGATGCGTCGGCCGCGGGCCGGGCGGGGAGGCCGGCCAGGGCGTACCGGCGGGAGGCGGAACGGGAGTAGGAGGCGACCGCGAGGATCGCGGCGAAGGCCACCACCTTGACGATGATCAGCTGCCCGTACAGCGTCTGCACCAGCGCCGACGGCGTGCCCAGCTGCAGGCAGGCCTGCACGATGCCGGCGGCGGCGAGCACGCTGACGGCGATCGTGGCCCACCGCGACCAGACCGGCAGTACCGCGGCGAGCTCGCGCGGCGCCGCCCGGGGCAGCAGGAAGCACACCAGCATCACCAGCCCGCCCAGCCAGGCGGCGATCGCGCCGAGGTGCACCGCGTCGGACAGTACGGTCAGCCACGGCACCGGTGAGGTGCTCGGGTGCCCGCCGTAGCCCCAGGTGAACACGGCGAGCGCGGCCATCACCGCGAGCGCGACGCGTTCCCCGGTACCGAGCCGGTTGCGCCGGGCCGCGCCGATCACCGACAGCAGCGGTACCGCGGCGGCGAGCAGAATCAGCCGGGCCAGGTGGGCCCAGCCGAACCGGCTGTTCATGATCTGCACCAGATCGTGGTAGCCGACCGAGGTCAGCGACCCGCCGGTCGAGTACGGCACCTGCAGGTACCCCTCGGCCAGCGTGGACACCGCCACCAGCAGCACGCCGAGGCCCATCACCCGGGCCGGCCCGCGCCGTGGCAGCCGCCGCGGCCACAGCGAGATCAGTACCAGGGCGGCGCCGACGGCGAGCACCATGCCGGCGTAGCCGAGGTAGCGCACGACCGGCATCGCGACCCCGACCACCGGCTGCTCGGCGGCGCCGGTACCGCCGGTCGCGGCCGGCGCGGTCTTCGACGGCGCACCGATGGAGAACGAGAAGCCGCCGGCGACCGGATGGCTGTCGGCCGAGATGATCCGGTAGGTGACGAGGAAGGTGCCCTTGGGCAGCCGCTCGGACAGCGGGATCGACAGCACCGTGCCGTCGTGCGTCAGCGTGGGCGTGCCGCCGACCTTCGCCCCGGTCGGCGCGACCACCCCGATGTCGGCCGGGACCAGTTGCACCGGCTCGTTGAACGTCAGCGTGACGCGCGTCGGGGTGTCCTGCACGATCGAGCCACTGCCCGGGTCGGTACGCAGCAGCACCGCGTGCGCGCTCGCCGGCCCGGCCGGCAGCAGTACCGCGAGCGCGGCCACCACGGCCGCAAGCAGGAGTCCGAGCGCGCGGCGGCGGGCGGAGCGGGGCGAAGCCGAGATGTGCACCCTCGTCCGGATCGCGGTCACGACTCCCCTGCCGACCGGCCGCACCACGCCCGCCGGCCGACCCGCGCCGGCCCCGGGATCGCGCCGACCGCCGCGGTCCACCCCTCGCCACACCTCATGCCAGTACTGTCGTCGGGTCCGCCGGCGCGGTTCCCGACGTGACGTGGCTCACACGATAGCGCGCGAACGGAGCCGCGCCGGCGGCCGGCCCGTCCGATGCAGGGCGGTACCCGGACCGGATTCGAACAATCCGGTCACGTGTGGCGCCCGGACGCGTTGAGCATGTCGACGCACTCCGTGTGGTCATGGCAAGTTAGAAGCCACCAACCTAGGACCCGGGACGGTCAGCAGATGACGTTCGAACAGGCGACGCCGATGGATCCCCGCTCACCCGCCTACTGGCTGCGGTTCGACCGCACCCAGGTCGGCTCCTGGGTCGCACTGGTGCTCCGGCTCGGCCTGTCGGTGGTCTGGCTGGTCTCCGGCGGCACCAAGATCGTCGACCTGTCCCAGTCGGTGAGCTCGGTCGCCGCGTACAAGCTGTTCCCGTACTGGCTGTCCACCGTGATCGGGTCGGCGCAGCCGATCATCGAGGTGCTGCTGGGGGTGGCGCTGCTGGTCGGCATCGCGGTGCGGGTGATGGCGGCCGCCTCCGCGGTGCTGTTCCTCATCTACATCGGCGGCATCATCTCGGTCTGGGCCCGCGGGCTGCGCATCGACTGCGGCTGCTTCTCCTCCGGCGGGGCGCTCGGCGCCGACCAGTCCACCACCTACGGGCTCGACATCGTGCGAGACATAGGCTTCGTGCTGCTGGCGCTGTTGGTGTTCTGGTGGTCGCGGTCCCGGTTCTCGCTGGACTCGGTGCTGTTCCCGCCCGTTCCGGCGGTGGACGACGACGAGGACGACGATGAGTAGTCGCAAGGGGCAGAAGCGCGCGAACCAGCTGATCCGGGCCCAGCAGGCGGCCGAACGCCGCCGGCGCCGGACCATCTGGATCTCCGCGGTGGCGGTGCTGGCGGTGCTGCTCGCCGGCGGCGTGACCGGCGCGATCTACCTGAGCCACCGCAACGCCCAAGCCGCCCAGTCGTACGCGATGCCGGTCGGTGCGACCCGCACCGACCTGGGCGTGCCGGTCAGCAACGGCGGCGTCGACGTCGACATCTACCTCGACTACATGTGCCCGCACTGCAAGGAGTTCGAGACGCTGGCGGCCGGCCCGCTCAACGACTTCTCCGGCAACAACACGATCACCCTGACCTACCACCCGCTCAACTACCTGAACCGGTACTCGTCCGGCACCGAATACTCCACCCGGTCGGCCGCGGCGGCCGGGTGCGCCGCGGACGCGAAGAAGCTGCCCGACTTCACCTCGGCGATCTTCGGCAAGCAGCCGGCGGAGAACAGCAAGGGCCTGACCAACCAGCAGATCCTCTCGATCGCGCACGGTGCCGGCATCACCGGCGCCACCTTCGACAAGTGCGTGACCTCGCAGAAGTACGCGAAGTGGGTGACGCACGTGTCCAACGCCGCGCAGGCGAAGGGCGTGCAGCAGACCCCGACCGTGTTCGTGGACGGCAAGCAGGTCGACGCCTCGGTCAGCGCCGTGACGAACGCGATCAACGCGGCGGGCTGAGCCCCGACACCCTGACGCCCCGACGCCCCGACGCCCCGACGCCGCGTTCGGGAGCCGGCGGGCCCACCGCTACCCGACCCGCGGCGATCCGGGGGCGTCTGCCGGAAACCCGCTCGCCACCGTCCCGCCCTTCGTACGCTCCAGGCAGGACCACGGGGGGGCGAGATGGGCACCGACGAGCTGCCGTACCAGGACCGGACCGACTTCGAGAACGCCGACCGGGGCCGGATCGGCGCCCTGGAGCCCTGTGTCGTCACCGATGCGCACGGCCACCAGGTGTGGAACAACGACGCGTTCGGCTTCCTCGCCGACGACTGCCCGGACACGGCGAACCCGAGCCTGTGGCGGCAGTCCCAGCTGTGCGCCCGGCACGGGCTCTACGAGGTCACCGACGGCATCTACCAGGTGCGCGGGCTCGACCTGTCGAACATGACCCTGGTCGAGGGAGACACCGGGGTGATCGTGATCGACCTGCTGGTGTCGGCGGAGGTGGCCACCGCCGCGCTCGCGCTGTACCGACGGCATCGCGGCGAGCGCCCGGTGACCGCGGTGATCCACACGCACTCGCACATCGACCACTTCGGCGGCATCGACGGCGTGCTCGGGCCCGACGACGACGTACCGATCGTCGCGCCGGCGGGGTTCCTGGAGCATGCCGTGTCGGAGAACGTCTACGCCGGTACCGCGATGCTGCGCCGCGGCGTCTACCACACCGGGGCGTCGCTGCCGCCCGGTCCGACCGGGTTGATCGGCACCGGGCTGGGGCAGACGGCCTCGCAGGGCACGGTCGGGCTGCGACCGCCCACTGTGGACGTCACGCACACCGGCCAGACCGAGACGCTGGACGGGGTGGAGATCGAGTTCCAGTGCACCCCCGGCACCGAGGCGCCGGCGGAGATGAACTTCCTGTTCCCGCAGCGCCGGGCGCTGTGCCTGGCCGAGAACGCCACGCACAACCTGCACAACATCCTCACCCTGCGCGGCGCGGTGGTGCGCGACGCCCGGGTCTGGGCGCGCTACCTCAACGAGGCGATCGTGCGGTACGCGGACCGGGCGGACGTCGCGTTCGCCTCGCACCACTGGCCGACCTGGGGCCGGGAGAACATCGTCGGCTACCTCACCGAGCAGCGCGACCTGTACACCTACCTGCACGACCAGACGCTGCGACTGCTCAACCAGGGGCTGGTGGGCAGCGAGATCGCCGAGCGCATCGAGCTGCCGCCGGCGCTCGCCACCGCCTGGCACGCCCGCGGCTACTACGGTTCGGTCAGCCACAACGTCAAGGCGATCTACCAGCGCTATCTCGGCTGGTTCGACGGCAATCCGGCACACCTGTGGGAGCATCCGCCGACGGAGCAGTCGAAGCGGTACGTGGACTGCCTCGGCGGGGTGGCCGCCACGGTGGCCGTCGCCAAGCGGTACGCCGACGACGGTGACCTGCGGTTCGCGGCGACGCTGCTCAACCATGCGGTGTTCGCCGACCCCACCGACACCGCGGCGAAGGCGCAGCTGGCCGACGTGTACGAGCGGCTCGGGTTCGGCGCCGAGAACGGTACCTGGCGCAACTTCTACCTGGTCGGTGCGCAGGAGCTGCGGCACGGCATCCAGCCCGGCCACCAGGTCGACTCGGCCGGCATGCTCGCGGCGCTCACCGTCGAGCAGCTGTTCGACTCGATCGCGATCCGGCTGGACGGCCCGCGCGCCGCCGAGGAGGCGTTCACGATCGACTGGCAGCTGACCGATTCCCGGCAGTGGTACCGGATGCAGCTGTCGAACGGCGCGCTCAGCCACTGGCCGCTGGACGAGCCAGGGGCCGGCGCCGACCTGACCCTGAGCCTGACCAGGCGGCAGCTGCTCGGCCTGCTCGGCGACGGTGCCGTGCTCACCGGGGTGGGCGTCGACGGCGACTCCGCGGTACTCGGGCGGCTCCAGTCGCTGCTCGACCGGCCGGACCCGGCGTTCCCGATCGTCACTCCCTGACGTCCGTGGAACCGTTGCGGGGCAACGGTTCCACGGACGTCACAGGCCGGCGATTCCCTTGCCGATCAGGACGACCCCGATCAGGCCGAGTACCGCGGTCATCACCGCGGCGTTGTGCGCCACCAG
The DNA here is from genome assembly GCF_017312725.1 of Actinocatenispora comari. Lineage (GTDB taxonomy): Bacteria > Actinomycetota > Actinomycetes > Mycobacteriales > Micromonosporaceae > Actinocatenispora > Actinocatenispora comari. The sequence goes on along the minus strand of NZ_BOPO01000064.1, from coordinate 6,646 downwards.
CCAGGTGCGCAGCTCGGTGAGGGCACCGCGCGCCCGCTCCCGCGCCACCGCGTACGCGAGCACCGGCAGCGCGACGGTGCAGCCGGCGAGCACGGTGAAGATCGCGACGACCACCACGATCTGCCCGATCGCCAGGTCGGCCGAGCCGATCGAGACTCCGGCGGCGAGGATCATCGCGAGGTTCTTCGGGTTCACCCCGGAGAGCAGGAACGCCAGCCCTGCGGCCTTGGGCAGCGTCATCGTGTCGATGGCCGCCATCCACTTGGGCGCCTTCGGTTCCGCGCCCGGACGGGGCCGGGACCGCCACTGCCGGCCGGCCAGCAGCACGGCGCCGGCACCGAGGACCAGCTTGACGATCGCGCCGGCGGTCGAGCCGCTGCCGTGGCCGCTCAGCCCGATCGCGGAGGCGATCATGACCACGACCACGCTGACCACCACGATGCCGGCGAGCCAGCCGAGCAGGAACCCGAGGCTCGCCCCACCGGCCCGCGGCGCGAGCAGGGTGAGAATCACCGCGACGATCGGGATCGGACTGATCGCGACGGTCAGGGCAAGCGGCAGGATGTCCCCGATCACCTCGCGCACGTGGCCCTCCCGCTCCCGCCGGCAAAGTGTCTACTTTGGACAATAGATGATCGATCCGGCTTGGCTGGGCCGAACCACGATCGTCGCGGCATCGGTGATTACCGCGCATCGGGTCAGCAACCGCGCAAACCGACAGCCGAGTTTCGCGGATCGGGTCGGTGGGCGTCGGAGGCACCGTAGCGTCGAAGCAGGACCGATTTTTCAGGGGGAGCCATGGCGCGTTCACAGCACGCCGGCCTGGCGATGGCCGGGTCGGTGTTCGCGGCGACGATGATGGTGATGATCGGCGTTTTCGAGGCGATCATGGGCGTCGTCGGGATCGTGAAGAACCAGTTCTACGTGGCCACGAACAACTACCTGTTCGATCTGGACACGACCGCCTGGGGCTGGGTCCATCTGGTGCTCGGCGTGTTGCTCGTCCTGGTGGGCATCGCCCTGTTCGGCGGCGCCGGCTGGGCGGCGGTGACCGCGATCGCGCTGGCCGGCCTGTCGGCGATCAACAACTTCTTCTTCCTGCCGCACTACCCGATCTGGTCGATCGTGGTGATCGCCGCGAACGTGTTCGTGATCTGGTCGCTGGCCACGGTCATCAACAGCCGGACCGCCTCGCGCCGCGAGGACTGGCAGGCGACCGGCGGCGGCGCGGAGAAGTGGCCGCAGCGCAACGTGGGCGCACCGGCCCGCACCGCGGCCGACGCCGACGCGCCGAGCCGGGCCACCGGCGGTACCGACGCGCCGCGGCACGCGGCCACCCAGCAGGCGCGCGACACCGCGGCCGACGCGCACATCGTGCCGGAGCACCGCGCCGACACCTGAGAGGTCCTGGCCGCAAGGACGGTCGACACCTTCCGGCCAGGACCGTCGAGACAGCACCGCCCCACGGTCGGGCGTCGCGGCTAGGCTCGGGCCATGACTGAACAGGTACGGCTGGCCCAGGGCGACGCGGCGCCCGACTTCACGTTGCCCACCGACGACGGCGATCAGCTGACGCTGTCCGCGCTGCGCGGCCGGAAGGTGATCCTCTACGCCTACCCGGCGGCGATGACCCCGGGCTGCACCAAGCAGGCCTGCGACTTCCGCGACTCGCTCGACTCGCTGGCCGCGGCCGGCTACCAGGTGGTCGGCATCTCCCCGGACCAGCCGGCCAAGCTGGCGAAGTTCCGGGAGCGCGACGGCCTGACCTTCCCGCTGGTCTCGGACCCGGAGAAGAAGGTGCTGTCGGCCTACGGCGCGTTCGGCGAGAAGAAGAACTACGGCCGGGTGGTGCAGGGCGTCATCCGGTCCACCTTCGTCATCGACGAACAGGGTCGGATCGAACTGGCGCAGTACAACGTTCGAGCGACGGGGCACGTCGCGAAGCTGCGCCGCGACCTCGGCCTCTGAACCCACCGGTTCGCCCCGGCGTGATCCCGGCCGGTCGGCGCGGCCGCAGCTGCGAGAGCGCCGCACCGGCCAGGACCACCAGGGCACCGACCGGCTGGTTCCAGCTGAGGTGCTCGTGCAGCAGGCCGATGCCCGCCGCCGCCGCGACGATCGGGATCAGGTAAGTGACGGTCGCGGCGAGCACCGCGCCGCCGTCCCGGATCAGCCCGTACTGCAGGACGTAGGCGATGCCGGTGCCGAACGTGCCGAGCGCGGCGACGGCGAGCAGCGGCAGCGGCGCGACGTGCCGCGGCAGGCCGGTGAGCAGCGGCGCGACGAGAGCGACCTCGACCGCCGCGGCGAGCAGCTGACCGGCCGACAGCGCGAGGGCCGAGTTCGGCGTACCGGCGAGGAAGCGCCGCAGGTACACCCAGCCGACGCCGTAGCAGGCGGCCGCGCCGAGCGCCATCCCGGCGCCGAGCAGGTCGCCGCTCATCGCGCCGCGCCAGACGCCGAGTACCAGCAGCACGCCGAGGAAGCCGACCGCGAGCCCGGCGGTACGCCGCCGGTCGGGTCGCTCGTCCGGCAGCGCCAGCAACGCGACCGCGACCGTCCAGAGTGGAGTCGTCGCGTTGCAGATGCCGGCCAGGGTGGACGAGGTGTGCTGCTCGGCGTAGGCGAACAGGCTGAACGGGATCGCGTTCAGGATCAGCCCGGCCACCGCCAGGTGGAACCAGACCCGCCGGCCGCGCGGCAGCCGGTCCCGGCGTACCAGCAGGATCAGCAGCAGCGTGCCGGCCCCGAACAGGAGCCGGCCCAGCGTCACCTGGATCGGGCTGAACCCCTCGTCGCCGAGCTTGATGAACAGGAAGCTGAGCCCCCAGATCAGTGCGAGCAGCCCGAACCGGACGAGCCCGCTGGTCGGCGCCGTACGAATCACCATGCCGCCCATGCTCGTCCGGGCTGACTGTTTAGACAAGAAAATAGTTCTTCAGTGAATGCGTTAGCATCCCTGAAATGATGAGCCTGGAGCGGTTACACACCCTGCACGCCGTGGCCACGTACGGCTCGGTGACCGCCGCCGCGGACACGCTGCACCTCACCGCGTCCGCGGTCTCCCAGCAACTGGCGAAGCTGGAGCGCGAGACCGGCCACAAACTGCTCGAACCCCAGGGCCGCGGCGTCCGGCTCACCGGCGCGGCACAGCTGCTGGTCGAGCACGCCGGGCGGATCCTGTCCCTGGTCGAGGAGGCACAGGCCGACCTGGAGGCACACCGCGACCAGGTCATCGGGCACGTCACGATCGCCGTGTTCGCCACCGCCGCCCGGGGCATCATGCCGCGGCTGCTGCGCGCCGCCCGCGAGCAGTACCCGCGGCTGCGGGTCGAGCTGCTCGAGATCGACATGGACGACTCGCTGCCGCTGCTGGCCCGCGGCGACCTGGACGCCGCCCTGTACGGCGACTGGGTCAACTCGCCGCTTGCGCTGCCCGACGGGCTGTCCGGCGAGCACCTGCTCGACGACCCGATCGACCTCGTCCTGCCCGCCGACCACCCCATGGCCGACCGTGCCCAGGTGAGTCTGGCCGAGCTCGCCGGCGCCGACTGGATCGCCTGGACCAAGGGGTCGATCTGCTACGACTGGCTGCGCCAGACGCTGCGCGGGGCGGGCGTCGAACCGCGCATCGCGCACACCGCCGAGGAGCACCAGACCCAGCTGGCGCTCGTCGCGGCGGGCCTCGGCGCCGCGGTCATCCCCCGGATGGGCCGCGATCCGGTACCGGCCGGGGTGCGCGTGGTCGCCGTCGCGCCGACGCTGCGGCGCCGCTGCTACGTCGCCTGGCGCACCGGCACCGAACGCCGACCGGCCCTGCGCGGCCTGCTCGACCTGCTCCGCACGCACGCCCGGGCGGCCTGACCCGCGTCGCCCCGCGGCCGGATCAGCGCACCAGCGGCCGGGCGCTGATCAGCGTGGCTGCCGAGGCCGGATCGGCGGCCGAGCGGTGTGCCGCGTCCGGCCGTCGCGGCGAGCTCAGCGCACCGCGCCGGTGGCGAGCAGGGCGCGGGTGGCCTCCCAGCCCTCCAGGCTCTCGTCGAGCCGGGCCAGGTCCGCCGGACCGCGCAGCCGGTGCCAGCCCGGGCAGGCCGCGACGTCGCCGTGCGGCGGCGCGCCGGGCACCGTGCGGCCGGCGGCGCGCAGCCCGGCCTGGTCCGTACCGGTCAGCGCCGGATCGGCCGTGACCAGCCATTCCGGTACCGGCAGCCGGCTGGCCAGCGCGGCCAGGTCGGCCCGGTCCGGCAGCCGGGGCGCGGCCGCGACGGCCCGGTCGGACAGCGCCCGGAACAGCTTGCCGATCAGCAACCCGGGCAGGTCCGGCAGATCGGCCGGCAGCACCGCCGCCTGCCGGTACCCGGCCTGAGCCGCCGCGGCGAGCGCCGCGACCGGCCGCGCCGCGGCGATCTCGTACACCGGGGTGGTGGGCCAGCGGATCGCCTCGGCCAGCGGCCGGTCGGCCGCGGTGGCGGCCAGCGCGACGTCGACCTCGGCCAGCGGGGCGAGCAGGTCGACCACGTCCTCGGCGAGTGCCCGCCGCCACGCCTGCGCCGGCACCCCGGGCGGCGCCCAGCCGGGCGGGTCGAGCAGCACCAGCACGCAGCGCTCGGTCATCCGACCTCCTCCCGCGGCGCCGGTTCCAGCGACTCGCTCGGCTCGTCGTCGGTGTCGTGCAGCGACAGGCCGGCGGTGGCCGACACGCCCTCCAGGAAGCCGCGGGCCCGCTCGGTGCGCGGGTAGCGCGCCATCAGCTCCCAGAACCGGGCGTCGTGGCCGGCGACGACCAGATGGCACAGCTCGTGGAACAGCACGTAGTCGACCACCCAGTCGGGCATTCCCGCCAACCGGGTGGACAACCGGATGGTCCGGTCGGCCGGCGTGCACGAGCCCCACCGGCCGTTCTGGTTGCCGACCCAGCGCACGCTCGCCGGCACCGCCACCGCCGGATGGTCCGGCAGGTACCGCCGGGCGAGCCCACCGGCCCGTGCCAGCAGCTGGTCGTCGCTGCGCGGGGTGCGGCGTTCCCGCCGCTCCAGCCGCTGCACCATCCGGTCGACCCACTCGCGCTCCTCGCGGGCGCTGAACCGGGCCGGGATGAGCACCACGACGCGCTCCCCGTCGCGGTAGGCGGAGACCGTGCTGCGCCGGCGCGCGCTGCGCCGCACCTCGATGTCGGGCCCCGGCGGCGGGCCGCTGTGCTCGGTCACGCTCGCACGCTATCCGGCCCGGAGGCCCCGGGACCAGTTGCGACACCGTGGTACCGCCCGAAGCCGGTACGGCTTTCGCACCGTACGGGTGCGTTACCGGCTGGTTTTCCGGATTTCCTCGCGCGCGGCGCGTTGACCTCGCCTTGCGGTCCGCTTAGCGTCAGGGGCGACGAGATCCCGGCCGGTGCACGTTCCGGCGCTCGGGGAAGGTGGCGGATGCGTCGTCGCGCCGGGATCTCGCACCGACCGTGACGAGTCGGTGCGGGGGGCCGGGTCGCGAGCGGCGCGGCATCGTCGGATCCGGCGTAGGGCGCGGTCGGCACCGGCCGGGGGCGGCAACGCGGCCAGGGTGGCGTCCGGGCGCGGCGCGGCGAACCGCTACCCGTACTCTTAGTCCTCGTCCACACACAGTTGGTGATTGCTGGTTTGTGCGGGGCCGTCCGGCTCCGAGGTCGCGTTCCTCACACGCACCGCGCGGTGCGAGGGGGAGGGCAGCCTCGCTGGGTAGGGTCCGCGCCGGGCCGGAGCTGCGATCCGGCAGCGCCGGGACAACACGAGGAGGGGCACCGTGGCCGAGACTTACAACGGCTACTGCGTTAAGTGCAAGGAGAAGCGGGACTTCGAGGGCGAGGTGTCGGTCAGCGACTCCGGTCGCCGGATGGCCAAGGGCCCGTGCCCGGTTTGCGGCACGAAGATGAACCGGATCCTGGGCAAGGCCTGATCCACCGGGCGCGGGCGAGCCCGTGCCGACGGTACGGATCCGTTCGTACCGACGTTTCGCTCGAGACCGGAGGTGCCACCCGGCGCCTCCGGTCTTTTGCGTGTCCGGCCCGTTCCGCGCCGGCCTGGGGCCCGGTACGGGTGTCGGAACGGCGACAGGACGCACCGGATTCCTGTGGACAACCCGGTGATTTCTGTGGACAACCGGCGATCGTCGCGTACGGACTGTGGATAACCCGACCACGTCGAGCACCGACGAAGCACCGTGGACGGCATGAAGCGACCCATGCTGCTGCCGACCGTGACACCGCTGCACCGTGACCGCCGTTCGATCCAGGTGGGCCTGTCCGGCGCCCGTTCGCTGGTCCTGCACTCCGGCCGGTCGCCGGTGGCCCGGCTGTTGAAGCTGCTCGACGGCCGGCACACCGAGAGCTCGCTCCGACAGGAGGCGGCCCGGCTCGGCTTCGACACCGACGAGCTCGACCGGCTGCTGCGCGCGCTGACCGAGCGCGGGCTGCTGCGCGACGCGAGCAGCCTGCTTCCCGGCCGGCTCGCGCCGGCGACCCGGCGACGCCTGGAGCCCGAGGCGGCCGCGCTGTCGATGCGGCTGTCGAGCACGGTCTCCCCCGCCCGCGCGCTGGCCCACCGCCGCCGGGCGCGGGTGATCCTCGTCGGCCGCAGCCGGCTCACCGCGCCCACCGCCGCGCTGCTCGCCGCGG
>NZ_BOPO01000063.1 GCF_017312725.1 Actinocatenispora comari | reverse complement strand
GGCCCAGCTGGGCGGACGGCGACCCACCGCCCGGCCCGTTCGGTGGCCCGCCGCCGAGCGCGGCGCACGACGAGCAGCCGGCCGGCGGTGCGCGGTGGACCGGGTCGGACGACCCCGGTACCGCGCCGCCACGCGCCGGCGGCTCGGCGAACGGCTGGTCCGGGCCGCGGGACAGCGATCCGGGCGGCGCGCCGGCCGGGGACGCCGGTACCGACGAGGACGGCGAGGACGAGCTGTTGCCACCGGCCGGCACGGCCCGGCGCGGGCAGCTCGCGGTGGCCCGGCTGCAGCCGGCCAACGTACGCCGGCTGGTTCGCGCGACGCCGGTGCAGCCGGCGGGAAAGCCACCCGGATCGGCGACCGCCGCCGGCGTGCTGTGCGGGATCCTCGCCGTACCGATGCTCGCGACGACCGGTGCGCTGTTCGCCACCCGCGCCCACCCGGCACTGGCGGCGAGCACGTTCGTGGTGGCGATCCTGTCGGTGCTCGGCGGGATCCGGCTGATCCAGCGCGGCAGCCCGCTGCTGCCGCTGCTGTGTGCCGCGTTCTCGGTGCTCGGCGGGGTACTGCTGATCAGCGGTGCGGTCGGCTCCGGTGTCCTGATCAGCGTCATCGGCACGGTGTGGCTGTTGTTCACGGCGCTGGCGCTGATCATGGTGCTGTTGCTGCGCCGCCGCCGGGTGCGGCGGTGGCTGACCGCGCGCGGCCGGGAGTGGCAGCGCGGCCGGCCGGCACCGCGACGCTGGCGGTGGCGACGGCGGGTCCAGCTGCCCGACCGGCTGCGGTTCGGGCCACGGCTGCGCAGTCGGGTGGTGGCCCGGCTCCGGCCGGCCCAGCGGCGCACGACCCGCCGGCCGGCCAAGGTGAAGCGGGTCGGTCGGCACGTCCGCGGCGGCCGGAGCGGCTCGCGGTCCGGCCCGGTCGGCTTCGTCGGCCGGGACTCCCCCGACCGCCCCGGCCAGGACTGATCCGGCCGGGACGACCCGGTCGGTGGCTCCCCGACCGCTCCTGCCACGACCGACCGCCCCACGACCGACCGCCCTGCGACCGACCGCCCCGCGACCGACGACCGGGCGCCGGCGGAGACGGCGGACGGGGCCGCACCGGTAGCGCGGCCCCGTCCGGGTCGGTACGGCTCAGGCGGTCTCGGTGATGGGCCGGTCCACCCAGCTCATCATCGAGCGCAGCTGCTTGCCGACCACCTCGATCGGGTGCTGGGCACCCTCCTCGCGCAGCTTGGTGAAGGTGGGCCGGCCGTTGTCGTCCTCGGCGATCCACTCGTTGGCGAAGGTGCCGTCCTGGATCTCGCCCAGGATCTTCTTCATCTCCGCCTTGACGTGCGCGTCGACGATGCGCGGACCGCGGGTCAGATCGCCGTACTCGGCGGTGTCGGAGCAGGAGTAGCGCTGCCGGGCGATGCCGCCCTCCCACATCAGGTCCACGATCAGCTTGAGCTCGTGCAGGACCTCGAAGTAGGCGATCTCCGGCTGGTAGCCGGCCTCGGTCAGCGTCTCGAACCCGGCCTGGACCAGCGCCGAGGTACCACCGCAGAGGACGGCCTGCTCGCCGAACAGGTCGGTCTCGGTCTCCTCGGTGAACGTGGTCTTGATGACGCCGGCGCGACCGCCGCCGATCGCCGCGGCGTACGACAGGGCGGTGGCGAAGGCGTTGCCGGTGGCGTCCTGCTCGACCGCGACCAGGTCCGGCACGCCCTTGCCGTCGGCGAACTGCCGGCGCACCAGGTGACCCGGGCCCTTCGGCGCGACCATCACCACGTCGACGCCCTCCGGCGGCTGGATGAAGCCGTACCGGATGTTGAAGCCGTGGCTGAACAGCAGCGTCTTGCCGGCCGCCAGGTTCGGCGCGATGTCGTTGGCGTACAGCGAACGCTGCACGGTGTCCGGCGCCTGGATCGAGATCAGGTCCGCCTCGGCGGTGGCCTGCGCCGGGGTGAGCACCCGCAGGCCCTGCTCCTCCGCCTTCACCCGGCTCTTGGAGCCCTCCGGCAGGCCGATCCGGACGTCGACACCGGAGTCGCGCAGGTTGAGCGCGTGCGCGTGCCCCTGGCTGCCGTACCCGATCACGGCGACCTTCTTGCCCTGGATCACCGACAGGTCGGCGTCGTCGTCGTAGAAGACCTCAGCGGCCATCGTTTCCCTCTCCTCGGAACTGCTCTGTTGGCAAATCTGTGCTGCGCAACCGGATCAGGCCGTACTGCGCAGGGTGGGGCTGGTGATGGAGCGGGCGCCGCGACCGATCGCGACCAGGCCGGACTGCACCATCTCCTTGATGCCGAACGGTTCCAGCATCCGCAGCAGCGCCTCCAGCTTGTCGCCGGTACCGGTGGCCTCGATGGTCAGCGCCTCCGGCGAGGCGTCCACCACCTTGGCGCGGAACAGCTGCACCGCCTCCATCACGTGGGTGCGGCTCTGCACGTCGGCGCGGACCTTCACCAGCAGCAGCTCGCGCTGTACCGAGGCATCGGTCTCCAGCTCGACGATCTTCAGCACGTTGACGAGCTTGTTGAGCTGCTTGGTGACCTGCTCCAGCGGCGAGGACTCGACGTTGACCACGATGGTGATCCGGGAGATGCCCGGCTGCTCGGTCTCGCCGACCGCGAGCGAGTCGATGTTGAACCCGCGCCGGCTGAACAGCCCCGACACCCGCGCCAGGACGCCGGGCTTGTCCTCCACCAGTACTGACAAGGTGTGCGTACTCATAGGTCGTCCTCATCGAAGGCGGGGCGGACACCCCGGGCGAACAGGATGTCGTCGTTGCCGACGCCGGGCGGCACCATCGGCCACACCATCGCGTCCTTGCCGACCACGAACTCGGCGACCACCGGCCGGTCGTCGATGTCCATCGCCTGCTTGATCGTGGCGTCCACGTCGTCGGCCGACTCGGCCCGCAGCCCGACGCAGCCGAGCGCGTCGGCCAGCTTGACGAAGTCGGGCACCCGGTGCTTGTGGGTACCGAGGTCGGTGTGCGAGTAGCGGCCGTCGTAGAACAGCGTCTGCCACTGCCGGACCATGCCCAGGTTGCCGTTGTTGATCACGGCGACCTTGATCGGGATGCCCTCCAGCGCGCAGGTGGCGAGCTCCTGGTTGGTCATCTGGAAGCACCCGTCGCCGTCGATCGCCCAGACGGTACGGTCCGGCCGGCCGGCCTTCGCCCCCATCGCCGCGGGCACCGCGAACCCCATCGTGCCGGCACCGCCGGAGTTGATCCACGTGCCGGGCTTCTCGTACGAGATGAACTGGCTCGCCCACATCTGGTGCTGGCCCACGCCGGCGACGTAGATCGCGTCCGGGCCGACCAGCTCGCCCAGCCGCTTGATCACGTACTGCGGGGCGAGCGTGCCGTCGGACGGCTCCTCGTAGCCCAGCGGGTACCGCTCGCGCAGGTCGCGCAGCTGGGTCCACCAGGCGGACAGCTCCGGACCCTCGCCGCCGTTCTCGGCGATCTCGGCGCGCATCGCGGTCAGCAGCTCGGTGAGCACCCACTTGGCGTCGCCGACGATCGGCACGTCGGCGTGCCGGTTCTTGCCGATCTCGGCCGGGTCGATGTCGGCGTGCACGACGGTCGCGTCCGGGGCGAACGAGTCGAGCTGACCGGTGACGCGGTCGTCGAAGCGGGCGCCGAGCGCGACGATCAGGTCGCTGCGCTGCAGCCCGTACACCGCGCTGACCGAGCCGTGCATGCCGGGCATGCCCAGGTGCTGCGGGTGCGAGTCGGGGAACGCGCCGCGCGCCATCAGGGTGGTCACCACCGGGATGCCGGTCAGCTCGGCCAGCGCCCGCAGCTCGTCGGTGGCGTGCGCCTTCAGCACCCCGCCGCCGACGTAGAACACCGGCCGCTGGGCGGTACGCATCAGCCGGGCCGCCTGGCCGATCTGCTTGCCGTGCGGGTGCGTCGTCGGGTGGTAGCCGGGCAGGTCCAGCGCCGGCGGCCAGCTGAACGTGGTCTGCGCTTGCAGCACGTCCTTCGGGATGTCGACCAGCACCGGGCCGGGCCGGCCGGACAGCGCCAGGTGGAACGCCTCGGCGACCACCCGGGCGATCTCCGCCGGGTCCTTGACCAGGTAGTTGTGCTTGATGATGGGCAGCGTGATGCCGCAGATGTCGGCTTCCTGGAACGCGTCGGTACCGATCAGCGCGGTGCTCTGCTGCCCGGTGATCGCCACCACCGGCACCGAGTCCATGTACGCGTCGGCCAGCGGCGTGACGAGGTTGGTCGCGCCGGGCCCGGAGGTCGCCATGCAGACGCCCACCTTGCCGGTGGCCTGCGCGTACCCCTCGGCGGCGTGGCCGGCACCCTGCTCGTGCCGGACCAGTACGTGCCGGATCTTGGTGGAGTCGAACAGCGGGTCGTAGGCCGGCAGGATGGTGCCGCCCGGGATCCCGAAGACGACCTCGGTGTCCAGCGCCTCGAGCGCGGCGATGAGTGCCTGGGCGCCGGTCATGGGGGTGCTGGTACCGGCACCACCGGGGCGGGGGGCCGGGCGGGCGGCTCGACTGGCCGCCGGGCCTGTTGCGGGTTTCGTCATCGCAGTCCGATCCGGGTTGACGGGTGAGCTGGTGGACGGCGTGCTTCGGGCCACGGCCCCCGGCGGCGGGCGGCCGTCCGAAGGCAAAAAGAAGGCCCGCGTGCTTCACGCACACAGGCCGCGCACCGTCACCGGAGTGACGGTGCGCTAAATAAGTACTACGAGGACGTGCCGACTCGACTGCATGGGCTAACTCTGACGCATCCCAGGCCTCCCGTCAACCTGTCTCACATCGTGGTTCACGCCACTTCTCGCTGGGCAGATCCGCTGGTTCGCACGCTCGTTGAATGCTGAATGAGGGTTCAGTAAGTGTCCCGATTGGTGGAACGAGGGGCCCGGGTCCGTGTCCGCCACCGGGTTCCGCGTGACAGACTGGCCGCCATGGCTGAACTGAGGTCGCGGACCTCCACCGCGGGACGCAACATGGCCGGCGCGCGGGCACTGTGGCGCGCCACCGGGATGACCGACGACGATTTCGGCAAGCCGATCGTCGCGATCGCGAACAGCTTCACCCAGTTCGTACCGGGCCACGTGCACCTCAAGGACCTCGGCCAGCTCGTCGCGGGCTCGGTCGCCGAGGCCGGCGGGGTGGCCAAGGAGTTCAACACCATCGCGGTCGACGACGGCATCGCGATGGGCCACGGCGGTATGCTCTACTCGCTGCCGTCGCGCGAGCTGATCGCCGACGCGGTCGAGTACATGGTGAACGCGCACTGCGCCGACGCCCTGGTGTGCATCTCCAACTGCGACAAGATCACGCCCGGCATGCTGATCGCCGCGATGCGGCTCAACATCCCCACCGTGTTCGTCTCCGGCGGCCCGATGGAGGCCGGCAAGACGGTCGCGATCGAGGGCATCGTGCACGACAAGATCGACCTGATCGACGCGATGATCGCCTCCGCCAACGACACCGTCACCGACGACCAGCTCGACTCGATCGAACGCTCCGCCTGCCCCACCTGCGGTTCGTGCTCCGGCATGTTCACCGCCAACTCGATGAACTGCCTGACCGAGGCGATGGGGCTGTCGTTGCCCGGCAACGGTTCCACGCTCGCCACGCACAGCGCGCGCAAGGCGCTGTTCGAGCGGGCCGGCCGGACCGTCGTCGACCTCGCCAACCGGTACTACGGCAAGGACGACGAGTCGGTGCTGCCCCGCTCGATCGGCAGCCGGCAGGCGTTCGAGAACGCGATGGCGCTGGACGTGGCCATGGGCGGGTCGACCAACACCGTGCTGCACCTGCTCGCCGCGGCCCGCGAGGCCGGGCTCGACTTCGGCGTCCGCGACATCGACGCGGTCTCCCGCCGGGTGCCGTGCATCGCCAAGGTGGCGCCGTCGGTCGCCGGGCCGGGGAAGATCTTCCACATGGAGGACGTGCACCGGGCCGGCGGCATCCCCGCCATCCTGGGTGAGCTCGACCGCGGCGGGCTGCTGCACCGTGACGTGCACGCGGTGCACGCCGACTCGCTGGACGAGTGGCTGTCCCGCTGGGACGTGCGGGCCGCCGAGCCAGCGCCGGAGGCGGTCGAGCTGTACCACGCGGCGCCCGGCGGGGTGCGCACCACCGAGGCGTTCTCCACCGACAACCGGTGGGACCGGCTGGACACCGACGCCACCGGCGGGTGCATCCGGGACGTGGCGCACGCGTACACCGCCGACGGCGGGCTCGCGGTGCTGCACGGCAACATCGCCGTGGACGGCTGCGTGGTCAAGACCGCCGGGGTACCGGAGGAGGTCTGGACGTTCCGCGGGCCGGCCAAGGTGTTCGAGTCGCAGGAGCAGGCGGTCGCCGGGATCCTCGACAAGACCGTGCAGCCCGGCGACGTCGTCGTCATCCGGTACGAGGGGCCGAAGGGCGGGCCGGGCATGCAGGAGATGCTGCACCCGACGTCGTTCCTGAAGGGCCGCGGGCTGGGCAAGGCGTGCGCCCTGATCACCGACGGCCGGTTCTCCGGCGGTACCAGCGGGCTGTCGATCGGGCACATCTCCCCCGAGGCGGCCGGTGGCGGGCTGATCGCGCTGGTGCAGACCGGCGACGAGATCGCGATCGACATCCCGAACCGGTCGATCGAACTGCTCGTCGACGACGCGGAACTGGCCCAGCGCCGGGCCGCGCAGGAGGCGCGGGAGCGGCCGTACACGCCGGTCGACCGGCAGCGCACGGTGTCCGCGGCGCTGCGCGCGTACGCGGCGATGGCCACCGCGGCAAGCGACGGCGCCTACCGCGACGTGGACCAGATCGCCCGCTGATCCCCGCCGTCCCCGCGCCGCGGTCAGCGGCGCGGGGCCGCGAGCAGGTCGGTGACCAGGCGGCGCATGGTGTCCCGGACCCGGTCGGCCGAGCCGTCGGCGAGCAGCGTCCGGATCGGCGGCGCGTGCAGCGAGCCGAGCAGCACGTGCCCGACCAGTTCGGCGTCCAGGTCCGGGCGGGCCTCGGCGATCAGCGCGGTGAGGTGCTCGTACCACCAGGCGTAGGCGTCGGTGGCGGCCTGCGTCGCGGTCGTACCGGCAGTGCTGCCGGCCGGGTCGCTGCCGGGACCGGCGGTGCTGCCGGGACCGGCGGTGCTGCCGGGACCGGCGGGAGTGCCGGGACCGGCGGGAGTGCCGGGACCGGCGGTGGTGCCGGCCGGGTCGCTGCCGGGGCCGGCGCCGGCCGGACCGCCGTTGGTGGCGGGCAGCGTCGGGTCGTCGTTCCCGGGGGTACCCGCGGCGGCGCGCGCGGCCGCGGATCGTTGCGGGCCGGCGGCCTGCGCGGCGGCGGATCGTTGCGGGCCGGCGGCGGCGTACTCGTACGCGGAGATCAGCGCGCTGTTGCGGCTGGCCACGTCGACCACGGCGTCGAAGAACGCGGTCAGCCGGTCGACGGCGGGCGCACCCGGGCCGAGCGGCGGCGGTCCGGTGCGGATCCGCCGGGACAGGTCGTCCATGCGCTCGTCCACCAGCGCCCGGAGCAGGCCGGCGCGGCTGCCGAACCGCCGGAAGACCGTACCCTTGCCCACCCCCGCCGCGGCCGCGACCGCGTCGACCGAGACGTGCTCGGCGTCCTCGCGGGCGAGCAGTTCCTCGGTGGCGCGCAGGATCGCCGCACGGTTGCGGGCCGCGTCCGCCCGCTCGACGCCGACCACCACGCACACCCCACTAGCGGACCATCAGTCCGGATAGTATCGTCGCAGTCAACCGGACCGTTGGTCCGCTTGACTCTGCTCTCGAAGGAGAAGCATATGCGTGCGATCGTGCTGCGCCGGACCGGCGACCCCGACGTCCTGCAACCCGCGGACCTCCCGGTACCCGAGCCCGGCCGCGGCGAGGTGCTGGTGCGCACCGAGGCCATCGGCACCCACTTCGCCGAGACCCGGCTGCGCGCCGGCACGCTGCCCGGCATGCCGGCGGACCTGCCCGCGGTACCCGGGTTCGAGGCGGCCGGCGTGATCGCCGGGGCCGGACCCGACGTCGACACCGCCCTGATCGGTACCCGCGTCGCCGCCATGGCGGTGGGCGGCAGCGGCAGCTACGCCGAGTACCTGACGGTGCCGGCCGCCGGCGTGGTCCGGCTGCCCGACGGCGTCTCGGCGCTCGACGCCGTCGCCGTCGCCACCCAGGGGGCGGTGGCGCTCGCCCTGATCCGTACCGCCCGGTTGACCGGCGGCGAGCAGCTCCTGGTCGAGGCCGCGGCCGGGGCGGTCGGCGGCTACCTGCTGCAGTTCGCCGCCGAGGCCGGTGCCGGCCGGATCGTCGCCACCGCCGGTACCGCCGCCAAACGGGAGCACGCCCTGGCGCTCGGTGCCGACGCGGCCGTCGACCATCGCCGACCCGGCTGGCCCGACCGGGTCGCCGAGCTCGCCCGCGCCGACGGACGACGCGGCCTCGACGTGGTCTTCGAGTCGATCGGCGGCGCCTCGGCGGGCGCGCTGCTCGCCGCGATGGCACCCGGCGGCCGGATCCTGCTGTACGGCAACCTGTCCGACCAGCCGGCCGCGATCGGCGCCGAGGACCTGCTGCCGCGCGGCCTGACCCTGATTGGATGCAGCGGCGCGCCCGGCGACGGCGCCTGGTACGACACCACCCTGGCGGCCCGCGGCGAGGTGCTGGACCGGTTGGCGCGCAAGCGGATCCGGCCGCTGATCGACAGCGTGCTGCCGCTCGCCGACGCCGCCGAGGCGCACCGTCGGCTGGAGGCCGGCGGGAACACCGGCAAGATCATCCTGGTGCCCTGACCCGCCGCACCCGTGCGCCCGAGCGCCGACCGGCGCACCGAGGACGCCCGGTGCCGCGTCGGCCGGCAGCGCTCAACCCGAGACGAACCTCGGCTCGCGCAGGTCGATGTAGTGGACGTCGTCCAGGTGGGACATCTCCTCGTCGATGACCCGCGCGGCGTCCGGCGGCCGCGGCGCGCGCTCCGCCTCCCGTGCGGCCGCCTCGCTGGTGAACGCCACCGTCTCGGTGAAACAGCCGTCCGCGTCGATGGCCACGGTGGCGCCCACGACATCGGGACGGTATCGGGAGAGCAGGTCACCGGACTGCTCCACCAGCGTGTGCAGCCGCTCCCGGCCGTGCACGCGACCCTGGATCACCTGGACGAACCCGGCGTCGTCCCGACCACCGGACAGCAGCATCGTCACGTCGTCGCAGTCGTGGAACGTGGCCCCGTCGACGAAGTTGCGCTCCATCCGCGCCCACCACTGCGACTGCTCGGCACGCCGGCTGTTGCGCTCGGCCGCCTCGGCGGACTCGAACCGGACCGCGATGACGCAGGTGCCGTCGTCGCTGATCCCGTACGTCGAGCCGAGGAAGCCGGTGGCACCCGGCTCGACCTCCTGGTGCCACCGTTCCAGCGTTGCCATCGTCGCGCCGGCGTCACCGACCTTGCCCTGGATGATCTGCATGAACATTCCGCTCACCCCCGCGACCTCCACGGTAGAAGCGAGCGGCGGTCGGCACCTCCGTCAATCGACGCACTCAGCCGCCGGCCACCGACGGGATCACGTGCAGTTCGGCGCCCGCCGGGACGGGGGTGTCGAGGCCGGCGAGACCGCGGCATTCCGCACCGTTGACGTAGAGGTTCACGTAGCGGCGCAGGGTGCCCCGCTCGTCCCGGAGGCGACGGTCCAGCCGCGGGTAGCTCGCGGCCAGCTGGTCGAGCGCCCCGCGCAGGGTGGCGTCCGGCGGCAGGTCGAGGGACAGGTGACCGAAGCCGCCGGCGTCGGCCCGCAGCACACCGGGCAGCAGCACGGTGACGGCCATCGTCCTCACCCCACCACGGCCGCGCGGACGCACAGCACGTCGGGCAGGTGTGCCGCGATCTGCTGCCAGTGCTCGCCCTCGTCCGGGCTCGCGAACAGCTCGCCGGACCGGGTGCCGAAGTAGACGCCGGGCACCGGCGCGTCGTCCACGCCCATCGCGTCGCGCAGCACCGTCGGGTAGAACCGCTGCTGCGGCAGGCCCTCGGT
Source organism: Actinocatenispora comari (assembly GCF_017312725.1). Taxonomy (GTDB): domain Bacteria; phylum Actinomycetota; class Actinomycetes; order Mycobacteriales; family Micromonosporaceae; genus Actinocatenispora; species Actinocatenispora comari. Next base: position 80,668 of record NZ_BOPO01000063.1, on the reverse strand, counting down.
GAGTGCGGTCCAGCTGCCACCCGCGTCGTCGCTGCGGTACACCCGGCAGGCCGCGTCCGGCGGGATGCGGTACTCGTCGGCCTGGATCGGGAAGTTGTAGACCACGCCCGGCCGGTGCGGATGCGACACCATCGCGAAGCCGAAGTCGGACGGCAGCCCCGCGGCGATCGAGGTCCACGCCGCGCCGCCGTCGTCGCTGCGGTACACGCCGTGGTGGTTCTGGGCGAACAACTGGTCGGGGCGGGCCGGGTGGCGCGCCACCTTGTGCACGCACTGACCGAACTCCGGGTACTCGTCCGGCAGGAACTTCGCCCGGATGCCCTGGTTGCTGGCCTGCCAGCTGGCCCCGCCGTCGGTGGTGCGATAGACGCCGCCGGTGGACATCGCCACCACGACGCGGTCGGCCTCGCGCGGATGCGGCAGCACGGTGTGCACCGCCTTGCCGCCGAAGCCCGGCGTCCACTCCGGCCGGTGCGGGTGGTCCCACAGGCCCCGGACGAACCGGAAGCTGCGGCCACCGTCGTCCGACCGGAACAGCGCCGACGGCTGGACTCCGGCGTAGACGACGTCGGGTTGGTTGGCCGGGCCGGGAGCGAGTTGCCACACCTGTTCCAGGCTGGCCCCGGTGTCGTCCGGGAAGGCGATCGGCGCGTCGGCCGGCTCCTGCCAGGTCGCGCCGAGGTCGTCGCTGACCGAGACCCCCGGCCCCCAGTGCTGGCTCGCCGTCCCGGCCAGGATGCGGGGCCGGTCGCCGCGGGTGTCGATCATCGTCGCGTAGACCGCATGCATCGGGAAGTGCGGTCCGGTGAACTCCCAGTGGCTCCGGTCGCCGCTGGTGGCAAGGAACAGCCCCTTGCCGGTGCCGATCGCCAGCGCGACGGTGCCGGCGGCCGAACCGTGCTGTGCTGTCATCGTGGTCACCTCTCCCGCCGGTGACCGCGTCGCCGCGGCCCGGCGTGCCCGAAACGTGGCCGCCAGTATGCGCCGGGTCCCCGACAGCTTTCGCCCGAACGAGCGACCTCGCGCGACGGCACCGGTGGGTACCGCCGCGCGAGGCGTGGGGATCGAGGGTGGTCGTGGGGCTCAGTACCGCACCGGGCCGGAGACGTGGTGGTGCGCCGACGGCGGCCAGGACCAGCCGCCGGGGGTCATGCTGAACGAGCCGTTGGACAGCGGGCCGGGCGTGTAGCCGCCGGAGTCCAGCCCCTGCGGCGAGTACGCGTCGAACACCTGGCCGTTGACCGTGATGCTGGAGAAGTCCAGCTCGGCGAACGAGGGGTAGCTGCCGGTCGGCGACTCGATGACCGCCTCGGCGCTGACGTTCTGCCCGTTCAGGTACTGGGTGGTCTGCTCGGTCCAGCCGGCGGTCCGGTCGGTGAGGGTGATCTGGTACCCGCCGCCACCGGTCGCGGTGACGCTGCCGGTCATGGTGTCACCGGGGCTGACCGGGTCGCTCCAGTAGACGGGCGCCGCGGGATACATCTCGTACCAGGCGCGGTAGGCCGGATAGCCGTTCTGGCAGTTGGTCTCCACCCCGGTCTGCTCGACGGTCTGCGAGCCGTAGCCGTCGATGCCGACCCACGGGGCGTACATGTCCTGGCTGGAGGTGCAGCTCGCGTCCGGCTCCACCCACGAGCCGCTGATCGAGCCGAACCCGCTGCCCTGCGCGACGTACCCGCCCCACAGGTTGTCGGTCAGGTTCGGGGTGACCGGCCCGTAGCCGGCGGTACCGCCAGAGCCAGCAGAGCCGGCGGGGCCGGCAGTCGCGGCGGCGGGGCCGGTCACGATGGCGGCGACCGCCAGGGCGGCGGCCATCCCCACACCGGCGAGCCGTAACAGAATACGGTTGGGCATCTGCCCCTCCTTGTGCCGAGGTCCACAAGATGGACGAAAGGTGACATGTCGCATCTTGTCGTTCCGGGCGGGTGGGCGGAACAGCGGTACGCGGCGGGAAGGTGTCGGCGGCGGCATCCCGCCGGGATCGCAGTGGCCGGTGGGACGCCACCGGCGATGGCGTTCGGGAGGAAGTCATGTTCGAGACGTTGGGACTGTCCACCGCGGCCGAGCAGCTCTACCTGGAGCTGCTGGAGCGGCCCGGCGCCCGCCCGGACGCGCTGACCCGGTCGGACCGGGATCCGGACGCCGTCGGCGCCGCGATCGGCGAGCTGCGCGAGGCGGGACTGCTGCTGCCCGGCCCCGGCTGTACCGCGGTCGCGCCGGACGTCGCGGTCGAGCTGCTCGCGCACCGGCAGGAGGAGCTGCTGCGCCGGGCCCGGGCGGCGGTCGAGCCGCTGCTGCTGCGCTACCGCCAGGTCGGCAGCCCGGATCCGGTCGAGCTGGTGGCCGGCAGCGAGCAGGTGTCGCTGCGCTACGAGCAGCTGGTTCGCTGCGCCCGCAAGGAGATCCTCGGCTTCGACAAGCCGCCGTACGTGGTGCCGGTGCGCGATCTCGGGATGGAGCTCGCGAGCCTGGGCCAGCGGGTGCGCTACCGCGCCGTGTACGCGCGACCCGCGCTCACCATGCCCGGCCGACTGTCCGATGTGGACACCCTGAAGAGTGCCGGCGAGCAGGCCCGGATCCTGCCCGACCTGCCGTTCAAGCTGCTGATCGTGGACCGCCGGTGGGCGATGGTACCGGTCAGCGAGGGCACCGAGGTGGAGCGCGCGATGGTGGTCCGGCCGTGCTCGCTGCTCGACGCGCTGGTCGCCACCTTCGACTCGTACTGGCAGCGCGCGGTGCCGTTCGGCGACGCCGGCCGGGCGAGCAGCACCGGCGGCCAGACCGCGCCGGACGACCTCTCCGAGGCCGACCGGCAGGTACTCGCGCTGCTCGCCACCGGGCTCACCGACGAGCGGATCGCCGCGCACCTGGGCCTCGGCCTGCGTACGGTGCAGCGCCGGGTGCGCGGCCTGATGGACCGGCTCGGCGCCGGAAACCGCTTCCAGGCGGGCCTGCAGGCCGCCCGCACCGGCCTGCTCTGAGCCACACCGCCGGGCCGGCCGGTGCCGCTCAGAGCAGTGGTCGGCGCCGCTCGGCCGATCAGGGCCGTTCCAGCAGCACGAGGGCGGCCGGGTCGGCCAGTTCGGCGCGGATCCGGTAGTGCATCTTCTTGCCGGTGGCGGTGCGCGGCAGCTCGTCGACGAACCGGTACGCCCGGGGGCGCTTGAAGTCGGCCAGCATCGGATGCTCCCGGCAGTGCCGGTCGCACTCGGCCGCGGTCAGCCCGTCGGCCGAGGGCTGCACGTACGCGACGACCAGCTGGCCCCAGCGCTCGTCCGGGACACCGACCACGATCGAGTCGGCCACCAGCGGGTGCTCGTTGAGCACCTCCTCGACCTGCACCGGGTGCACATTCTCGCCGCCGGAGATGATCATGTCGTCGCGCCGGCCGACGACCGTGACGAACTCCTGCGCGTCCCAGGTGCCCAGGTCACCGGAGTACAGCCAGCCGTCCCGGAACCGGGCGGCCTGTTCGGCGTCGTTGTTGACGTACGAGTAGCCGGACTTGACCGAACGCATGATGATCTCGCCGGTCTCGCTGCCGTCCTTCGCCACCGTGTCGGTCGGGTCGGTCGGCCGGTCGTCGTACACCCGGACCACGGCGACGTCGTCGTCGGTGCAGGCCCGACCGGCGCTGCCGGCGTGCTCGGGCAGGTCGCCGGGGCGCAGGAAGGTGTTCCAGAACGCCTCGGTGGTGCCGTACCCGTTGAAGATGCGCGGCGTGAGCACCTGCTGGTAGCGCAGGCAGGCGGCCCGCTCCAGCGGCGCCCCCATCGTCACCACGCCGCGCAGGGTGGACAGGTCACGCGGGTTCTTCTCCTGCGCGTCGGCCAGCATCGCGAGGTTGGTCGGCGCCCCGATCAGGTACGTCAGGCCGTGCTCGGCGACCATGTCCAGGCACAGCTCCGGGTCGAACCTGCGCATCGTGACCCCGGCGGCGCCGGCGTAGAAGATCGCGTTCGGGCCGCCGGGTGAGATGCCGCCGCGGTGGAACCAGGGCGTCATGTTCAGCGTCCGGTCGGTCGGGTCCAGCGGGAAGTGCATGATCACGTCGTGCGCGGTGAGCACCTCGGCGACGCTGGGCAGCGACACGCCCTTCGGCATCCCGGTGGTACCGGAGGTGTACAGCCGCACCGTCTCGTCGAACGCGCCGGCCGGGTGCGCCGGTGCCGTACCGTCGGCCGGCAGCCCGTCGGCGAGCAGGTCGTCGAACGCGGTGATCCCGTCGGGTGCGGGCGCCTCCGCGGTCGCCGCCGCGACGATCGCCGGGACATGCCCGGCGCGTTCCAGGGCCGCGACGGCCATCGGCGCGATGGCCGCGTCGAACACGTAGCCGACGGGTTCGCTGTCGTCGAGCACGTGCGCGGTCTCGCCGGCGGAGAACCGGAAGTTGATCGGTGCCGCGATCGCGCCGAGCTGCTGCGCGGCGAGGTAGCACAGGGCGAACTCGCTGCCGTTGAACAGCTGGAAGACCAGCACGTCACCGGGCGCCACGCCACGCGCGGCGAGGCCCGCGGCGAGCCGGTTCACCTCGGCACCCAGCTGCGCGTACGTGAAGCTGCGGTCGCGGGCGGTGTCGTGCAGCGCGAGCTCGTCGGCGAACCGGTGCACGTTGCGCCAGAAGCCGGCCAGGAACGTGAAGTGCTGCTCGAAGACCGCACGGTAGGCGGTCGGGTCGTAGGTGTAGGACACGGTTGCCTCTCACCACCATTCGGGCCGGCGCCGCCGGCGGTAACCAGCCGTCCGGCGCCGCCGGACGTGCTCGGGGATCGGTCGGGCCGGCGCCGCCGGACGGGCCGGCGACGCCACTGTCGGAGTCATTCGGGGCGGGTGAAGACCGCGACGCAGTTCTGGCCGCCGAAGCCGAACGCGTCCGCGATCGCCGCGGACACCGGCACCGTCCGGGCCACGTGCGGTACGTAGTCGAGGTCGCACTCCGGGTCCGGGGTGTCCAGGTTGATCGTCGGCGGCACCCGGCCGTCCCGGATCGCGAGCGCGCAGACCAGCGCGCCGAGCGCGCCGGCCGCGCCGATCAGGTGGCCGACCATCGACTTCGGGCTGGAGACCGCGAGCCGGTCGGCGGCCGAGCCGAACGCGGCGCGCAGCGCCATCGTCTCGGTCCGGTCGTTCGCCCTGGTACCGGTGCCGTGCGCGCACACGTAGTCGACCTCGTCGGGCTTGACGTCGGCGTTGCGCAGCACGCCGGTGATCGCCGCGGTCGCCTGCGCCGCGGTCGGATCCGGTGCGCTGACGTGGAACGCGTCCGCGGTCAGCGCACCGCCGGCGAGCGTCGCGTACGGCGTGGCGCCGCGCCGGGCCGCGTGCTCGGCCGACTCCACCACCGCGAGCACCGCGCCCTCGCCGAACACGAAGCCGTCCCGCTCGGCGTCGAACGGCCGGCTCGCCGCCGCCGGGTCGTCGTTGCGCTTCGACAGCGCGCCCATCCTTTCGAGCCCGGCGAACATCACCGGGGTGATCGCCGCGTCGGTGCCACCGCAGATCACCACGTCCGCCTCGCCGGCGGCGATCAGCCGCCGCGCCTCGACGAACGCGTACAGCCCGCTCGCGCAGGCCAGCGCGCTCGCCGTCACCGGCCCGTGCACGCCGAGGTCGATGGCCACCTCGCAGGCCGGCATGTTGGTCAGCGACGAGGCCACGAAGTATGGCGAGATGTGCCGCTGGTCGCCGGCGAGTAGCTGCCGGGTCGCGCCCTCGATCGTGTCGAACCCGGCCACCGCGGCGTTGACGATCACCCCGACCCGCTCCGCCGGTACCGCCCCGGCGCCGGGATCCGGGCCGCCCGGACCGGCGGCCGGGACCGCGCCACCCGAGGGCCCCGGACCGGCGGGCGCCGCCGGCCCGGCCGCGCCGGCGGCGCCCGCCGGCCCAGCCGCAGCCGCGTCGCGCGCGACCGGGTACGCCGGCTCGGGTCCCCCGGCCGGCACCGGGGTGCCGATCCGCAGGCCGGCGTCGGCGACCGCCTCGCGCGCCGCGGCGACCGCGAACTGGGTGAACCGGGCCGAGCGGCGCAACCGCTTGCCGGTCAGCACCTCGGCCGGATCGAAGTCACGCACCTCGGCGGCGATCCGGACCGGTGCCCCGGCCGGGTCGAACGCGGTGATCGGGCCGACGCCGGACCGGCCGGCGAGCAGCGCACGCCAGGTGCTCTCCCGGTCGTTGCCGACCGGGGTCACCGCGCCGAAGCCGGTGACGACGACGCCGCGGGACGCGCCCGCGGCGGATCCGGCGGCGGTCATGGCCGCCTGCTCGCCTTCGGCATCGCGCGACTTCCTTCCTCGACCCGCCGGACATGCAGTTTCTCCGGACGTTACCCGCGCGAACGGCTCTCGGGACCCTCGACGCGGGTACAACTTGTCACGCCCGTAGCCTTCGCATGGCCGACAAGTCGGGCACGCGAGGATGATCCCGGCACCCGGGAGACCGAGCGGCCCGGGTGCGGCCCGGGGCAACCAATCAGTCCACAGTGGACGGGCCGATCACCCGGGGCACGCCGTCGGAGTGCAGGTCGAAGAACGCCTCCACGTGCTCCACCGGCATCGGCCGACCGAACAGGTACCCCTGGGCGTAGCCGCAGCCCGCCGCGGCCAGCGCGGCCAGCTGCTCGGCGGTCTCGACGCCCTCCGCCACCACCGCCATGCCGAGCCGCTCGCCGAGGCGTACCACGATCTCGGCCAGCGGCGCGGCCGGTGAACCCGGGCTGACCGGCTCGGCGATCAGCGCGCGATCGGCCTTCAGGATGTCGACCGGCAGCCGGCGCAGGTAGGTCAGCGCGCTGTGCCCGGTGCCGAAGTCGTCCAGCGCCACCCGCACGCCGAGCGCCCGCAGCCCGCCCAGGGTGCGTACCGCGGCGGGCACGTCGGCGACCACGTCCGCCTCGCCGGCCTCCACGATCAGTGCCTCCGGCGGCACCTCGTACGCGTCGAGGACCGCGGCGACCTGGGCGACGAAGTCCGGCTCGCGCAGCTGGACCGCCGAGAGGTTCACCGCCACCTGCACCGGCCGGTCGTCGTCGCGCCAGGCGGCGACCCGCCGGCACGCCTGGTGCAGCACCCAGCCGCCGATCTCGTCGATCAGCCCGGCCGCCTCCGCGATCGGCACGAACTCCTCCGGGCCGACCGTGCCCAGCTGCGGGTGCCGCCAGCGCAGCAGCGCCTCCACCGCGACCGGGTGCCGGTCGCCGACCGCCACGATCGGCTGGTACAGCAGGTCGAGCTCGCCGCGCCGGTCCGCGCCGGGCAGCTCCGCGGTCAGCATCGAGCGACGCATCAGCTGCACCTCCAGCGACTCGTCGTAGCGCTGCGACTGGTTGCCGCCCAACGTCTTCGCCCGCCGCATCGCCACGTCCGCGCCGGCCACCAGCTCGTCCGGGGTGGCGCTCGGGGCGAACTCGGCCACCCCGGCGCAGGCCCCGAGCAGCACCCGGCCGCCGCCCACCGCGTACGGCTCGGCCAGCACGCCGATCAGCCGGGCCGCCACGCCGTCCGCGGTCGCCGGCGCGCAGCCGACCAGTACCGCGAACTCGTCGCCGCCGAGCCGGGCGAGCACGTGGTCGGGGGCCAGCGCCGCGCGCAGCCGCCGCGCCACCTCGACCAGTACCGCGTCGCCGACCTCCCGGCCGCGGGTCTCGTTGACCTCCTGCACCCCGGACAGGTCGAGCACCAGTACGCAGCCGCGCCACGGGCGTGGCCGGTCGCGCAGCTCGGCAAGGGTACGCAGCAGCGCCCGCCGGTTCGGCAACCCGGTCAGCGGGTCGGTGTAGGTCAACCGGCTGACCTGGTGGGTCAGCTCGCGGTTCGCGCTGACGTCGCGCAGGTGCACCACCACGCCGGCCACCGCCGGTTCGTCCCGGTGGTCGGTCGCGCTGGACTCGGTGAACCGCCAGGTACCGAAGCCGTCCCGGAGCCGGCCGCTGACCAGCACCCGGGCGTCCGGCGGGTCGACCAGCAGCTCGCGCAGCTGCTCGGCCAGCGACGGCGCGTCCTCCGGGTGGAACAGCGCGCTGAACGGGCGGCCCAGGACCTCGGCGTCGGACAGCCCGAACCGGCGGGCCGCGGCCGGCGACTGCCACCGCACGATCAGGCTCTCGTCCAGCACCATCGTCACGTCGTCGGAACCGGCCACGATGGACCGGAACCGGGCCTCCTGCTCGGCCAGTTCGGCGGCGTAGCAGCGCACGTCGAACACCGCGAACGCCTCCCGGCCGGCCACCGTGAGCACCACCAGCACCGCCACCCCGGCCGAGTAGGTGCCGAAGGTGCCCACGGTGGCGAGGTGGTAGACGGTGGCGACCACGGCCAGCGCGACGGGCACCGACAGCAGCGGCATCCCGGCGAACGAGCTGGGCTGGGTCACGCCGGCGGTGTCGGTGCGCGAGCCGCTGCGGGACGCGCCGAGGAAGAGCAGCGCCGGCCCGACCACGGTGCCGGCGGCGGCCGCGAACAGCGCGGCCGGGGCGGCGTGCAGCAGCACCAGCACCACCAGAACCGCCTGGCCCAGCAACACCAGCGCGACACCGGCGCCGCACGCGAGCGCGGCCCGCCGGTACCGGAAGGCGCGGGCGGCGATGAGCACCGTGCAGGCCAGCGACACCGCCGCGACCAGCCAGACGAGGACGGCGAGCAGCACCCGGGGGCCGGACGGGCCGAGCCCGTCGCCCTCCAGCGGCACGATCACGAGCAGCCAGGCCGCGTAGAACACGCTGATCCCGATGCCGAACCCGTCCAGCAGGCGGCGCAGCCGGATCCGCCAGTTCGGCGCCGTGCCGGGCAGCATCAGCAGGCCGAGCAGGCACAGCGTGGCCGAGACGGTGAAACCGACCGCCAGCAACCGGGCACCCCAGCCGTGCGGTACGGCGGCGAGCACGATCAACGCGGCCCCGGCGGCCAGCGAACCCAGCGCGAGCATGCCGGCGCCCCGGCAGGCACCGTGCGGCAACACCAGGGCGAGCCGCACCAGCAGCACGGCGCACAGCACCGGACCGGCGCCGATCGCGGCGAGCGCGGCGCGGGCCGGCAGCACGCCGGCGAGCGCCGCCAGGATGGCCCAGCCGTACACCACCGGGGCGACCGACAGGAGCACCCAGGCGGCCGTCGACCAGCCGGGGTGTCGCAACGCCCGCGAGATGGCCGTCGTCGTCATCCGCCGTCAACCCCTCTCCGCGAGGCCCGCGTGCGCGCCGGGCGCGGCGTGCGGCCCACGCTCGCGTTCCCCCTGTCGGGTGCACAGTCACCGACACAGGTGACAACGAGTCGGGGAACGCGTGGTTCCGGTCACGTTTGCAGGAACCCTCGACAGGCCGATCATCGCGATATATCGTTGAGCCATCGCGAACTGTTCCGAGCAATCGAGGAGGCGCACATGTTCCCTCACCACCGGCCGCACCCGCTGCATCCGGCCGCCGCTGCCGCCGACGGCGTCCCGCCGATGCCACCGATGCCGCCGATGCCGCCCGGCTCGCCGCCCGGGCCCGGCTTCGGCCCGCCGCCCGCACCTCCCGGCTTCGGCCCACCCGGCCCCGGGTTCGGCGGGCCGGGCTTCGGCGGCTACGGGCCGGGGTTCGGCCCGGGCGGTCCGCGACGCGGCGCCCGGGTCCGGCGCGGTGACGTGCGCGCCGCCGTCCTCGCGCTGCTCGCCGAGCAGCCGCGCAACGGGTACCAGCTGATCCGGGAGATCGGGCGCCGCTCCGGCGGCGTCTGGCGGCCGAGCCCCGGCTCGGTCTATCCGGCGCTGTCCCAGCTGACCGACGAGGAACTGGTCGAGGAGTCGGGCAGCGCCCGGCGACGCGAGTTCGCCCTCACCGACGCCGGCCGGGCCTACGTGGACGAGCACCCGGACGAGCTGGCCGCACCGTTCGCCAACGCCGCCGAGGCCGCGTCGGACGAGCCGACCGAGCTGTGGCAGTCGCTCGCCGCGGTGCACGCCGCGACCGGCCAGGTGGTGCACGCCGGTACGCCCGAGGCGGTCGACGCCGCCCGGCGGGTGCTCGACCGGGCACGCCGGGACATCTACCGCATCCTCGCCGGCGACGCCGACGACTGAACCGGGACCGAGGTGCGGGCCGGGGGCCCGGGGGTGTCCCGGCCCGCACCGGGTCGGCTACCGCACCGTCCGGCCGGAGTGCGACGATGGGCCACGTGGCAACAGACGTGACCGCCCGCTTCCGCTACAACGCGGCCCTGCCGATCGCGGCGTTCGTGGCGCTGTGCGGCACGGTCCCGCTCACCGTCGCGGGGTGGCCCTTCGCCTTCGTTCTGCTCGTCCCGTTCGCCGTGCTGGTGTGGGGCTGGCGGGCCGGCGTGGACGTGCGCGGCGGGCGGCTGGTGGTGCGGTGGCCGGTCGGGTCCCGCGCCATCGAACCGACCGACATCCGCGGCTTCACCATCACCCACCAGCGGGTCAGCGCGGTACTCGCCGACGACCGCACGGTGTGGCTGCCCGCGGTGCCCGGTACCCGGGTGCCGGTGCTCGCCGAGACGCTCGGCCTGCAGGTGGCCGGCGCCGGCCCGGCCGCCGAAGCCGACGGCGAGGACGCCGACGAGCCCGTCGAGCCGGCCGAACGGTCCACCGACACGGTGACCCCCGAAGCCGACGCCACCGAAGCCGACGCCACCGACGCCGAGGCCACCGACGCGGCGGCGTCCGACGACGACTCGGCGCCGGCCGCCGGCGGCGGTGCACGACCGTCGGCCTCCACCCGCTGACCGGGCTCTGCCCGCCCGCTCGTTCGACGACGCCCCGCTGCCGGGTCCGTGCAGCGACCGGTCGGCACGCTCGGCCGGCCGCGACCGGCCCGGTCCCGAGTCCGGACCGGCGCGAGGCACGTGCCCGCAACGAGACCGACGCAGGCGCAACGATCAGCAGGATCACGCGTCCGGGACCAGCACGATGCGGCCCGGGGCCGGGCGAGGCTCGGTACCGGCGAGCATCCGGTGCGCCCGCGCCGCCTGACCGAACGGCAGCACCGGGCCGACCCGTACCGCGAGCCGGTCGGTGCCGAGCAGGGCGGCGACACCGCGTGCCGCCGCGGCGAGTTCGGCGGTGCCGGCGTTGCTGATCGCGAACCCCACCAGCCGCACGTCCCGGGTGTACACCGCGCCCACCGGCAGCGGTACGTCCGCGGCGTCGCCGAGGCCGGCCAGCAGCACCACCCGGGCCCGGTGCGCCAGCAGCGGTACGGTCGCCGGCAGGTCGTGCCGGCCGGACGTGTCGATCCAGACCTGCACGCCGTCCGGCGCGAGCGCTTCGATCCGCGCGTATCGGTCCGGGTCGCGGTAGTCGACGCAGTCGGCGGCGCCGTGCCGGCGGCACCGGTCGAAGTCGTCCGGCCGCGCGGTGGCGAGCACCCGGGCACCGGCGTCGGCGGCGAGCCGGAGCAGCGCGGTACCCACGTTGCCGGCGCCGCCGCCGACCAGCACCGTCTCGCCGGCGACGAGGTCGGCGTGCCGGTGCAGGGCGAGCCACGCGGTCAGCGCCGGGTGGACCGCGGCCACCGCCGCGACCGGATCGCGCCCGGCGTCGGGCAGCGGGTACAGCCGGTCGGCCGCCACCGCAGCGAAACCGCTGGTCGCGCCCTGGCGGCCGGCGTGGCCCAGGCTGCCGCACCAGACCCGGTCGCCCGGCCGGAAGCCCGCCGCGCCGGCACCCGCCGCGACGACCGTACCGACCAGGTCACGGCCGAGCACGAACGGGAACGGCGTCGACGTGCGGTACGCGCCGGAGCGGACGAACGCGTCGACCGGATCGACGGCGACCGCCTCCGGCCGGACCAGCACGTCGGTCCCGCCGATCGCCGGGACCGGCAGCGTCCCGTACCGGATGACGTCCGGGCCGCCGAGCCGCTCGATGAACGCGGCCGGCATGCCGGCCGGGGCGGAGCACATGCCGCGACCGTACCGCCCGGGCGATCACCCCACTCCCAGGACGGCGAGTACCGATCCCGGGACGGCCGAGCACCGATCCCGGACAACGGAGCACCGACGCCGGGCGGCGGAGCACCGGTCCCGGACGACGGAGCATCGACCCCGGACGGCCGAGCACCGGTGCCGGCGGCCGGTCAGAAGGTCCGGCCGGTCAGAAGGTGAGGACGAGGCGGCCGCGGGTGCCGCCGGCGGCCAGCCGGCGGTGCGCGTCGGCGGCCCGCTCCGCCGGGTACGTGTCGGCGACCCGCGCGGTGAGCACGCCGGCCTCGACCGCCCGGCGCAGCCCGTCGAGCAGGTCGGTGCGGTGCGCCGAGGCGGCGACCATGATCCGGTGCACGCCGATCCCGCGCCCCGGCTCGCCCTCCCAGTACCGCACCGAGGCGATGCCGCCGCCGTCGGCCACCGCGGGCACGATCAGCTCGTCCAGCACGGCCGCGTCGATCAGGCCCGGCACGCCGGCCGGGGCCTCGGCCCGGAACCGCTGCGCCACGTCGTCGCCGCGGGCCACCACGACGTCCGCGCCGAGCGCGGTGACCAGCGCGGTGTCCGCCGGCGCCGCGTCGGCGAGCACCCGCAGCCCACGGTCGCGGCCGAGCTGGACGGCGTACCCGCCGACGGCGCCGGCGGCGCCGGTCACCGCGAGGGTGTCGCCCGGCCGCAGCGCGAGCGCGTCGAGCGCGAGCACGGTGGTCAGCCCGTTCATCGGGATGGTGGCCGCCTCGACCAGGCTCGCACCGGCGGGTACCGGCACCGCCTGCGCGGCGGGCACCACGAGCAGTTCGGCGTAGGCGCCCTTGGTCGGGCTCGCCGGTACGGCGATGGCCATCACCTGCTCGCCGACCGCGCGCCCGGTGACGCCGGTACCGACCTCGTCGACGGTGCCCGCGGCGTCCATCCCCGGCACGTACGGCGGGGTCTGCGCGGCGAGCCGGGAGCGCTGGCCGCCGGCGCGCAGCAGGGTGTCGGTCGGGTTGACGGCGGCTGCCGCGACCCGAATGCGTACCTGGCCCGGGCCGGCGTGCGGCTCCGGCACGTCGACGACGCGCAGCTGTTCCGGCCCGCCGAACTCGGTCACACCGACGACCTTCATCGAGGTACCTCCACGACCATCCGCATGTTCGATGCCCGTCGAACCATAGCGCGCCGGTCGGAGCGGGGCGAATCGAGCCTGCCCATCCGGCCGCCGAGCCCGCCCGCAGGCGGTCAGGCGGTGCTCAGGCGCGGGTCCTAGGCTGGCGGGGTGACGACCCACGCCCTCCGCCGGCGGCTGGCGGCCGCCGGACTCGCCGGACTGCTCACCGTGCTGGCCAGCACCGGCTGCGCGTTCGGGCCGCCGAACGAGGAAGACCAGGGCACCCCGCCGAAGCTGCCGAGCCCGTCGGTGTCGTCGGACTCCGACGACGGCGGCGCGACCGTGCAGGTGATCGCGAAGCGGCTGACCGTGCCGTGGGGCATCGCGTTCCTGCCCGACGGTACGGCGCTGGTCACCGAGCGGGACAGCGGCAGGATCCTCAAGCTGAAGTCCAGCGGCGGCAGCGTGGCGAAGCCGACGACCGTACAGACGATCAAGGAGTCGGTGCACGACGGCGAGGGCGGGCTGCTGGGCATCGCGGTCTCGCCGAAGTACAAGACCGACAAGACGGTCTTCGTCTACTACTCGACCGCCGACGACAACCGGATCGCCAAGCTCAAGCTCGGTGGTACCCCGAAACCGATCGTCACCGGCATCCCGCATTCGTCGGTGCACAACGGCGGCGCGCTCGCCTTCGGCCCGGACGGCTACCTGTACGCGGGCACCGGCGACGGCACGCAGACCAGCAACGCGCAGGACAAGTCCAGCCTGGGCGGCAAGATCCTGCGGATGACCACCGACGGCAAGCCGGCGCCGGGCAACCCGTTCGGCGACTCGCTGGTCTACTCGTACGGGCACCGCAACGTGCAGGGCCTCGCCTGGGACCGCGGCAAGCGGCTGTACGCGACCGAGTTCGGCCAGGACAAGTGGGACGAGGTCAACCTGATCAAGCCCGGCAGGAACTACGGCTGGCCGAAGGCCGAGGGCAAGAGCAGCAACTCCGCGTACACGAACCCGCTGGAGATTTTCAAGCCGTCGCAGGCCTCCTGCTCCGGCGCGGCGATCTCCGGTTCGATCCTGGTGACCGGCTGCCTGGCCGGCCAGCGGGTGTACCTGATGCAGCTCGACGGCAAGGGCGGCGTCCTCGGCGCACCTCAGCACACGCTGGACAAGCAGTACGGTCGGCTGCGCGCCGTGGTGGCCGCGCCGGACGGCACGCTGTGGGTGTCCACCTCGAACAAGGACGGTCGCGGCTCGCCGATCGGCGACGACGACCGGATCCTGCGGCTGGTGATCTCCGGCGGCAACAAGGTCGACAAGAGCTGACCCGGAGCGCCCCGCTCGGCCACTGTCGGTCACCGCACCTCGGGGTGCTCCGCGTGTGAAGTGGTGGCCGTGCGCACTTCGCGGCACCATGGGGGCGGCCGTGCCGCCAACCCGACGGAGTTCAGCGTGACCAGTGACCAGGACCGCGTGGCGACGCCCGCCGCGGGACTCGTCGAGGCGCTGCGACCGGTCACCCGCCGGCTGCGCACCGGTGCCGGGCGGGTCCGCGCGGCGCTGTCCAGCCGGCCCGGACGGGTCACCTGCCGGTACCTGTTGATGCTGGTGGTGACGCTGATCGGGATGGCCGGCGGGCTGCTGCTGGGCGGTCAGCGGTCGGCCGCGGTGGGCCCGTTCCAGGCCCACCTGGCGATCACCCCGAGCCTGGTCGGCGACACCCAGGTGCAGATCCCGCCGCTCGGGTCGCTGTCGCTGGACAGCCACGACGGTCCGCTGCACCTGACCATCAACCTCGGTTCGCTGGACCGCAAGCGGGCCGAGGCGCTGGTCAGCGACCCGAACGGGATCGCCGCGGCCAGCCAGCACGCGATCGGCGACCTCAAGCACGGCATCGAGCTGCTCGCCATCCAGGCCGGCGCCTCGGCGCTGCTCGGCGGGGTGGTGCTGAACGCGCTGGTGTTCCGCCGGTGGCGGCGCACCGCGATCGCGGCCGGGATGTCGGTGCTGCTGCTCGCCGGTGCCGGCGCCTGGACCGCCGCCTCGTTCCGGCCGCAGTCGATCGAGGAACCGCGGTACGAGGGGCTGCTGACCATGGCACCGGCGGTGGTCGGCGACGCCCGCAGCATCGTGAACAACTACGGTCAGTACTCCAAGGAGCTGCAACGGCTGGTCGACAACGTCGCCAAGCTGTACGGCACGGTCTCCAACCTGCCGGTCTACGAGCCCAGCGAGGGCACCACCCGGGTGCTGCACATCTCCGACATGCACCTGAACCCGGCCGCCTGGGGTGTGGTCGAGACGGTCGTCAAGCAGTACAACATCGACCTGGTGGTGGACACCGGCGACATCGTCGACTGGGGCTCCACGCAGGAGGACGCCTACATCGCCAACGTGAAGAACATCAAGGTGCCGTACGTGTACATCCGCGGCAACCACGACTCGGCGGCGACCGCCGCGGCGGTGCACAAGCAGGGCGCGATCGTCCTGGAGAACCAGGTGCGCACGGTCGACGGGATCACCTTCGCCGGCATCGGCGACCCCCGGTTCACCCCGGACAAGGACACCGAGCCGGCCAACCCGAACGACCCGGAACCGAGGGACGTCACCGTCGAGGAGTCCGGCAGGCAGCTCGCCGGCACCATCCAGGGGTACGACAAGGACCATGTCGACGCGCCGGTGAACGTGGCGCTGGTGCACGACCCCGGTGCCGCGCCGGCGCTGGCCGGCAACGTACCGCTGGTGCTCGCCGGGCACCTGCACCACCGGGAGACCCGCAACCTGGGCAGCGGTACCCAGCTGATGGTGGAGGGGTCGACCGGCGCGGCCGGGCTGCGCGGGCTGGAGCCGAAGACGCCGACACCGATGGAGCTGTCGGTGCTCTACTTCGACACCGAGCACGCGCTCAAGGCGTACGACGAGATCAGCGTCGGCGGCACCGGCCAGTCCGAGGTGACGCTGCAGCGGCACATCATCGGGGACGGCAGACCCGGCCAGTCGCCCTCCCCCAGCGGTTCGGGCTCGGGCTCGCCGTCCGGCTCGTCGTCACCGACCCCGCGTCGCTGACCGCCTCGCCGCCCGACGGTCGCGCCACCGACCTACCGACCCACCGACGGTCAGCGCAGGCCGTTGATGGTGAGGCGCAACGAGTACAGCGAGGTGGTGGCGGTGACGAACAGGTGGTTGCGCTTCGGCCCGCCGAACGTGAGGTTCGAGACGATCTCCGGCAACCGCAGCTTGCCGATCAGCTCGCCGTCGGCGGCGAAGCAGTGCACCCCGTCGTGCGCGGCCGCCCACAACCGGCCCGCGTCGTCGAACCGGATGCCGTCGAACGACCCCGCGTCGCAGCTGGCGAACACCTCTCCGCCGGTCAGGGCCCCGTCCGCCACGTCGAACCGGCGGATGTGCGTGCGCGGCGTGTCGACCACGTACAGGCTCGACCAGCCCGCGTCGAACGCCAGCCCGTTGGGGCGGTGGAAGTCGTCCGCGACGACCCGGACGGTGCCGTCGGGATCGAGCCGGTACACGTGGCAGGCGCCGATCTCGCTGTCCGCGCGGTTGCCCTCGTAGTCGCTGGAGATGCCGTAGTCGGGGTCGGTGAACCAGACCGAACCGTCCGGATGCGTCACCACGTCGTTCGGGCTGTTGAACCGCTGCCCCCGGTACCGATCGGCGAGCACCGTGATGCTGCCGTCGTGCTCGGTCCGGGTCACCCGGCGGTTGCCCTGCTCGCAGCTGACCAGCCGGCCCTGCCCGTCCCGGGTGTGCCCGTTGGCGTACCCGGCCGGGGCCCGGAAGACGCCGACCGCACCGGTCGTCTCGTCCCAGCGCAGGATCCGGTCGTTCGGGATGTCGCTGAACACCAGGTACCGCCCGGCCGGGAAATACGTCGGACCCTCCACCCACCGGCAGCCGGTGTGCAGCCGCTCGACCCACTCGTCCCCGCCGACCGGGCGGAACCGCTCGTCGCGCACCTCGAACTCGGTCCGGATGAGGTCAGCCATGGTCCCCCCAGGCGCGTCGACGACGATCCGCCACGCTATCCCACCCGGGCGCCGCAACGACGACGGCCCGGCATCCCCTGCGGGACACCGGGCCGTCGGTGTGCTCGGCCACCCGGCCGCGCGCCGGGCGCCGCGAACGGCTACTCGGCGGTGAGCCGGGCGATGATCAGCTCGCGCACCGACTTGGCGTCGGCCTGGCCGCGGGTCGCCTTCATGACCGCGCCGACCAGGACGCCGGCGGCGGCCACCTTGCCGTCGCGCACCTTCGCGGCGACGTCCGGGTTGGCCGCGATCGCCTCGTCGACCGCCGCGGTCAGCGCGCCGGTGTCGTTGACGACCTCCAGGTTGCGGGCGGCCATCACCTCGGCCGGGGTGCCCTCGCCGGCCAGCACGCCGGACAGCACGGTGCGGGCCAGCTTGTCGGTCAGCCGGCCGCCGTCCACCAGCGACTGCAGTTCCGCGACGTGCGCCGGGGTCGCGGTCAGCTCGGCCAGTTCGGCGTCGTGCTCGTTGGCGTAGCGGGACAGCTCACCCAGCCACCACTTGCGGGCCGACTCCGGGCTCGCGCCGGCCGACACGGTCGCCTCGATCAGGTCGAACGCCCCCGCGTTGTCGATGGCCTGCATGTCCAGCTCGGACAGGCCCCACTCGGACCGCAGCCGGGCCCGCTTCGCGGCCGGCAGCTCGGGCAGCTCGGCGCGCAGCTTCTCCACCCACTCCCGCTCGGGCGCGAGCGGCACCAGGTCCGGCTCCGGGAAGTACCGGTAGTCGGTGGCGGTCTCCTTGACCCGTCCGCCCATCGTCTCGCCGGTGGCCTCGTTGAAGTGCCGGGTCTCCTGGTGGATGACGCCGCCGCCGTCCAGCACCTCGGCCTGCCGCAGCATCTCGAACCGGACCGTACGCTCCACGCTGCGCAGCGAGTTGACGTTCTTGGTCTCGGTCCGGGTGCCGAACTCGGTCGCGCCGATCGGCATCAGCGACACGTTCACGTCGGCCCGGATCGAGCCCTGGTCCATCCGCGCGTCGGACACGCCCAGCGCGCGGACGATGTCGCGGATCGCCGCCACGTACGCCCGGGCGATCGCCGGCGCGTCCGCACCGGCGCCGACGATCGGCTTGGTGACGATCTCCACCAGCGGGATGCCGGCCCGGTTGAAGTCCAGCAGCGAGTGCGTCGCGCCGTGGATGCGACCGGTGGCACCGCCCACGTGCAGCGACTTGCCGGTGTCCTCCTCCATGTGCGCGCGCTCGATGGCGACGGTGACGGGCTTGCCGTCCACGTCCACGTCGATCGCGCCGTCGAAGCAGATCGGCTCGTCGTACTGGCTGGTCTGGAAGTTCTTCGGCATGTCCGGGTAGAAGTAGTTCTTCCGGGCGAACCGGCACCACTGCGCGATGTCGCAGCCCAGCGCCAGGCCGATCTTGATCGCGGACTCGACGCCGACCGCGTTGACCACCGGCAGCGCGCCGGGCATGCCCAGGCACACCGGGCAGATCTGGGTGTTCGGCTCGGCGCCGAACGTGGTCGGGCAGGAGCAGAACATCTTCGTCCGGGTGCCGAGCTCGACGTGCACCTCCAGCCCCAGCACCACCTCGTACCGGCTGAGCACGTCGGCGAGGTCCGTCGTTGCGACGCTCACGAGCGTTCCTCCTTCGTCGGAACGTTCACGAGGCTCCGCAGGGCACGATGCCCGTGATTCGCTCGCGCACGCTCGCTCATGCGGTCACCTCCGGGGTCTGGTCCGCGAGGCGCGGCGACTGGGTCGACTCCAGCGCCGCGGCCACCCGGTACATCCGGTCGTCGGCCATGGTCGGCGCCATGATCTGCAGGCCCACCGGCAGCCCCTCCGACAGTCCACAAGGGACGGAGATGGCCGGTCCGCCGTACAGGTTGGACGGGATCGTGTAGAGATCCGCCAGGTACATCTGGGTCGGGTCGGCGGTGCGCGAGCCGAACGGGAACGCCACGAACGGCGTCGTCGGCGCGGCCAGCACGTCCACCTGCTCGAACGCGGCGGTGAAGTCGCGGGTGACCAGCGTGCGCACCTTCTGCGCCTGGCCGTAGAACGCGTCGTAGTAGCCGGCGGACAGCGCGTACGTGCCGAGGATGACGCGCCGCTTGACCTCCGGGCCGAAGCCGCGGTCCCGGGTCAGCGACATGACCTCCTCCAGCGCGCGGCTGCCGTCGTCACCGACCCGCAGGCCGTAGCGCACGCCGTCGAACCGGGCCAGGTTCGACGAGCACTCGCTCGGTGCGATCAGGTAGTAGGCCGGCAGCGCGTACTCGAAGTGCGGGCAGCTGACCTCGACCACCTCGGCGCCGAGCTTGGTCAGCGTCTGCACGCCGGCCTCGAAGGCCGCCACCACGCCGGGCTCGGCGCCCTGCGCCGCGGCGAACTCGCGCACCACGCCGACCTTCACCCCGGTCAGGTCGCCGGTCAGGCCACGGCGGGCCGCCTCGACGACCGGCGGTACCGGCGCGTCGATGCTGGTCGAGTCGCACCGGTCGTGGCCGCCGATGACCTCGTGCAGCAGCGCCGCGTCGGTCACCGTCCGGGTCACCGGGCCGGCCTGGTCCAGCGACGAGGAGAACGCGATCAGCCCGTACCGGGAGACGCCGCCGTAGGTGGGCTTCGCGCCGACGGTGCCGGTCACCGCGCCGGGCTGGCGGATCGAGCCGCCGGTGTCGGTACCGATGGCCAGCGGCGCCTCGCGGGCGGCGACCGCGGCGGCCGAACCGCCACCGGAGCCGCCCGGGATCCGGCCGGTGTCCCACGGGTTGCGGGTCGGCCCGTACGCGGAGTATTCGGTGGACGAACCCATCGCGAACTCGTCCATGTTCGTCTTGCCCAGCACCACCAGGCCCGCCTCGCGCAGCCTGCGCACCAGGGTCGCGTCGTACGGCGGGAGCCAGTGCTCCAGGATCTTCGACCCGGCGGTGGTCGGCATGTCCTGGGTGACGACGACGTCCTTCACCGCGACCGGCACCCCGGCCAGCGGGCCGAGCTTCTCCCCCGCCGCGATCCGCCGGTCCACCTCGGCCGCCTGCGCCACCGCGGACTCGCCGGCCACGTGCAGGAACGCGTGCACGGCCGGGTCCACCGCGTCGATGCGGTCCAGGTGGGCCCGGGTCACCTCGACCGCGGAGGTCTCACCGGCGGCGATCGCCGCGCCCAGCTCCTCGGCCGTCCGGCCGGTCAGCTCGCTCATGCCCGCTCTCCGCTTCGCTCCGACCGGACATGAGGCACGAACGCACGATGCCCATGATTCACTCGCTGCCGCTCGCTCATGCCCGCTCTCCGCTCACCGTCGGGCCGCTGATCCGCTCGCGCACCTCAGGCCTCCTCGGACAGGATCTGCGGCACCCGGAACCGGTCGTTCTCGACCGCCGGGGCGCCGGCCAGCGCCGCCTCGCGGGAGAGTCCCGGGCGCGGCTCGTCGGCGCGCATCACGTTGGTCAACGGCACCGCGTGCGAGGTCGGCGGGATGTCGTCGGCGGCGACCTCGCCGATCCGCGCCACCGAGGACACGATCTGGTCGAGCTGGCCGGCGAACGTGTCCAGCTCGTCCTCGGTCACGGCAAGCCGCGCGAGGTGCGCGAGATGCGCGACCTCCTCGCGGGAGATGGCGGCCATCACTGGCTCCTTGTCGGTCTTGGCTGGTGTGATCTCGACCGGCTGGCACCGGTCCACCTGCGCATTCGTACCCGCTACGCAGCGTCCCCGCGAGTCTATTGCGGCGCCGGAGCCCCCTTCCTCCCGGTCCACCGCCCGGCGCCTCGCTCGCCCCACCGACGACGGGGCCCGCACGGGCCGTCGGGCCGGCGCCTGGCCACTACCGGCCGTCCAGCTCGGCCTCCAGCTCGGCGATCGTGGCCCGCAGCCACTCCTTGTCCGCCTTGCGGGTGGCGGCGCCCAGGGTCAGCATCCCCCGGCGGTACCGGTCGGTCATCTCGACGGCGCGCCGGGGCCGGCCGCGGTCGTAGAAGAAGCTCGCCGGCTGCGAGGAGAAGTCCAGCCGGCGACGCAGCACGGCGAGCTGGTCGGCCACGTCCGGCAGGTGCGACAGGAACGCCATCAGGACGAAGAACGAGTTGCGGTCGGTGATCTCGACCTCGGCCGGTTCGCGCAGCCGGCGCAGCAGTTCCTCCCGGCCGGCCTCGGTGAGCGACAGCACCTGCCGGGGCGTCGCACCGACGCCCTTCTCCTGGCGCCGGTCGAGGTGACCGGCGGCGCGCAGCCGGTTGATCGCCGGGTAGAGCGCGCCGTCGCTGACCGGGCGGACGTGCCCGGACAGTCCGGAGATCCGCGACCTCAGCTCGTACGCGTGCAGCGGCTCCTCGGCGAGGAACCCGAGGATGCACAGGCTCAGCATGGTCCTCCTGTCGGTCGGCTCACAAACCATCGTAACGAGTTGACTCGATCCGACCTACCTCTATTAGAGTCCTGCGCACTACACCTCGATTCGAGGCAACCGGAGGACGCCGTGACCGCCATGCACCACCTGACCACCCCCGACGGGATCCGCCTCGCGTACGCCGACACCGGCGGCACCGGCCGACCGCTGCTCGCGCTGCACGGGGCGTTCGGCCGCGGGCGGCCGTTCCTGTCGCTCGCCGACCGGCTCGGCCCCGACTGGCGGATCGTCGCGCCCGACCAGCGCGGCCACGGCCGCTCCGACCGCGCCGCCGACTACGGCCGGGAGGCGTTCCTCGCCGACACCGCCACGCTCGTCGAACGCCTCGACCTCGCGCCCTGCGTGCTCGTCGGCCACTCGCTCGGCGGGCTCAACGCGTTCCAGCTCGCCGCCCGGCGGCCCGACCTGGTCCGCGCGTTCGTGGTCGTCGACATGGCCGCCGAACTGCCGCCGCACGACAGCGACTGGCTCGACGGGCTGCCCGAGACGTATGGCAGCCTCGACGCGCTGCGCACCGAGATCGAGGCCCGGGTCAGCCTCGGCGAGCCGCTGCACTTCCTGGAGGGCGCCGTCGAGACCGACCAGGGCTGGCGGCTGCGCTGGCACCCCGACGACATGCGCGAGGTCAAGCGGCAGGTGTTCGGCGAGCACTGGGCCGACTGGTACGCGAGCGACCAGCCGGCGCTGGTGCTGCGCGGCGGCGCCAGCCCGATCGTGCCCGACGACATCGCCCGACGCATGCTCGACCGGCCGAACACCCGCCTGGCCACCATCGACGACGGTACGCACGACTTCTACCTGACCCACCGGACGCGGTTCCACGACGCCGTGGCCGAGTTCCTGACGACGCTGTGACCACCGCCCGACCGACCCGACCGGCACCGAAGGACAGGTACCCGCATGACCATCCGCCACGCCCAGGTACGCCCCGACGCGCGGATGCGCTGGGTCGAACTGCCCGGCGCCGACCCGGCCCGGGTGTACGTGCACGGCCTCGGCTCCAGCTCTCCGGCGTACTTCGCCGGTACCGCAACGCATCCGGCCGCTGAGCGGCGGTGCTCCCTGCTCGTCGACCTGCTGGGGTACGGGATCAGCGACCGCCCGGCCGACTTCTCGTACACGCTGGCCGACCAGGCCGGGATGCTGGCCGCCGCGCTGGACGCGGCCGGCGTGCGCGCCGCGGAGGTGGTGGCGCACAGCATGGGCGGCTCGGTCGCCGTCCTGCTCGCCGCCCACCGGCCCGGCCTGGTCTCGCGGCTGGTCGCGGTCGAGGCCAACCTCGACCCGGCACCGCGGCCCCGCCTCGACGGCTGGGACGAGTCGTCCTTCGCCGCCGAGGGGTTCGCCCGGACGCTGACCGCGGTCGGCGAGGAGTGGGCCGCCACCATGCGGCTCGCCGACCCGGTCGCGGTCTACCGCAGCGAACGATCCCTCGGCGCCGCCGACCTGCGCGGCACGATCGCCGCACTGCCGATGCCGACCGTGTACGTGCAGGGCGCCCGCAGCGGCCCGCTGGCCGGCGCCGCCGCCCTGGCCGAGGCGGGCGTCGAGGTCCGGGTGGTCGCCGATGCGGGACACAACGTCATGCTCGACAACCCGGACGGCTTCGCCGCCGCCCTGGCGTGGTGACCGCACCGGCGCGGCGCCCGCCGCGGCCGGTACCCGGCTCAGGTGTGGGCAGGGTCGGGGGTGTCGGTGGACTGGCGGACGCGCGGTGGGCGGTAGCGGGCCAGCCAGCTGGTGAGCTCGGCCGCCGGCATCGGCCGGGCGTAGAACCAGCCCTGGGCGACCTGGCAGCCCAGCGCGGACAGCCGGCGCCAGGTGCGCTCGTCCTCGACCCCCTCGGCGACCACCCGCATGCCGAGCGCCCCGGCCAGCTCGATGATCGACCGGACGATCGCCGCGTCGTCCGGGTCCGAGCCCATGCCCAGCACGAACGACCGGTCGATCTTCACCTCGGACAGCGGCAGCCGGCGCAGGTGCAGCATCGACGAGTAGCCGGTACCGAAGTCGTCCAGGGACAGCGCGATGCCGAGCCGGTCCAGCCGGCGCAGCGTGGCGAGCACCCGGCGGGGGTCGGCCATCAGCGCGCCCTCGGTGATCTCCAGTTCGATCTGGCTCGGCGCCACGTCGTGCCTGTCGAGCAGGCCGGCGAGGTGGTCGACCAGATCGGCGGTGTGCAGGTCGCGGACGCTGACGTTGACCGCGGCCCGCAGCACCAGCCCGTCGCGCTGCCACTGCGCCACCCGCGCCACCACCTCGTCGAGCACCCGGTAGGTCAGCAGCCGCATCACCGCGGTGTGCTCGGCGGCGCGGATCACCTCCTCCGGTCCGACCATGCCGTGCTCGGGGTGGCGCCAGCGCAGCAGCGCCTCGACCCCGACCACCTCGCCGGAGTCGATCGCCACCTGCGGCTGGTAGAACACGCCCAGCTCGCCGAGCTCCGGGCGGTCGGGGCGTTCCAGGGCGCGGCGCAGGTCGCCGAGCAGGCCGAGCCGGGCGGCGGAGTTGTGGTCGGCCTCCGGCGCGTACACCGAGACCGAGTCGTTGCGCTGCTTCGCCTCGTACATCGCGACGTCGGCGTGCTGCAGCAGCTCGTCGAAGTCGGTGCCGTGCCGCGGGTACACCGCCACCCCGATCGAGGAGGCCACCTCCAGCGGCATCCCGTCCAGGTGTACCGGCCCGGACAGCACGGCCGCGACCCGCTCGGCGAACGCGTGCGCCGTGTCCAGGTCACCGACCGCGGTGCGCACCACCGCGAACTCGTCCCCGCCGAGCCGCGCGACCAGTACGTCCTCGGGCAGCCGGGCCCGCAGCCGGCGGCCCGCCTCGACCAGCAGCCGGTCCCCCACACCGTGCCCGAGCGCGTCGTTGACCTCCTTGAACCGGTCCAGGTCGAGCACCAGCAGCAGCGGGCCGGGGCGCGCGTCGCCGTCCCGGCGGGCGATGTCGTCCTCGATGCGTTCCTGCAGCGCCTTGCGGTTGGCCAGGCCAGTCAGCGGGTCGTGCCGGGACTCCCGGTCGCGCTCGGCGGCGACCCGGGCGCTGCGGTACACCGCGAACAGCGGCACCAGGATCAGCGCGATCAGCCACGGGCTGGTACTGATGGCGCCGGCCAGCACCGGCGCCAGCAACAGCAACGCCCCGGTGGTCTGCAATTCGAACGACAGCCCGCCCCACACCGTCGACCACCAGTTGCCGCCGAACCGGAGCCGGACCGCGGTGTCCACGATCAGCTCGCTGACCACGAACCAGGCGGCGGCGGCACCGACCACCGCGACCGCGTGCCAGCCGGTGGCCCGGAACACGTCGTCCCGGACGGTGTGCAGCACCAGGGCGGCGGCCCCGTAGGCGAGCAGGTACTGGGCGAGGTTGAACGCGGCGCGCCACAGCTTGGCGTGCAGCCGCCAGGTCGATCCGATGATCGCGACGACGGCGAGCAGCACGGCCGGGCCGAGGCCCCACAGCAGCAGCACGGTGAAGCCGAAGCACACCGACGGGAACACCCCGACCGAGCTGCTGCGCTGCCGTGGTCCGCTGAACGGGCCGGCGTCCACCACCGCCGCCAGCAGGATCAGCAGCCAGGCGTCGACCGGCAGGTCGGGGATGGCGCGGACGAGCCCGGGCAGGCCGAGCGCGACGACCGCGGCCCCGGCGGCGATGACCACGGCGAGGTAGCCGACGAAGACCCGCTTGTGCCGCAGCGGCGGCTCGTTGCGCAGTGCCGTCGACTCCATCCACCCCTCCGAGACGGAAGAAGGTCACCGGCGGACCGACGCGCCGGGGCACGTGTCGCCGATCGCCGAGGTCGCGCCGTGTGGACCCGCACAACTGGACGACCTCGGTGTGAAACGAGGTCGATCGGGCACAGTGACGCCTACCTGGCGCAGTATGGACCTGCCGGCCAGCACAACCCTGAGTGTCCGCCGAACCGCGAACAAACTCGGCCGTTTTGTTATCTCCGAGTGACGTGGGCCGATCCGCTCACTGTCCGTCGCCGCCGGCCGCCGCGGCGCCCTCCTCCGGCCCGATCTGGGCGCGTTCGGTGGCGGCGTCCGGGCCGTCGGTCAGCAGCACCGCGAAGCCGTCCTCGTCCAGCACCGGCACCTTCAGCGACAGCGCCTTGTCGTACTTGCTGCCCGGGTTCTCGCCGACCACCACGAAGCCGGTCTTCCTGGACACCGAGCCGGTCACCTTGCCGCCACGGGACTGGATCTGCTCGGTCGCCTCGTCCCGCGAGTACCCGGCGAGCGACCCGGTGACCACGACGGTCACCCCGGCCAGCGGCCGTGGCTCGTCGTCGGCGCGCTCCTCCGCCATCCGGACCCCGGCGGCGCGCCACTTGTCGACCACCCCGCGGTGCCAGTCGACGGCGAACCAGTCGCGGACCGCCTCGGCGATCGTCGGGCCCACCCCGTCGACCGCGGCCAGCTCCTCCTGCTCGGCGCCGGCGATCCGCTCGACCGAGGCGAACTCGCGGGCCAGCGCCCGCGCCGCGGTCGGACCCACGTGCCGGATCGACAGCGCGACGAGCACCCGCCACAGCGGTTTCGTCTTCGCCTCGGCGAGGTTGTCCAGCAGCCGGTGCGCGTTGCTGCCGAGGGTGCCGTCCTTGTTGACGAAGAACTCCGAGCCGGCGAGCCGGTCGGCGTCCAGCGCGAACAGGTCGCCCTCGTCGGCGATGACGTCGTCGGCCAGCAGCGCGGTGGCCGCCTTGTACCCGAGCGCCTCGATGTCGAACGCGCCGCGCCCGGCCAGGTGGAACACCCGCTCGCGCAGCTGCGCGGGGCAGCGCCGGGCGTTCGGGCAGCGGATGTCGGCGTCGCCCTCCTTCTCCGGCCGCAGCTCGGTTCCGCACTCCGGGCAGTGCGTCGGCATCACGAACTCGCGGGCGTCGGCCGGCCGCAGGTCGGCGACCGGGCCGACCACCTCCGGGATCACGTCGCCGGCCTTGCGCAGCACGATCGTGTCGCCGATCAGCACGCCCTTGCGCCTGACCTCGGAGGCGTTGTGCAGGGTGGCGAACGCGACGGTCGAGCCGGCCACCCGCACCGGGTCCAGCACCGCGTACGGCGTGACCCGGCCGGTGCGGCCCACGTTGACCCGGATGTCGGTCAGCCTGGTGTTGACCTCCTCCGGCGGGTACTTGTACGCGATGGCCCAGCGCGGCGCCCGGCTGGTGGAGCCGAGCCGGCGCTGCACGCTGACCTCGTCGACCTTGACCACCACGCCGTCGATCTCGTGCTCGACCTCGTGCCGGTGCTCGCCGTAGTAGTCGATGTAGTCCTGCACGTCGGACAGCGACGAGACCACCCGCCACCGCTTCGAGGTGGGCAGTCCCCAGGCCTGCAACGCCGCGTACGCCTCGGACTGGCGGGTCGGCTCGAACCCCTCCCGAGCGCCGAGACCGTGCACCACCAGCCGCAGCGGCCGCTGTGCGGTGATCCGCGGGTCCTTCTGCCGCAGGCTGCCGGCGGCCGCGTTGCGCGGGTTGGCGAACGGCGGTTTGCCCTGCTCGACCAGCGACGCGTTGAGCTCGGTGAAACCCTCGACCGGGAAGTAGATCTCGCCGCGCACCTCCACCAGCGCCGGCACGCCGAACTCCGCGGAGGCGGCCAGCTCGTGCGGGATGCCCTCGACGCTGCGCACGTTGGGGGTGATGTCCTCACCGGTGCGGCCGTCCCCGCGGGTCGCGCCGCGCACCAGCCGGCCGCCCCGGTAGACCAGGTCGACCGCGAGACCGTCGACCTTCAGCTCGCACAGGTAGGACACCGTCGCGCCGCCGGCCTCCCGCTCGACCCGCTCGGCCCAGGCGGCGATCTCGTCGGAGTTGAACGCGTTGTCCAGGCTGAGCATCCGCTCGACGTGCTCGACCGCGGTGAACAGCGTCGAGTAGGTGCCGCCGACCCGCTGGGTCGGCGAGTTCGGCGTGCGCAGCGCCGGGAACTGCTCCTCCAGCCGCTCCAGGTCGCGCATCAGGTGGTCGTACTCGGCGTCGGAGGCGGTCGGCGAGTCGAGCACGTAGTAGCGGTACTGGTGGTCGTCGATCTGCTCGGCCAGGGTGCGGTGCCGCTCGCGCGCCTCCGCCGTCGGCTCGGCGCCGGCCGCGGCCTCCTGCTCGGCGGTCGGTGTGCCGGACAGCTCGTCGCCGCTGGTGCTCACGCTGGTCTCCCGTCCCCGATCCGTCGCGATCCCGCCGGCCAGGAGCCGGCGGCATCACGGTATCGGCCGGTGCCGACAGAACCGTCGAGACGCTCCGGGACGGTGACCGGGCCGGCTGGGCGGACCGTCCGGCGCAGCGGCGCGCGGGCCGGCGGCGGTGGACCGGATCAGAGGGTGCCGCCGGCGACCCGGGGCGCGGTCGGGCTCACCGACTGGTCCCCGACCCGTTCCCGGGCGAGGAAGTTCTCCACGTCGAACAGGTTGCCGTTGCTCCGGCGCACCACGTTGAGCAGGGTCGACATCTGGGCGATCTCCTCGACCTGCTCGGCGACGAACCACTGCACGAACGTCTCGCCGGAGTAGTCGTGGTCGGCGCGGGCCGCGGCCATCAGCGTGTCGATCTCGTCCGCCACGTCGCGCTCCTGCTGCAGCGCGAGCGCGATCAGCTCCTCGGCGTTGTCGAAGTCGTTGCGCACCTCGTCCACGCCCGGCACCGCGACCGGCATGTTCTGGTCCATCAGGTACTGGATCATCATCATCGCGTGGTTGCGCTCCTCGAGCGCCTGCCGGTAGAAGTGCGCGGCCAGCCGCGGCAGGTCCCGGTTGTCGAACCAGACCGCCACCGCGACGTACTGCTGGGCCGCGGTGAACTCGTTGCGCACCTGGGTCTGCAGCAGCTGCGCGAACTTGGTGCGGGGCAGCTTCTTCGGCACCGACATGCGCCGCACCCTACTCCGCGTCACCGCACGGCGACCCGCGTTTGCGCCGGCCCGCCCGCGGTGCGCGCTGTTGATCACGGGGTCAGCGGACGGGCGACGGGGCAAAACCCCCCGTACCAGCACGTACGACACCGTGGTACGGCTAGCGGACGTCCGGTTCGTCGGCGATGCGGCGGGCGGCGTCCCGGGCGTACCGCAGCGCCGCGCGGGCCTGCTCCGGGCCGGTGCCGACCAGCCCGCACGCCTGGGTGAGCACCAGCTGCGCGGGCAGCCGGGCCGGTGGCAGCCCGAGTCGATGCCAGAACTCGCGTACCGCGTCCGCCGCCGCGGCGTCCGCGCCGCGCGACGCGCTGGCCGGCACCGCGCCGGCGAACAGGCCGAGGCCGGCGTCCAGCGCCTCGCCCCAGGCGTCCAGCCCGGCCGCGTCGGACGGCAACAGCGCGGTGTCCACGGCGACCGCGGCGGCGCCGGCGGCGCGCAGCAGCCCGACCGGGACGTCGGCGGCGCAGCAGTGCACCACCGCGGGCACCCGGGCGGCGGCCAGGACCGTGCGCAGGGTCTCGGTGGCGTCCGGCCCGTCCACCGGCCGGTACGTGCCGAACCCGCTCGCGGTGCGCACCCGGCCGGCGAGCACCGCCGGCAGCGACGGCTCGTCCACCTGCACCAGCACCCGGGCCCCCGGTACCCGGGCGGCGACGTCGGCGACGTGCGCGGCGACGCCCTCGGCCAGCGAGGCGGTCAGGTCCCGCAGCGCACCCGCGTCGCGCAGCACCGCGCCGCCGGACGGCAGCTCCAGCCCGGCTGCGAGGGTGTACGGGCCGCCGACGGCGACCTTGAGCGTGCCGGTGTAGCCCTCGGCCACCTCGACCAGCTGGTCGAGGTCGCGTTCCAGCAGGTCCCGGGTGCGCCGCAGGTCGCGGCCGGGGCGGGCGGCGATGCGCCAGCGGGCCGCGTACAGCTCGACCGGCAGCTCCGCGAGCAGCCCGGCGGTACGGCCGAGCAGCTCGGCGCCGGGGCCGCGGTCGGGCAGCTCCGGCAGGTACGGCAGGTCGGGCAGTTCGCCGAAGACCACCCGCAACGCCTCGCCCGGATCGGTACCGGGCAGCGACCCGACCCCGGTGGCCGCGCCCGCCGGCCACGGGTACCCCTGTTCGCTCACGACGGCAGGCTACTTGGCCACGCGGGCCGGCCGGCCACGGCGTACCCGTGCCGGGGTGGGATCGCCGAAACCCGCCACGGCGCCGTGGCGGCGGGGCGAGGCTGTCGGCATGGCGATCGCGACGGTGAACCCGGCGACGGGCGAGACCCTGCGCACCTTCGAGCCGTACCCGGACGACGAGGTCACGGCGCGCATCAGGCGGGCGTACGAGACGTTCGCGGACTATCGGCACACCAGCTACGGCCAGCGGGGCGAGTGGCTGCGGGCGGCGGCGGACCTGCTGGACGCCGAGACCGACCGGACCGCGGTCACCATGACCACCGAGATGGGCAAGCCGCTGCGGCAGGCGCAGGCCGAGGTCGGCAAGTGCGCCCGGGCGATGCGGTTCTACGCCGACCGGGCGGCGGAGTTCCTCGCCGACGAACCGGCGGACCCGAGCGCGGTCGGCGCCCACCGCGCGTACGCCCGCTACCAGCCGCTGGGCGTGGTGCTCGCGGTGATGCCGTGGAACTTCCCGCTGTGGCAGGTGGTGCGGTTCGCCGCACCGGCGCTGATGGCCGGCAACGTCGGGCTGCTCAAGCACGCCTCCAACGTGCCGCAGACCGCGCTGTACCTGGGCGAGCTGTTCGAACGCGCCGGGTTCCCGGCCGGCTGCTTCCAGACCCTGCTGATCGGCTCCGGCCAGGTCGAGCAGGTGTTGCGGGACCCGCGCGTCGCGGCGGCGACGCTCACCGGCAGCGAACCGGCCGGCCGCTCGGTGGCCTCGATCGCCGGCGACGAGGTGAAGAAGACGGTACTGGAGCTGGGCGGGTCGGACGCGTTCGTGGTGATGCCGTCGGCCGACCTGGACCGCGCGGCGCGGGTCGGGGTCACCGCCCGGGTGCAGAACAACGGCCAGTCCTGCATCGCGGCGAAGCGGTTCATCGTGCACACCGACGTGTTCGACGAGTTCTCGGCCCGGTTCGTGACCCGGATGAAGGAACTGCGGATGGGCGACCCGACCGACGAGGTGACCGACGTCGGCCCGCTCGCCACCGAGGCCGGCCGCGACGACGTGGAGGAGCTGGTCGCCGACGCCGTCGGCCGCGGCGCGACGGTGCTCACCGGCGGGGTCAGTCCGGACCGCAAGGGCTGGTACTACCCGCCGACCGTGGTCGGTGACCTCACGCCCGGCATGAAGATGTACGGCGAGGAGGTGTTCGGGCCGGTCGCCGGGCTGTACCGGGCCAGCGACATCGACGACGCGATCCGGATCGCCAACGACACCGGGTTCGGCCTCGGCGCGAACGCGTGGACCGCCGACCCGAACGAGGCGGACCGGTTCGTCGACGAGCTCGCCGCCGGCGCGGTGTTCGTCAACGGCATGGTCACCTCGTACCCGGAGCTGCCGTTCGGCGGGATCAAGCGCTCCGGGTACGGCCGGGAGCTGGCGGCGCACGGCATCCGCGAGTTCTGCAACGTCAAGTCGGTCTGGCTCGGCTGACCGCAGCACGCGGTGGGCGGTGAAACACCGGCGGGCAGCCGGGTCGATCATGGTCGGCAGCGGTGACGGACGCGGGAGTGCGCGATGGGCGAGACGATGCGGGCGGCGGTCTGGACCGGACCGGGCGGGCCGGAGACGATCGAGGTACGAAGCGTGCCGCGGCCGGCCGCCCGGGACGGGTGGACGCTGGTCCGGGTGCACGCCGCCGGGCTGAACCGGTCCGAGCTGATGACCCGGCAGGGCCACTCCCCCGGCGTCGAGCCACCCCGGGTGCTGGGCATCGAGTGCGTCGGTACGGTCGCCGAGTCGCTCGACCCGCTGCTGCCGACCGGCGCGACCGTCGCCGCGGTGATGGGAGGCATGGGCCGCGCGTTCGACGGCGGGTACGCGCAGTACGCGCTGCTGCCGGACCGGCTGCTGATGCGGCTGGACACCGCGCTGGACTGGCCGACGCTCGGCGCGCTGCCCGAGACGTTCCTGACCGCGTACGGCTCGCTCACCGCGCTCGGCGCCGGCAGCGGCGAGACCCTGCTGGTCCGCGGTGGGTCGTCGGCGCTGGGCTTGGCCGCCGTGTCGCTCGCCCGCGAGCGCGGCCTGACCACGCTCACCACCACCCGCAACCCGCAGAAGGTGGCGCGGCTGGCCGCCAACGGCGCCGACCACGTGGTGCTCGACGACGGTGACCTGGCCGCCGCGGTACGCCGGATCCTGCCCGCCGGGCCGCACCTGGTGCTGGACCTGGTCGGGGCACCGACGATGCTCGACTCGCTGCACCTGGTGCGGCGCGGCGGCACGGTGTGCATGACCGGCCTGCTCAGCGGCGAGTGGCTGGTGCCGGACTTCGAGCCGGTCGGCTCGATCCCGTCGGGTACCAAGCTGACCGCGTTCGGCTCGCAGGACCTGGCCGGCCGGGCCGGCGCGGATGCGTTGCGGCGCATCGTGTCCGACGTCGAGGCGGGCCGGTACCGGCCGGTGGTGGACCGGGTGTTCGAGCTCGACGAGGTCGCCGCCGCGCACCGGTACATGGAGGCCAATCGGGCCACCGGCAAGGTCGTACTGCGCTGCTGAAACCCGCTCGCCGCCGGCGGCCCGACCGCCTACCGTCGCCGGATGATCGCCTACATCAAGAACGTCACGTTCGACTGCGCGGATCCGCTGGCGCTCGGCGCGTTCTGGGCCGCGGCGCTCGGCTCGAACGTGGACGAGGACGCCACCGCCGACCGGGCGTACGTGGAGGCCGCCGGCTGGGGCGGGCCGAACCTGTGGTTCGTCCGGGTGCCGGAGCCCAGGACGGCGAAGAACCGGCTGCACTTCGACCTGCGGGCGCACGGCCCGATCGACGCCGAGGTGGCCCGGCTGGTCGCGCTCGGCGCCACCGTGGTCCGGCCCGGCGCCGAGCTCACCGTCCTGCGCGATCCGGAGGGCAACGAGTTCTGCGTGGAGTGACCGGGGGCCCGTCTCGCGTCCGCGGGACGTCGGGACAGCCCCGATCGTCGGGACAGCGCTGGTCGTCGGGACAGCTCTAGTCGGTGGCGACCGTGAACGGGGTGAACAGGCGCTTGACGTCGCCGGGTGGGGTGCCGCCGGTCGACATCAGGCTGACCCGCTCGCCGCGGGACAGCCGGTCGGCCGCCCACGCCTCGAACTCCGGCTGGTACGACGCGATGTCCAGCCGGACCGGCCCGTCCGCCAGATCGGTGCACAGCGCGATCGCGGTCGCCACGTCGTCCGCCACCACCGGGCCGAGCAGGCTGTACGCGCCGTTGCGCCAGCTCGCGCCGTACCCGCCGGCGGCGAGCCGGAGCCGGCCGAGGTCGACCAGCCGGCGCAGCAGCCGGGACCGGTCGGCGCCGAACGCGTCGGCGTCCAGCCGCAGGATCTCCGGCAGATCCGTCCGGTCGGCCGGCCGGGTCGGCGGCAGGTCCGGTCGGTCGCCGGACAGCGTGCCGAGGTAGGTCACCGAGCTGCCGTCGGCGCCGAACCCGAGCTTCTCGTACAGCGGGCGGCCGTTGTCGGTGGCGCGCAGGCAGACCGGACCGCCGGCCGCGGCCAGCACGTGCGACATCAGGGCCCGCCCGAGCCCCTGCCGCTCGTACCGGGCGGCGACGAGCATCATGCCGATCGCGGCGTGCGTGTCGTACCGGGTCAGCGTCACCGCACCGGCGAGACCACCGTCCGGGGCGTCGATCCCGTACACCTCGGCCAGCTCGATCAGCAGCGCCCAGCGTCGGTCCTCGCGCAGCCAGCCACGGTCGGCCGACAGCTCCTGACAGGCCGGCACGTCGGCCGGGATCAACCTGCGTATCTGCACGCGGACCATCGTCACGGCAGCGGCCGCGGCGCGCCAGCGTGATTCGGCTCTCGCCAGCCTGGTCCTCCCGGTCCCAGGAGAACCGGAGCCTGGTCGGGGCCCCCGCCCCGGCGGACGGTGAAGGCAGCCGCGGTGAGCGCCGCGGCGGGAAAGGCGATCATGACAGCGAAGCAGCTTCCCGGCGGCACCTACCGCGTCGGCGACCTCGACCTCACCCGGGTCGGGTACGGCGCGATGCAGCTCGCCGGCCCCGGCGTGTTCGGGCCGCCGGCGGACCGGGACGGCGCGATCGCGGTACTGCGGGCCGCGGTCGACGCCGGCATCAACCACCTCGACACCGCCGACTTCTACGGTCCGTACGTGACGAACGAGCTGATCCGCGAGGCGCTCGCGCCGTACCCGGACGACCTGCACATCGTCACGAAGGTCGGGGCCCGGCGCGACGAGCGGGGCGGCTGGCCACCGGCCCGCAGCCCGCGGCAGCTGCGCGAGCAGGTGTACGAGAACCTCGAACACCTCGGCCTGGACGTGCTCGACGTGGTCAACCTGCGGGTCGGCGGCGTGCACTCGCCCGAGCCCGGTTCGCTGGCCGAGCAGTTCGAGGCGCTGGCGCAGTTGCGCGCCGAGGGCCTGATCCGCCACCTGGGCGTCAGCAACGTGACGGCCGAGCAACTCGCGCAGGCGCGGGCCATCGCGCCGGTGGTGACCGTGCAGAACAGGTACAACATCGCCCAGCGCGACGACGACGGGCTGGTCGCGGCGACCGCGGCGGACGGCATCGCGTTCGTGCCGTACTTCCCGCTCGGCGGGTTCTCGCCGCTGCAGTCCGAGGCGCTGGAGGCGGTCGCGAAGCGGCTGGACACCACCCCGATGGCGGTCGCGCTGGCCTGGCTGCTGCAGCGCTCACCCAACATCCTGCTGATCCCCGGTACCTCGAACGTCGCCCACCTGCGGGAGAACATCGCCGGCGCCGGCCTGGACCTGCCCGCCGACGCCCGCGCCGACCTCGACGCCATCGGCGCCTGACCGCCACCCCGGCCGCCGCGCCCGGGTACCGCCCGGCACGGTCGCCGCGGCCGGCCGCGGTCTGGCGCCGGACGGCGGGCAGGCGCCGGACGGCGGTCGGGCCGGTCCGGCCGGCGGTGGCCCAGGCACCGGACGGTGGTTCCGGCGGCGGGCGGCGGTCAGGCGGGTCCCGGCCGGCGGCGGTCCAGGCGCAGCACCGCGAGCAGGGCACCGAGCGCGACGACGGCGACGGCGGCGGTGAACGCGATCCCGGCGGTACGCAGGCCCCACAGGTTCGCCGCCACCCCGACCGCGACGACCGGCAGCGAGATGCCGACGTAGGCGACGACGAAGAAGCTGGAGACGGTGGCGGCGCGCTCCGCCTCCGGGCTCGCCGCGGTGATCGCCGCCATCCCGGACCGGAAGCTGAGCGCCTGCCCGACGCCGATCACGACGGTACCGGCGATCAGCGCCGCGACCGACCGGCCGAGCAGGCCGCCGGCGATCCCGGCCAGCCCGGCCACCAGCACCAGGCAGCCGACCGGCAACGCGACCCGGCTGGGTACCCGGGCCAGCCCGACCTGGCCGAGCGCCGAGCCGGCGAACATGGTGAACACCACCAGCCCGGCCAGCGCCCGCGAGTCGAGCCCCAACACGGTGGCGAGGAAGCCGGGTTCGATCGAGGTGAGCAGCCCGAACACGGCGAACGCGGCGAACACCGCCACCGACGCCGGGACGAACACCGCCCGCGCCGGGGCCGCCACCGACGGCCGCTGCACGCTCAGCCGGGCGCCCGGCCGGACCGCCACCGGTTCGGGAGCGCGCAGCACGCCGATCGCCGCCGGCACCAGGAGTACCAGGTTGGCCAGGAACGGCAGTCGCAGCGGCAGCGGCGCCCACTGGGCGAGGACCCCGGCGAGCAGCGGGCCGCAGCCGAGGCCGAGCATGTTGACCGTGGTGGCGACCAGCGCCGCGGTCCGCTGCCGGGCGGCCGGCGCCAGGTCGACCAGGGTGACGGTCGCGGTGGTGGTGAAGATCCCGGCGGACAGGCCGGACAGCACCCGACCGACGAAAAGCGCGGCCAACCCGGCGTCGGACAGGAACACCAGCGCCGAGGCAGCCGACGCGGCGAGGCCGACGAGCAGCACCCGGCGCCGCCCGTACGCGTCGGAGGCCCGGCCGAACAGCAGCAGCGCGGCGATCACGCCGGCCGCGTACACCGCGTAGATCACCGTGGTCAGCAGGCTGCCGAAGCCGTACTCGTGCTGGTAGATCGCGTACAGCGGGGTCGGCAGGGTGGTGCCGACCATGGTGACGCCGAACGCGTACGCGACGAACGCGAAGCCGACCGCCGCGCCCCGCCGGGCCGTCCGCTGCTCCGTCATGACCCCCATCGTGCCCCTTCCACCGGTTCGTCCTCGGCCCGTTCCGCCGGACGCCGTCCTCCCCAGCCTGCCAACCCGTCACCGATCCCTCCAACGGATTGTTTCGATCCTGTCGATCGGTACCATCGATCAATGGAGCTGCGGCAACTCGACCACTTCGTCGCCGTCGCGGAGGAGCTGCACTTCACCCGGGCGGCGCGGCGGGTGCACGTGGTGCAGTCCAGCCTGTCCGGCTCGATCCGGGCGCTGGAGCGCGAGCTCGGCACCGACCTGTTCGTCCGCACCAGCCGGCGGGTCCGGCTCACCGCCGCCGGCGCGGCGCTGCTCCCCGCGGCCCGGCAGGCACTCGCCGCCGCCGCGGACGGCCGGGACGCGGTCGCCGGGGTGCGCGGGGTGCTGCGCGGCCGGCTGTCGGTCGGCGTGCTGCAGACGCTCGGCGGCATCGACCTGCCGGCGCTGCTGACCGAGTTCCACCGCCGGCACCCCGGGGTGGCGCTGCGGCTGACCAACTCCAGCGCGTCCGGGCTGGCCCGGGCCACCGCCGCCGGCGAGCTGGACGTCGCGTTCGTGGACCGGCCGATCGACCCGCGCGGCCTGCGCGAGATCCCGCTCGGAGCCGAGGATCTGGTGCTCGCGGTCGCCGCCGCCGACCCGCTCGCGGCGGCCGGCACCGTCGCGCTCGACGCGCTCGGCGACCGCGACTTCGTCGAGTACCGGCCGGACTCGTCGCTGCGCCGCCGCATCGACGAGGTCTGCGCCCGGCACGGGCTGACCCGCCGGGTCTGCTGCGAGGTCGACACCATCGCGCACCTGGTCGAACTGGTCGCGCACGGGCTGGGTGTGTCGCTGTTGCCGCCGCTGACCGTGCGCGGCACCGACCGGATGGTCGGGCTGCGCACCGACCCGCCGATCCCGCGCGAGCTGCTCGCGGTGGTCGCCGCCGACCGCACCCCGCCGCCGGCCGCCACCGCCCTGCTCGCCCTGCTCCCGAACGCGACGGCAGGCTGACCGCGACGCGGCAGCGGTCGTCGGGGCCGGGCCGGCGTGGATCAGGCGGCGGCGGCGATCGTCGCCGAGCCGAGCACCACGTCGCCGGCCGGGTCGCGGCGGTACACCACGATCGCCTGGCCCGGCGCGACCCCGCTGGCCGGCGCCCGCAGCGTCGCGGTGAGCCCGGCGGCGTCGTGCGTCACCCTCGCGTCGTACACCTCGCCGTGCGCGCGCAGTTGCACCTGGCAGTCGAACGGGCTGGCCGGCGGCGGCACCGTCCACACCGGACGCTCCGCGGTGACGGTGTCGACGGCGAGCGCCTCGCGCCGGCCCACCGTCACCGTGTTCTGCACCGGCGTGATGGACAGCACGTACCGGGGCGCTCCGTCGGGCGCCGGGCGGGTCAGGTTGAGCCCGCGCCGCTGCCCCACCGTGTACGCGTACGCCCCGTCGTGGCTGCCGAGCACCTCGCCGGTGTCCGCGTCGACGATGTCGCCCGGCGCGCTGCCCAGCTCGCGGTGCAGGAAGCCGCGGGTGTCGCCGTCGGCGATGAAGCAGATGTCGTGGCTGTCCGGCTTGTCGGCGACGGCGAGACCGCGCCGCGCCGCCTCGGCCCGTACCTGCGCCTTGGTCGAGTCGCCGAGCGGGAAGACCGCGCCGGCCAGCTGGTCGGGCCGCAGCACGGCCAGCACGTACGACTGGTCCTTGGCCTGGTCGACCGAGCGGCGCAGCACCCCGTCCGCCAGCCGGGCGTGGTGGCCGGTGACCACGGCGTCGAAGCCCAGCGCGCGGGCCCGGTCCAGCACCGCGGCGAACTTGATCTTCTCGTTGCAGCGCAGGCACGGGTTCGGGGTGCGACCGGCCGCGTACTCGGCGAGGAAGTCGGCGACCACGTCCTCGCGGAACTCCTCGGCCATGTCCCACACGTAGAACGGGATGCCCAGCACGTCGGCGGCGCGGCGCGCGTCCCGGGAGTCCTCCAGGGTGCAGCAGCCGCGGGCGCCGGTGCGGTAGGCCTGCGGGTTCGCCGACAGCGCCAGGTGCACGCCGGTCACGTCGTGCCCGGCGTCGACCGCGCGCGCGGCCGCCACCGCCGAGTCGACCCCGCCCGACATCGCCGCCAACACCCTCATGACCCACATCCCCCAGCACCGCGTGGACCGCCGTCGATCCGCAACGGCGAGCCTAACGCGCCGCCGGATGGCCGGGCAGCGGTGGTTCGACCGGCCGTACCTGCGGGATCCGCCCGGCCGCGACCAACTGCGCGTACTGCGCCTGCGCGTCGTCGGTCACCGGATCCACCCAAACCGCCGTGCCGTACGCACACACCTCGTTGACGCCGGCGGTCAGCGCGCCGGTGTCGAACCGCATCCCGACGATCGCGTTGGCGCCCCGGTTCCACGCCTCGGCGACCAGCCGGCCCATCGCCTCGTTGCGGCACTGGATCACCAGCCTGGTCGCCGCGGACACCTCCCCGCCGCCGAGCGAGGAGAACCCGCCGCCGAAGCCGAGCGACCGGACGGTGATCCCGAACGCCTCGCCCAGTACCAGCCTGATCCGGTACCCCGGGATGTCGTTGGTGGTGACGATCAGCATGGCCGCGATGGTGGCCGACCCGGGCAACCGGCCGGCTCCGCCCGGCGCCCGTGCGGCCGCGATGCGAGGATGGGTGCGATGAAGCGGCTTTCGTGGTGGCCGGTGCTGGTGCTGGCGGCGCTGTGCGTGGCGAGTTTCGGGTTGCTGGCGTGGGGCGCGCACGAGGCGAAGACCGCGTACGACTGCCTCGAGAACGGCGTCTTCCCGGCCAGCATCAACGACGGCGCGTGCGAGCTGCACACGCCGAACGGGATCCGGCGCATCCCGCTGCACGGACCGGGATTCCTCGCCACCGGCATCGCCGGCGTGGTCGGCGCGGTGCTGCTGATCGTCGTCGCGGTACAGACGATCCGGCGGCTGCTGCGCGCCGGCACCGCACCGCCCGAACCGGACGACCAGCCGAGCGGCCCGGCCGGGCGCGGACCGGCCGGCCGGACGCGCTGACCGCGCTCCGATCCCGGGCGAGGCTCAGCGGCGGCGGGAGACCGCGGTGGCGCGGCGGGCCCGGTCCACCGCGGCCGGCAGCGCGTCGAGCAGCGCGGTCACGTCGGCGGCGGTCGAGGTGTGGCCCAGCGAGAACCGCAGCGAGCTGCGCGCCCGGTCGCCGTCGGCGCCCATCGCGAGCAGCACGTGGCTCGGCTGCGCCACCCCGGCCGAGCAGGCCGAGCCGGTGGAGCACTCGACGCCGGCCGCGTCCAGCAGCATCAGCAGCGCGTCGCCCTCGCAGCCGGGGAACGAGAAGTGCGCGTTGCCGGGCAGCCGGTCGACCGGGTCGCCGTTGAGCACCGCGTCCGGCACCGCGGCTCGGACCCGGGCGACCAGGTCGTCGCGCAGCGCGGCGAGCCGCCGCGCCTCGTCCTGCTGCCGGGACACGGCGTCGTCGACGGCGGTGGCGAGAGCGGCCACGCCGGCCACGTCGAGGGTGCCGGACCGCACGTCGCGTTCCTGGCCGCCGCCGTGCAGCACCGGCGTGCACGCCACGTCGGTACGCAGCAGCAGCGCGCCGACGCCGACCGGTCCACCGATCTTGTGCCCGGTGACGGTCATCGCCGCGGCACCGGAGGCGCCGAAGTCGACCGGGACCGCGCCGAGCGCCTGCACCGCGTCGGTGTGCAGCGGCACCCCGGCCTCGGCGGCGACGGCGGCCAGCTCGGCGATCGGCGTGACGGTGCCGACCTCGTTGTTCGCCCACATGGTGCTGACCAGTGCGGCCCGGTCGCGGTGCGCGGCGAGCACCGCGGCGAGCGCGTCCGGTGTCACCCGGCCGGCCGCGTCGACCGGCACCGGGACCACCGTGACGCCCTGGTGGTCGGCCAGGAAGTGCGCCGCGTCCAGCACCGCGTGGTGTTCCGCCGCGCCGACCAGCAGGACGTCCCGGGCAGGGTCGGCGGCGCGCCTCGACCAGGTGATGCCCTTCACCGCCAGGTTGTCGCTCTCGGTGCCGCCGGAGGTGAACACCACCTCGCTGGGTCGGGCACCGAGCCGCTCGGCGATCTGCTCGCGCGACTCCTCGACCACCCGGCGGGCGGCGCGGCCGGAGGCGTGCAGCGAGGAGGCGTTGCCGAACCGACCGGCGGCCCGCACGTACGCGTCCAGCGCCGCCGGCAGCACCGGCGTGGTGGCCGCATGGTCCAGATACGCCATGCGCCCAGCTTATTGGCCCGGGCCGGGCCCGCCTATTGCAGGTAGGACTCGACCTCGGAGCTGGGCCGCACCCGCTCCGCGGTCGGGTCCTGGCCGGCGTCCTCCCGGGCCCGGCGGCGGCGCAGCAGGTCCCAGCACTGGTCGAGCTGCTGCTCGACGGCGGCCAGCCGGGCCCGCTCCTCGTCGCTGCCGCCGGCGTCGCGCAGCCGGTGCTCCTCGGCCACCAGGTCGTGGATCTGCCCCAGTACGTCCTTGTCGTTCACCGCATCCACCCCAGTTCTGTTCACCGTGGCTCGACGGTACCGGGAAACCGGGCGTCAGGCTGCCGCGACGCGGTCGATCCAGGCGTGGCCGGGGTGGAGGCGCCGCAGCGCGCCGGCCAGCCAGTCGCGCTGCGCCGGCGACAGCAGCGGCAGGGTGGCGGTGAGGTCGGCCACGTCCTTGTCCCGGGCGTGCTTGGCCTTCATCAGCAGCACCACCTCGGGCCGCTGGTACGGCACGCCGGACGCGGACCGCGCGATCGTGTCGGCGAGCGGCCGGACGAGCCGATCGTCCCGCTTGCACACCCACTGATCGCGACTGCCCGGATCGAGGAACAGGTCGGTACGGAACACGTCGTCGGCCGCGGTCGCGGTCCACACCTGGGTGATCTGCGGCGGCGGCAGCTCGTGGGCCGGCAGCGGCCACAGCTTCCCGTTCCCGGCCGCGTACTGGGTGAGCCCGCCGCCGGCGAGCAGCGCGGCCCGGAACGCCGGGAAGTCCGGCCGGCAGATGCCGAACTCGAGGTCCTCGTGGTCGCGCAGCGGGCCGGTACCGGCGTCGCGGTGGAACAGCTCGATCGCCCAGCCGCCGCACACCCACCACGGGGCGTCGACGCCGGCCAGCCGCTGCGCGAGCTGCTCGGGCGTCCACGGGTCCCAGTTGTCCACGTCGAGGTCGACCGGCGTGCCCGCACCGGGTACGGGCACGCCCTCGACCGGAGCGTCGGTCACTTGCCGAAACGGCGCACCAGCGCCCAGGCCCCGGGCAGCACCCCGGCCGCCAGCGCGACCTTGATCGCGTCGCCGATCAGGAACGGCAGCACGCCGGCGACCAGCGCCGCGGGCACCGTCATGCCGACGATGCCGACCAGCCAGGACACCCCGAACGCGTAGATCACCGCGTTGCCCAGCAGCATCGTGCCGACGGTGCGCAGCGGGGTCCGGTCACCGGCGCGGCGGGCCAGCTCGCCCACCAGCAGCCCGGCCGCGAGATAGCCCAGGATGTAGCCGAACGACGCACCGCCCGCGCCGGAGGTGCCGCCGGCGAACCACGGCACGCCCGCCATCCCGACCGCGAGGTACAGCGCCATCGAGGCGAGCGCCCGCCACGGGCCCAGCGCCGCCGCGACCAGCAGTACCGCGAAGGTCTGGCCGGTCACCGGCACCGGGGACAGCGGCTCGATCGGCACCGACAGCTGGGCGGCCAGCCCGGTCAGCGCGGCACCGCCGGCGACCAGCAGCGCGTTGCGGGCGACGGAACCGGGGATCAGGTCGGCGAGCACCTGCCGACGCAGCACGACCGGGCTAGTGGACACAACTTCCTCCAGGGGGTGCACGTGAAGTCAACCGCGAACAGCCTAGGACACCGCGATCGCCGTACCTGTCGGCTTTCCCGCCGGGTACCGGCTCTCCCGGCACCGCGCGCGGGCGGCACGCCGGGCGTTGCCGGGATGCGCAGGATTGTCAAGCCCCCGGTACGACAGATCGTCACCGCAGACCCTGTGCCGCGCCGGCCCCGGTCCGGGGCGGGCCGGCCAGCCGCGGCCGGGATTCGGGTGGACGGCACGAAGCGGTACGCCGCCACTGCGACGTACCGCTTCGGCTCGGATCGGCGCCGGGTCAGCCCTGGCGCTTGCGGATCTGCTCGACCGCCTGCGGGACGACCTTGAACAGGTCGCCCACGATGCCGTAGTCGGCCAGTTCGAAGATCGGCGCCTCGTCGTCCTTGTTGATCGCGACGATGGTCTTCGAGGTCTGCATGCCGGCCCGGTGCTGGATCGCGCCGGAGATGCCGATCGCCAGGTACAGCTGCGGCGAGACGGTCTTGCCGGTCTGGCCGACCTGGAACTGGTGCGGGTAGAAGCCGGAGTCGACCGCGGCCCGGGACGCGCCGACCGCGCCGCCGAGCAGGTCGGCCAGCTCCTCGATCAGGGCGAAGTTCTCGGCGCTGGCGACACCGCGCCCACCGGAGACGACCACCCCTGCCTCGGTCAGCTCCGGCCGGGAGCCCTTCTGCTCGGCGACCCGCTCCAGCACCGTGGCGCCCTTCGCCGCGTCGGACACCGTGGCGTCGACGCTGACCCGCTCACCGGCGGCCGGGGCCGGCTCCGGGGAGACCGAGTTCGACCGGACCGTGACGACCGGCAGGCCGTTCGCCTTCGCGGTGACGATGGTCGAGCCGGCGAACACCACCTGGGTGACGGTGCCGTCGGCGGCGATGTCGGAGACATCGGTGAGCAGCCCGGCGTCCAGCTTGACCGCCAGCCGCCCGGCGATCTCCTTGCCCTCCTGAGAGGAGGGCAGCAGCACCGCCGCCGGCGACACCTCGCCGACCAGCCGGGCCAGCACCTCCGCCTTCGGCGCCACCAGGTGGCCGGCGATCTCGTCGCTCTCGGCGGCGTAGATCTTGACCGCGCCGTACTCGGCGAGCGGGCCGGCGAGCGCGTCGGCGGTGCCGGGCGCACCCAGCACCACCGCGGCGGGTTCGCCGAGCCGGCGGGCCAGCGTCAGCGCCTCCAGGGTCGCCTTCCGCACGCCGCCCGACGCCGTGCCGTCCGCGACGACCAGTACCTCAGCCATCTGTCCTTGCCTCCGCGATCGCGGTCAATCGGTGCGGGCGGCTACCGCCCGGCGGCCTTCTTGACCTTGCCGTATTCGTACATGTTCTTGCCCAGCGCGAACCAGTTGAAGAAGATCACCGAGCTGATCGACCACCAGCCGGCCAGCAGGCAGTGCAGCTGCGCCTGCTTGTACTTCGCGGTGATCTGCTCGAAGCTGCCCTGGTAGCGGCGCGTGTTCTGCTGCCACAGCAGCAGCATCCCGGTGTGCTTGACGAACGTCGCCGTCAGCGCCGCGCCCGGCTGCCCGTATCCCTGCTGCCCCGCGCCCGGCCCGTAGCCCTGCGGCGCCGGACCCGGCTGCCCGTACT
Organism: Actinocatenispora comari; assembly: GCF_017312725.1. Taxonomy (GTDB): domain Bacteria; phylum Actinomycetota; class Actinomycetes; order Mycobacteriales; family Micromonosporaceae; genus Actinocatenispora; species Actinocatenispora comari. Next base: position 37,594 of record NZ_BOPO01000063.1, on the reverse strand, counting down.
GGGACTGCCCGTACTGGGACTGCCCGTACTGGGACTGCCCGTACTGGGGCTGCCCGTACTGCGGCGACCCGGACTGGGGCGGCGCGTACTGGGGCGGCGGGCCGGGCGCGTACTGCGCGGCCGGGGGCTGCGGTCCACCGGCCGGCGGTGGGTACTGGCCCGGCGGCTGCTGCGGCGGGAACTGTTGGGGCACAGGCGAACCGGGTCCGGACGGCTGCGCCGCCGGCACCGGGCCGGGCTGGGAAGGGTAGGTCATGACCGAGTAACTTAGACGAACTTCTCGGTGGCCAGGAACTCGACCAGCGCGACGCCGCCCTCGCCCTCGTCGGGCACCCGGGTACCGGCCTGCCGGGCCGGCCGGGGCTGCGCCGACAGCACCGTGGTGTGCGCGTTCGCACCACCCACCGCGGTGGGCTCGATGCCCAGGTCGGCCAGCGACAGCGTCTTCACCGGCTTCTTCTTGGCCGCCATGATGCCCTTGAACGACGGGTACCGCGGCTCGTTGATGGTGTCCCAGACGCTGACGATCGCCTTGCCGGTGGCCGCCACGACCTCGTACCCCTCGTCGGTCTGGCGCTCGATGGTCCGGGTGTCGCCGTCCACGGTGAGCTTGCGGGCGCCGGTGAGCGCCGGGACGCCGAGCCGCTCGGCGATCATGTGCGGGATGACCTGCACCCGGCCGTCGGTGGCCTCGGCGCCGGCGAGGACCAGGTCCCACTCCAGGGTGCCGAGCGCGGCGGCGATGACCGCGGAGGTCTGCACCGCGTCGGAGCCGGCAATCGCGTCGTCGACGACGTGCACGGCCCCGTTCGGGCCCATCGACAGGGCCTTGCGGATCGACTCGGTGGCGCGGTCGGGGCCGACGGTCAGCAGGGTGACCTCGCCGCCCTGCGCCTCGGTGATGCGCAGCGCCTCCTCGATGGCGTACTCGTCCATCTCGTTGATGACGTTGCTGGCCGACGCGCGGTCGACCGTCCAGTCATCGGACTTCAGCGTGCGCTCGGCACCGGAGTCCGGTACCTGCTTGACCAGGACGACGATGTTCATCGTTGCCGCAGACCTCCTGCTAACCCGAGCATTGTCACGAGACCACGACCGGTGACCGGTCGCACGCAGCCAACATAGTCTGCCGGCCGGCGGATCCTTCCCGAGCAATGTTACTAGCGGGTAGCCAGCCGCGCGCGGCGACCACCGCGATACATCTCACAGCCGTACCGGCCCGGGGCCGGCCCGGCCCGGACCTCTAGGGTGCGGGCATGCCGACCCTCCCCGCGCTGCCGCTGACCGGCGAGCGCACCGTCCCCGACCTGCCGGTGGAGAACTACTGGTTCCGCCGGCACGAGGCCGCCTACCGGGTGGTCGAGCCGCTGCTGCCGGCCGGCCGGGTGCTGGAGATCGGCGTCGGCGAGGGCTACGGCGCGGACCTGCTCACCGCCGGCACCACCGCGGGTGACGGGGCGAGCGGTGCACGGCGGCGGGTGCTCGGGCTGGACTACGACGCGGCCACGCTCGCGCACGTGCGCCGGCGCTACCCCGCGGTTCCGGTGGCCCGGGGCAACGCGGTGGCGCTGCCGGTGCGTACCGGTGCGGTGGCGGCGGTGGTCAGCATGCAGCTGATCGAGCACCTGTGGGACCAGCCGGCGCACCTGGCCGAGTGCGCCCGGGTGCTCGCGCCGGGCGGCACCCTGGTGCTCAGCACCCCGAACCGGCTCACCTTCTCCCCCGGGTACGACCCGGCCACCGACCGGCCGCGCAACATCTACCACTCCCGCGAACTGTCCGCCGCCGAGCTCGCCGCGCTGGTCGCCGCGGTACTGCCGGGCGCGACGACGTACGGGCTGCACGCCGGCGCCCGACTCGCCGAGCTGGACGAGCGCTGCCGCCGGCGGTACGGCGCGGGCCTGGTCGAGGCGCAGCTCGCGACGCCGGCCGCGGACTGGCCGGCCGGGCTCGCCGCGTTGGTCGACGCGGTGACCGCGGCCGACTTCGTACTGTCCACATCGGACCTCGACGGCGCGCTGGACCTGGTCGTGGTCGCCGAAAAAGTCTGATCATGGGGCCGGTCGGGCGGTAGGGTCCGCGCATGGATGCACGGCTGCGCGCGCTCTGCGACCTGATGGTGCCGACCGCCCGCGAGTCGGTCGGCCGGCACGAGTACGACGGCGTGGTCCAGGATCTGTCGCCCGCCGGGGTCGCCGCCGCGCTGTCCCGGCTGGCCCCGGCCGGCGCGCACGTGTACCCCGATCCGCACGACCAGGCGCACGCGTCGGCGGCCGAGGCGTCGGCCCGGGTCGAGTACGGGGAGCTCGCGCTGCACCGCAGCAACCCGCTCTACCACGTGGCGAACCTCGACCTGGCCTGCTACGACCGCGAGTACGCGCCGGCGCCGGAGCGGTCCGCCGCCCGCGCCGCGCATCTCGCCGCCTGGCCGGACGCGGTCGACGCGGCGATCGAGGCGCTGGACGCGGTGCCGGGGCCGGTCGCGAGCGCCACCCTGTCGGCGGCCCGCGGGCTGGCCGGCCAGATCCGCCCGGAGGACGGCGATGCCGGCGCGGCGGCCGCCGCCGCGCACCGCCGGCTGCTCGACCACCTGCAGGGCTGCGCCCGGACCGGGCCGGACTCCTCGGCGCTGGGCGAGGCGGGGCTGGCCGGGCTGCTGTCCGCGTCCGAGGCGATGCCGGTACGGCTGGGTGAGCTCGCCGAGACGGCCGACGCCGAGCGGCACCGGCTGCGCGCGATGCTCGCCGAGGCGTGCCGGCGGATCGACCCGGACGCCGGCACCGCGGCCACGGTCGCGGCGCTGGCCGCCGACCATCCGGGCATCGACGGGGTGCTGGCCGAGGCGCGGGCGCTGACCGCCGAGGTGATCGAGTGGACCGCCCGGCACGTGCTGGCGCCGTACACCGACGGGGAGTGCCTGGTCGGCCCGGCACCGGAGTCGCGGCGCTGGGCGATGGCGATGATGGCGTGGGCCGCACCGTACGAGCCGGACGCGCCGAGCTGGTACCACGTGACGCCGCCGGAGCCGGGCTGGCCGGCCGCCGACCGGGAGCAGTGGCTCGCGGTGTTCAGCCGTACCAGCCTGCCGGCGATCACCGTGCACGAGGTGGCGCCGGGCCACTTCTCGCACTCCCGGGCGCTGCGCCGGGCACCGTCGGCGGTGCGCCGCACGCTGATCGGCGAGGCGTTCGTGGAGGGCTGGGCGCACTACGCCGAGGAGATGGCGCTGGAACAGGGGTTCCACGCCGACGATCCCCGCTACACCGCGGGCGTGGCGCTGGAGGCACTGGTCCGGGTGGTCCGGCTGACCGCGGCGATCGGCCTGCACACCGGCGCGATGAGCGTCGACGAGGCGGCGGCACTGTTCACCTCGGACGCGCACCTGCAGGGGCCGGCCGCGCTGGCCGAGGCGTACCGGGGCACGTTCGACCCGACGTACGGCCGGTACACCTGGGGCAAGCTGGTGCTCGGGCAGGTGCGGGACCGGGCCCGGGCGGCGTGGGGGGCGGGGTTCTCGCTCCCCCGGTTCCATGCCGCGGTGCTCGACCTCGGCGCGCCGCCGCTGGGCCTGCTCGACACGGCGATCGACCGCGGCTGACCCGGGGTGCGTACCAGCGGGTAACGGGTGCCAGAATCGGTGCCCATGCGCGTGCTGATGCTGTCCTGGGAATATCCGCCGGTCGTCGTCGGTGGCCTCGGTCGGCACGTGCACGCGCTGTCGGTGGCGCTCGCCGCGGCCGGACACGAGGTCACCGTGGTGACCCGGCACGGCACCGAGGCCGACGGCACCGAGGCGCCGCTGGACGAGATCCGCGACGGGGTGCGGGTGGTGCGTGCGCCGGCCGACCCGCCGCTGTTCCCGTTCAGTACCGAGACGTTGCTGGCGTTCACCATGTCGCTCAACCACGCGCTGACCCGGGCCGCCCTGCGGGTCGCCGGCGAGCGGGGCTTCGACGTAGTGCACGGGCACGACTGGCTGGTCACGCACGCCGCGGTGACGCTCAAGCACCACCTGGGCGTACCGCTGGTGGCGACCGTGCACGCCACCGAGGCGGGCCGGCACTCCGGCTGGCTGCCGGGCGAGCTGAACCGCTGCATCCACTCGGTCGAATGGTGGCTGACGTACGAGGCGCGCCGGGTGCTGGTCTGCTCGGACTACATGCGCTGGGAGGTCAGCCGGCTGTTCGAGCTGCCGGCCGGCAAGGTTCGGGTGATCCCGAACGGCGTCGACCCGGCCGCGTTCACCGCCACCCCGGGCCAGGTGCGCGCCGCCCGGCAGCGGTTCGGCGGCGACGGCCCGCTGGTGGTGTACGCCGGCCGGCTGGTGCACGAGAAAGGCGTACAGGACCTGATCGCGGCCACGCCGACGCTGCGCCGGCGGTTCCCCGGGCTGCGGGTGGTCGTCGCCGGCGAGGGCAAGTACGCCGAGGAGCTGGTCGCCGAGGTCCGGCGCCGGCGGCTGTCGCGCACCGTCGAGTTCGTCGGCTTCCTCGGCGCCGAGCTGCCGGCGCTGTTCGCCGCCGCCGACTGCGCGGTGGTGCCGAGCCGGTACGAGCCGTTCGGGATGGTGGCGGTGGAGGCGGCGAGCGCCGGCGCGCCGCTCGCGGTGTCGGCGACCGGCGGGCTCGGCGAGTTCGTCGCGGCGGGCCTCGCCGCGGTCAGCTTCGCGCCGAAGGACCCGCGCTCGCTCGCCGAGGCGGTCAGCTCGGTACTGGCAGACGAGGTGCTCGCGCGCCGGCTGGCCCGGCGGGGCCGCAGCCTGGTGGCCGCCCGCTACGCCTGGCCGGTGATCGCCGAGCGCACCCTCGACGCCTACGACCAGGCACGGCGGGACGAGCGGGCGCTGCGCGCGGCCGGTACGGCGGACGGCCCGATCCCGCCGATCGTGGTTCCGGACGGCAACCTGCTCCGCGACGGCTCTGCCTGAGTCACCGATGCCGTGCCGGCCAGCCGGCCGGCCGAGCCGGGTCCGCTCCATCGTCCGCGCCGGTTCGACCGGTCCGTACCGCCGTGTCGGGGCACGCCGACCGCCGTGTTGAGGGCAAGCCGGCGCAGGGGACGACGCTTGACAGGCGGGGTGAAACGTACTTAAGTGCACTGCATCAGTTAGGAAACCTTACTGATAAGCCGGGCGCGCGACCGGTCTCCCCCTGCGTCACCCCTCCGTGTCAAGGAGCCCCACATGCTTCGATCACGCCTGACCGCCGCGCTCGCGGCGGCCGGTACCGTGCTCGGCGGCGCCGTCGCCATCGGGTTCGCGGTCAGCGGACCGGCGACCGCGGCGAGCACGCTGCCGGCGCACGTGTCCGCCCCGTACTTCGAGACCTACAACGGTGACAGCCTGGCCCAGCTGGCCCAGCAGTCCGGCAACAAGTACCTCACGCTCGCGTTCCTGCAGACCGCGTCGAAGGGCTCGTGCACGCCGTACTGGGACGGCGACAGCTCGATGCCGGTCGACACGAGCCAGTACGGCAGCGACATCGACACGATCCGCGCCGGCGGCGGTGACGTGATCCCGTCGTTCGGCGGGTACACGGCGGACAACACCGGCACCGAGATCGCCGACTCGTGCACCGACGTCGGCAAGATCGCCGCCGCGTACGAGAAGGTGATCACCACCTACGACGTGACCCGGCTCGACCTCGACATCGAGGACAACTCGCTGACCAACTCCGCCGGCATCGACCGCCGCAACGCCGCGATCAAGCAGGTGGAGGACTGGGCCGCGAGCAACGGTCGCACCGTCCAGTTCGCCTACACGCTGCCGACGACCACCAGCGGCCTCGCCAGCTCCGGGCTGAACGTGCTGCGCAGCGCCGTGTCCCACGGGGCGCGGATCGACGTCGTCAACATCATGACGTTCGACTACTACGACGGCGCGAACCACGAGATGGCCACCGACACGAAGACCGCCACGACCGGACTGCAGAGCCAGCTCGCCGGGCTGTACCCGAACAAGTCGGCCGCCGAGCTGTGGCACATGATCGGCGTCATCGAGATGCCCGGCATCGACGACTACGGCGCGGCGGAGACGTTCACCACGGCCGACGCGCCGGTGGTCGAGCAGTGGGCGCAGGACAAGGGTCTCGCCGCGCTGTCGTTCTGGGCGCTGCAACGTGACAACGGCAGTTGCCCCGGCACCGGCGGCTCGGACAGCTGCTCCGGCATCCAGCAGGACACCTGGTACTTCAGCCACACGTTCGCCGCGTTCAACGGCGGCGGCACCGGCCCGACCACCCCGCCGACGACCCCACCGACGACGCCGCCCACCACCCCGCCCACCGGCAGCGGCCTGGTCAACGGCGACTTCGAGACCGGCTCGCTGTCCCCGTGGACCTGCACCGGCGGTACCGGCAGCATCGTGTCGTCGCCGACCCACGGCGGCTCCGGGGCGCTGGAGCTGGCGCCGACCGCGTCCGACAACGCCACCTGCACCCAGTCGGTGACGCTGCACGCGAACACCACGTACACCCTCACCGCCTACGTGCAGGGCGACTACGCGTTCCTCGGCACCACCGGTGCCGCCACCGACGCGAGCACCTGGACCAACGCCGGCGGGTACACGAAGCTGTCGGCCACCTTCACCACCGGCGGCAGCGGCACCGTGCAGGTCTTCGTGCACGGCTGGTACGGGCAGGGCGCCGTCGACGTCGACGACGTCGGCGTGAGCTGACCGTACCGGGCAACGGGGGCGGGGCTCGGCGTCGTCGGCGCCGAGCCCCGCGGTGCCCCCGATCGCCGGTCACTCGGGGTCGGGGCGGGGCTCGATCAGCACGTTGAGCAGGTACGGCACCCGGGACTCGAACGCGCGGCGCAGCGCCGGCGCGAGTTCCCGCGCGGTGGCGACGGTCTCGCCGGCGCCGCCGAGGGCGGCCACCACCTTCTCCAGCCGCAGCCCCGGCGTCCGGTCGTCGGCGCCGCGCAGCCCGGCGGTACCGAAGCTGCCGTTGTTGCCGACCACCAGCACGACCGGCAGGTGGTGCCGGACCAGCGACTCGACCTCCAGTACCGAGCCGGCGGCGGCGCCGTCGCCGAGCAGCCCGCACACCGGGCGGTCCGGGCAGGCCAGCGCGGCGCCGAGCGCGTAGCCGAGGCCGGCGCCGCCGTTGCCGTACCGGCCGCCGTCCAGCCAGCTGCCGGGCCGGCCCGGATCGAGGTGGCGGGCCGCGGCGGACACCACGTCGCCGCCGTCGCCGACGATGATCGCGTCGTCGGTCAGCGCCCGGCGCAGCTCCGCGTACAGCCGGGTGGCCCGGATCGGTTCGCGGTCGTCGGCGAGGTGACCGGCCTCCTGGGCCCGGGCGGTGTCCTCGGCGACGCGCAGCAGCTCGATCCAGTCCGCGTGGTCGGCCCGCACGCCCCGGTGGTCGGCCATCCCGGACAGCACCAACCGCAGGTCACCCGCCACCCACAGCGTCCCGTCGTCGCCGGGCGGGCCATCGGCCGCGGGGGGCGCGTCGACCACGTGGATCAACCGGGCGTCGGTACCGCCGCCGAGCCGCAGGTCCGGTGCGGTACCGAGGACCGCGACCAGGTCCGCCCGGGCCAGCGCGGCCCGCTTGCAGCACCGGAAGGCGAGCGGATGGTCGCCGGGCAGCGCGCCGCGCGCCAGCCCGGTGGTGAACACCGGTATCCGCCAGGTCTCGGCGCACTCGCGCAACGCGGCCACCGCGTCCGCGCTGTACACGTCGGAGCCGGCGACGATCACCGGCCGCTCGGCCGCGGCGAGCAACGCACCGGCCCGGGCCACCGCCGCCGGGTCCGGCTCGACCGGCGGCGGCAACGTCGCCGCCGGCAGCTCCGCCTCACCGGCGCAGAACACCACGTCCATCGGCAGGTCCAGGAACGCCGGACCGCGGTGCGGGGTGAGTGCCGCGAGGACCGCCGCGCGCACGTCGACGCCGATGTTGCCCACCTCGGTACAGGTGGCCGCCGACCTGGTCACCGACTCGACGATGGCGACGTGGTCGAGTGCCGGCAGGCTGCCCGAACCCCAGCGCCACGCCGGCGCCCGGCCGGCCAGTACCACCACCGGGGCGGCGTTGAAGTGGGCGGCGGTGATCGCGGAGACGGCGTTGGTGACGCCGGGACCGGCGCCGAGCACCGCCAGGCCAGGCCGGCGCAGCAACGTCGCGACCGCCTCCGCGGCGAACACCGCGGTCTGCTCGTGCCGTACTTCGACGACGCGCATCCGAGCCGCCCGCGCCGCGTCGTGGATCGCGGGCACGTGCTCGCCGGCCGGCGTGAACACCTCGCCGATGCCGTACCCGGAGAGCGCCGCCACGGCCAGCTCCCCGCCGCGCCCGGACACCATCCGTCTCACCCCCTCCGCCCGCCGATCGGCACCCGCCGGTACGGCGGCGTCGCGACGGGCCAGGGCCCGCCTCGACCTCCGCCGGCTCGCCCGGCCGGGGCTTCGAGGCGGCCCCTGGGTCGATCATGGCCCGGCCGGCGTCGCTCCGGGCGCGAACCGGGCAGGACGAGCGGGCCGGGCCGGCGCCTCGACCCGCAGTTCCGGCAGCGGCAGCCGGCTGCGCAGCGGCCGGGCCGGCACCCCGCCGGCGATCGTGTACTCGTCGATGTCGCGGGTGGCCACCGCGTTCGCGGCGAGCACGCTGCCGCGGCCGATCCGGACGCCGCGGGTGACGGTCGCCTTGGTACCGAGCCAGCAGTCCGGGCCGATCCGCACCGGCGACTTGACGATCCCCTGGTCCTTGATCGGCCGGGTCAGGTCGGTGGTGACGTGGTCGAAATCGGCCACGTAGACCCAGTCCGCGATCAGCGTCGCGGCGCCGACCTCGATGTCCAGATAGCCGTTGATCCGCACGTCGGCGCCGAGCACCACCTTGTCGCCGATGTGCACGGTGCCCTCGTGCGCCCGGATCGCGGTGCCGTCACCCAGGTGCGACCAGCGGCCCAGCACGATCCGGCCCCGGCCCCGCGGCGCGGTCAGCTCGACCCGCCGGCCCAGGAACACGAACCCCTCGGTCACCACGTCCGCCCGGCGCAGCCGCAGCAGCGCGAACCGCCAGTAGCGCAGCAGGTAGTACGGGGTGAAGGCGCGGTGCCGCCAGATCCAGGCGAGCGACGCACGGGTCAGAAACCTCGCCTGCCGCCGCTCGCGTCGCCCCCGCACCATGCCCCGAAAGTACCCGACGGGCCGGTCCGGCCGAGCCACCCGGCGGCGGGCAGCCGGCCCGCCCACCGAGCGCGGCGGGCGGCGCCGGAGACGCGGGCCGGCGTTCGCCGGGCGGTACGCGGTCAGCGCAGCGAGCCGACCAGGGCACGCGCGGTGCTGGTGACCCCGCGGCTCGGGTCCTCGATGTCGCCGGACGCGTCCAGCCGCAGCACCAGGTTGCTGCGCCGCACCAGCACGGTCGTACCGGTGTCCGAGGTGACCCGGGCCGCCTCGTCGCCGAGCCCGGCCAGCGTGGCGCGATCGCGGGTGCCGGACAGGTCGGAGGTGAAGCCGGCGTGCGCCATCCGCGGGGCGGACAGCGGCCCCTTCGTCCCGTACCGGGTCAGGGTCAGGGTGACCCGCGCGTTGCGGCCGGAGGCGGCGCCGCCCAGGTAGGTGCAGCTCGATTCGTCGCCGGTGTCCGACGGGTAGTCGCGGACCAGACCGGCTCCGAACGCCGCCTCGACCTGGTGCGCGGTGAGCCGGGCGCACGCGTCGGGGGCACGCCCGTACGCACCGGGGTCGGCGAACGCGCCGGTGAAGAACAGGATGCCGGCGCCGCACGGCACCAGGATGACCAGCGCGACGACGGTCAGCGCACCGAACAGCCCGGGGTACCGCAGCCAGTGCCGCCGCGGCTCGTCGGAGCCGTCGTCCAGCACTGCGGTCAGCTCGTCCAGCTCCCCGGGGTCGGTCGGCCCGTCGGCGCCGGGCGCCGCCGGGTCGGTCCCGCCGTCGACCCCCGCCCCGTCCGCCACCGCAGCGGTCTCGCCGTCGCCGCCGGGCTCGGGCTCAGGTTCGGCCGCACTCGCGGCCGATGCGTCGCCGTCGGCCGCGGCATCGCCGGCGTCTGCTGTCTCGTCGCATCCCGCCGCGGTATCGTCGGCGCCCGCCGTGTCGTCGCCGCCGGGCTCGGGCTCGGCCACACTCGCGGCCGACGCGTCGCCGTCGCCGGGGCTCGGGAGCTGATCGGCGGCGTCGCCGGGGCTCGGGAGCTGATCGGCGGCGTCGGTCCGGGCGTCCGGGTCGGCGTCGGCCGGCGCACCGTCCACAGTGGAGTCCAACGCCTCCGGTTCCCGGGCGACCGGATCGCTCGCCGCCGGTTCCGGCGCGGACCGGCCAGGCGGCGTGGCGTCCGGCCCCGGGGTGACGGACCCGGGCGGCTGGTCGGCGGTACCGGCGATGTCCGGCACTACGGCTTCACACCCGTGATCTCGACGTTGTAGAACAGCTCCTTCGGCACCAGGTGCGACAGCACGTTCGTGTCCACACTGGACAGTGCCCGCCAGGAGTGGTAGGCGAAGTTGGCCCAACCCCAGCCGAGCTTCTCCTTCGGCACCGCCGCCTCGAAGGTACGCACCGGCCAGCCGAGCAGCGCCGCGGTCAGCTCGTCGGTGGCCACCTCGACGTCCATCGCACCGGCCCGGATCGCGGTCCGGCGCAGCTGCTGCGGATCGAACGTGTGGATGTCCACGACCGCCTCCAGCGCCGCCGCCGCGGAGGACTCGTCCAGTTCGGCCTGCGGCCGGCGCCAGTCGGTCAACCCGGGCAGCTTGGTGAGGTTGGTGGTGGCCCACCAGGTCAGCTGGCCGAGCTTGCGGGCGTAGAAGTCGCCGACCTTGCTCGGTTCGCCGCAGAACACGAACCGGCCACCAGGCCGCAGCACCCGCAGCACCTCGCGCAGCGCCTGCTCGACGTCCGGGATGTGGTGCAGCATGGCGTGCCCGACGACCAGGTCGAAGCTCGCGTCGTCGTACGAGATCGTCTCGGCGTCGCTGACCCGGCCGTCCACGTCCAGGTCGAGCTGCTTGGCGTTGCGCAGCGCCACCTCGACCATGCCCGGCGAGATGTCGGTGACGTGACCCTTCTCGATCACGCCCGCCTGCATCAGGTTGAGCAGGAAGAACCCGGTGCCGCAGCCCAGCTCCAGCGCGTTGCGGTACGGCCAGCCCTCGGTGCCGGCCACGTGCGCGAACCGGTCCCGGGCGTAGCTGACGCAGCGCTCGTCGTACGAGATCGACCACTTCTCGTCGTAGGTGTTGGCTTCCCAGTCGTGGTAGAGGATGTTCGCCTGCTTCGGATCGTCGCGGGCGGCCGCCACCTCGGCGGCACTCGGGTGCGACTGGCTCACCGACGTTCCTCCTTCGCCGGGACGCCGACGGGACCGGGCTCGTTCATCGGGTCACTTCCCCGTGAAGTCGGGCTTGGCCTTGGCCAGGAACGCCCGCATGCCGACGTTCTTGTCCTCGGTGGCGAACAGCGCCGCGAACAGGTGGCTCTCCAGCGCCAGCCCGCTCGCCAGGTCGACCGACAGGCCACCGTCGACGGCCTGCTTGGCGGCACGCAACGCCTGCGCCGGCCCGGTCAGGTAGGGCCGGACCGAGGCCACCGCGGCGTCGAACACCGACTCGCCGGCCGGGACGACCGCGTCGACCAGGCCGATGCGCAGCGCCTCGTCGGCGGCGACGTGCCGGCCGGTGAAGATCAGCTCCTTGGCCTTCGACGGGCCGATCAGCCGGGGCAGCCGCTGGGTGCCACCGGCGCCGGGGATGATGCCGAGGCCGATCTCCGGCTGGCCGAGCTTCGCGTCCGCGGCGGCGACGCGGAAGTCGCAGGCCAGCGCCAGCTCGCAGCCGCCACCCAGCGCGTACCCGGTGATCGCGGCGACCACCGGCTTCGGGATGCGGGCGATGGCGTCGAACGCGGCGGACAGCTCCAGCGCCCGGCCGGCCATCTGCGCGTACCCCTCGTCGGCCATCTCCTTGATGTCGGCGCCGGCGGCGAACACCTTCTCGCCGCCGTACACGATCACGGCGCGGACGTCGTCCCGGCTGGTCGCCTCGGCCGCGGCGGCCTTCAGCTCGGCCTGCACGGTCGAGTTGAGCGCGTTCATCGGCGGCCGGGTCAGGCGGATCACGCCGACCCCCGGCTGCTCGTCGAGCGTCTCCAGCCGAACGAACTCCCCCACTGCGACCTCCTCGATCACGAAGCTGCGGGCCGGGTCGCGGCGCCGCCTCGCACCGACCTTAACCGGTCGGTAGCCCCCGCCCGGAGCGCACCGCCCGATGCGCCGGCGCCGCCGCCGACACCGCAGGTCAGAGCGCCGGTACCGGCCGGGCCAGGGCGGTGTAGCGGTCGCCGATCCGGTTGACCGCGAGCGGCAGGCCGAACGTGTCGGACAGGTTGTCGCCGGTGATCACCCGGTCGACCGGGCCGGCGGCGACGACCGCGCCGTCGCGGACCAGCAGGGCGTGCGTGAAGCCCGGCGGGATCTCCTCGACGTGGTGGGTGACCAGCACGATCGCCGGCGCGTCCGGGTCCACGGCGAGCGTCGCCAGCCGGTGCACCAGGTCCTCCCGGCCGCCCAGGTCCAGGCCGGCGGCCGGCTCGTCGAACAGCAGCAGCTCGGGGTCGGTCATCAGCGCCCGGGCGATCTGTACCCGCTTGCGCTCACCATCGGACAGCGTCCCGTACCGGCGCCCGGCGAGCCCGGCGACGCCCCAGCGGGCCAGCAGCTCGTCGGCCCGGGCGTCGTCCATCGCGTCGTAGCTCTCCCGGTACCGGCCGAGCACGCCCCAGGCGGCGGTGAGCACCGCGTCGTGCACCGTCTCGTCCGGCGGGATCCGCACCACGTGATGGCCGCCGACCAGCCCGAGCCGGGTACGCAGCTCGGCGACGTTGGTGCCGCCGAGCCGCTCGGCGAGCACGTGCACCGTGCCGGTGGTCGGGTAGAGCCGGCCGGCCGCCAGGTTGAGCAGGGTGGTCTTGCCCGCGCCGTTGGGACCGAGCACCACCCAGCGCTCGTCCAGCTCCACCTGCCAGCTGACGTCGCGGACCAGGGCGAGCTCGTCGCGGATGACCGTCACCGCGTCCAGCGCGACGACCAGATCGGGATCGGTGTTGGCTGCCACCGCGCCATCCAATCATGGCCGCCGGCGGGTGCGATCGGGTGTCGGCGGCGATCATGGAGGTCGTAGCGACCGGCGGCGGAGACAGCGGGTCGGCGCCGACCGGCGGTGCAGCCGGAGGTCGGTGCCGGCCGGCGGTGGAGGTGGCATGGAGCTGGGTGCGACACCGATGGCGGACGGGGTGCGCTTCGCGGTGTGCGCGGCACACGCCGACGCGGTCGAGGTGTGCCTGTACGACGGCACCGAACGGTCCGGCGGCGAGCGCCGGGTGCGGCTGACCGAGCGGATCGACGACGTCTGGTACGGCCACGTGCCCGGCGTCGGCGTCGGCGACCGGTACGGCCTGCGCGCGTACGGGCCGTGGCAGCCGCACCGCGGGCACTGGTTCAACCCGGCGAAGCTGCTGGTCGACCCGTACGCGCGGCGGCTGACCGGGGCGCCGGCGGACCATCCGGCGTTGCGCAGCGTCGGCGCCGACGGCGCGCCGGACGAGCACGACTCGGCGCCGTACCTGCCGCGCGGGGTGGTGACCGCGGCGCCGGCGCAGGTGTGGCGCCCGCCGTTGCGGCCGTGGACCGACACGGTGCTGTACGAGCTGCACGTGCGCGGGTTCACCGCCCGGCTGGAGCAGGTGCCGGAGCGGCTGCGGGGCAGCTACGCCGGGCTGGCGCATCCCGCGGCGGTGTCGCACCTGCGCCGGCTCGGGGTGACCGCGGTGGAGCTGCTGCCGGTCCAGCACAGCGCGACCGAGCCGTTCCTGGCGCAGCGCGGGCTGACCAACTACTGGGGCTACAACACGCTCGGCTACTTCGCGCCGGACACCCGCTTCGCCGCCACCGCCGACCCGGTCGCCGAGTTCCGGGACATGGTCGCGGTGCTGCACGACGCCGGCATCGAGGTGATCCTCGACGTGGTCTACAACCACACCGCGGAGGGGCCGCCGACCGGGCCGACGCTGAGCTGGCGCGGCCTCGCGAACCGTACCTACTACCGGCTGGAGCCGGGCGATCCGGCCCGCTACCGCGACTTCACCGGCTGCGGCAACACCCTCGACGTCCGGCAGCCCGCGACGCTGCGCCTGGTCCTGGACTCGCTGCGGTACTGGGTGCTCGCGCTCGGCGTGGACGGGTTCCGGTTCGACCTGGCCAGCGCGCTGCTGCGGGGCGAGTCGGGCGTGGCGCAGTACCCGGGTTTCCTCGCCGCGGTCGCGGCCGACCCGGTGCTGCGCAAGGTACGGCTGATCGCCGAGCCGTGGGACCTGGGCGCCGGCGGCTACCGGGTCGGCGGGTTCGGGCCGGGCTGGTCGGAGTGGAACGGCCGGTACCGGGACGCGGTGCGCGACTTCTGGCGGGGCCGGGCGGACAGCCTGGCCGAGCTCGGCACCCGCCTCGCCGGCTCCGAGGACCTGTACGGCGAGGGCGGCCGCGGCCCCGGCGCGTCGGTCAACTTCGTCACCGCCCACGACGGGTTCACGCTGCGCGACGTGGTCAGCTACGCCCACAAGCACAACGAGGCGAACGGCGAGGGCGGCGCCGACGGTACCGACGACAACCGGTCGGAGAACAACGGCGTCGAGGGCGACACCGACGACCCGGCGGTGCTGGCCCGGCGGCGCCGGCAGGTGCGCAACCTGCTCGGCACGCTGCTGCTGTCGGCCGGGGTGCCGATGCTGCTGGCCGGCGACGAGCTGGGTCGCACCCAGCGCGGCAACAACAACGCGTACTGCCAGGACAACGAGGTGTCGCACGTCGACTGGGCCGGCGCGGACCCCGAACTGCTCGCGTTCACCACCCGGCTGCTGGAACTGCGCGCCACCGAGCCGGTGTTCCGGCGCCGGCACTTCTTCACCGGTGCCGCCGTCGACGGCCGGCGTGACCTGGTCTGGTACCGCGCCGACGGCGCCGAGGTGACCGCCGCGGACTGGCACGCCGGCGGCGCCGGCACCCTCGGCGCCTTCCTCGACGGCGCCCGCGCCGACACCGGCGACCCGGCAGCCTCCACGGCGGGACCTGCGTCGGCCGGGGCCGGCGGCTCCTACCTGCTGTACCTGCACGGCGCCGAGGTCGACGCGTCGGTACGGCTGCCGCGGGCGGCGGCGCGGTGGCAGGTCGTGCTCGACACCGCGGAGGGGTCGGCCGGCGAGTACGCGGCGGGCGAGCGGATCACGATGACGGCGCGCAGCCTGCTCGTGCTGCGCGCCGTCGACGTCGCCGCGACCGGCTGAGCGCCGACCGGTCGCGGCGGTGGCCGGTCGGGGCGGTGGCCGGTCAGGCCCGGACGAGGGCCATGTACTTGTCCCAGTCCCAGTACGGGCCGGGGTCGGTGTGGTCGGTGCCGGGCACCTCCACGTGCCCGATGATGTGGTCCCGGTCCATCGCGATGCCGTACCGATCGCAGATGCTGCGGGTCAGCTTCGCCGACGCGGAGTACATCGCGTCGGTGAACCAGCTCGGGTCGTCGACCCAGCCCTCGTGCTCGATGCCGATGCTGCGGGTGTTGTAGTCCCAGTTGCCGGCGTGCCAGGCGATGTCCTTCTCCCGCACCATCTGGTCGATGTACCCGTCGGCGGAGCGCGTCACGTAGTGCGCGCAGGCGGCGTGGCTCGGGTCCTGGAACAGCGTGATGGTGTCGGCGAACGTCTCCTGGGTGACGTGGATGACCACCAGCTCGATCGGGTACGTGCTGGGCCGGTTCGACTTGGTGTAGTTGCTGGTGCTGGCCGGCACCCAGTGCGCGGCCGGGTAGTCGACACCGCTGGCCTTGCGGCCCGCCGCCGCGCCGGCCGCGGGCGCGCCAGCCCCGCTCGGTGCGGCGGATGCGGCGCCGGCCAGGCCGGCACCGAGCACGCCGGCGCCGGCGGCCCCGGCCGCGGCGGTGAACAGCGCGCGGCGAGACAGTCCTCTGTGGACCGAAGTCATGGGCACTCCCCAGAACCTGGGCCCGGCGCCGGACGGCTACCGGGCGATAACCGGATAATCCGATCAGACAGGCTTAATACACGAGAATCCGCGTGTCAATAGTTTCCAACCGAAAGAGACACCGCGATTCTTTCCTACACAGCCGGGGCGTACCACCCCGGGCCGGTGGCGTGTGCCGTACCGCAGTGCCCGCCGCCGGCGACCCCGCCGGCCCCGCCGGCCGATACAGTCCCGGTACGGAAGGACGCGGCGTGACCGCCGCGCGAACGGGAGGTGGCATGGGGCCGACACGACGGGGGCCGGACGCACCGGGCAGCCCCCAGCAGGACCTGGGCCACCGGCGACCGCGCGGTCCCCGTACCCCGGCGAGCCGGTAGCCGTGCGCGTCACCATCCGCGACGTGGCCCGTGCGGCCGGCGTGTCGGTGTCGACCGCCTCGCGCGCGCTTACCGGCGCCCGCCCGGTCGGCGAGCAGATCGCGGTCCGGGTCCGGGACGCCGCCACCGCACTCGGCTACCGGCAGAACCGGGTCGCGAGCGCGCTGCGCACCCAGCGCACCGACACCATCGGCATGGTCGTCCCGCAGATCTCCAACCCGTTCTATCCGGTCCTGGTCGAGGCGATCGAACGCTGCCTCGGCGACGACAACCGGCAACTGCTGCTGTGCGACGCGCAGCGCGACGCCACCGTCGAGTCGTCGCGCATCCACGCCCTCGCCGACCGGCAGGTCGACGGCCTGATCGTCGCCCCGGTCAGTACGGTCGCCAGCGCCGCCGCGCTGACCTCGATCGCCGGCGAGGTGCCGGTGGTCCAGGTCGACCGGTCGGTCGCGGACACCGCGCTGGACTGGGTCGGCGTCGACGACGTCGCCGGCCTGCGGCTGCTCACCGAGCACCTCGCGCAGGTCGGCGCCCGCACCGCGGTGCTGGTCGGCACCGTCTCCGAGTCGTCCGCCGGCCGCACCCGGCTCGCCGAGTTCGGCCCGGCCGCCGCCCGGCACGGCCTGTCGACCGCCGAACCGCTGCTCGGCGCGTACGGCGTCGAGTGGGGTGTGCGCGCCGTCGACGAGCTGCGCGAACGGGGCCCGCTGCCGGACGCCGTGGTGTGCGTCAACGACGAGATCGCCCTCGGCGTACTGCAGGGGCTGCGCGCGGCCGGCATCTCGGTGCCCGGCGAGGTGGTGGTCACCGGGTTCGACGACAACGGCTTCGCCGCGCTCGCCGACCCGCCGCTGACCACCGTGCGGCAACCGCACCAGCAGATCGCCGCCGAGTGCCTGCGCCTGCTGGACCGCCCGCGCGGCGGCCCCACCCGCCGCATCGCCCTCGCACCCACCCTCGTCGTCCGCGCCTCCACCACCCTGCGCTGACCGCCGTACCCCGGTCAGGCCGGGTAGCGGACCAGCGGAAGGTCGGTGGGGGCGGTGAGCAGGGGGTGCGCGGGCAGGATGCGCACGGTGCAGCCGGCCACGCCGGCGCGGGTGAGCGGGACGTCCGCGGCGTACGTGTAGCCCGCCTCGGGGTCGCCGTCGACCAGCCGCATCGGCTCGGTGACCACCGCGGTCAGCTCGTCCGAGCCGTCCTCGCCGAGCGCACCGGTGCACGCCTGCACCCGCACCTCGGTCGGCGCCAACCGGCCGAGCCGTACCCGGGCCCGGACCCGCAGCGCCGCGCCGAGTGCCGGGGCGGCGTGGTCGTCGAGCTCCACCTGCTCGACGGCGACCGCCGACCACGCCGCGGCCGCCCGGCCGGCGAACTCGGCGAGCTCGCGGCCCGGGGTGCCGCCGTCGGCCGCCATCCGCCGCGACGCCAGCGCCGCCGGCCGGTACAGCCGGTCGACGTACTCGGTGAGCATCCGGTCGGCGAGCACCCGCGGGCCGAGCGTGGTCAGCGTGTGCCGGACCGCCTCGACCCAGCCGGCCGGCACCCCGTCGTCGTCGCGCGCGTAGAACAGCGGTACCACCTGCTGTTCGAGCAGCTCGTAGAGCGCGCCGGCCTCCAGCGCGTCGCGCCGGCCCGGGTCGCCGACGCCCGCCGCGGTGGGGATCGCCCACCCGTTGCGACCGTCGTACAGCTCGTCCCACCAGCCGTCCCGGATGGACAGGTTGAGGCCGCCGTTGAGCGCCGACTTCATCCCGGACGTGCCGCACGCCTCCAGCGGCCGCTGCGGGTTGTTGAGCCACACGTCGCAGCCGGCGACCAGGTGCCGGGCCAGCCGCATGTCGTAGTCGGGCAGGAACACGATCCGCTGCCGCAGCCCCGGATCGTCGGCGAAGGTGACCATCTCCTGGATCAGCCGCTTGCCGCCGTCGTCGGCCGGGTGCGCCTTGCCCGCCACCACCACCTGTACCGGTCGGTCGGTGTCGGTGAGCAGCCGCTGCAGCCGGGCCCGGTCGGCGAGCATCAGGGTCAGCCGCTTGTAGCTGGGCACCCGCCGGGCGAAACCGATCGTCAGCACGTCGGTGTCGAGCGCGTCGGCCACCCAGCCGAGCTCGGCCTCGGTGGCGCCGCGCCGCAGCGCCGAGGCGCGCAGCCGGCGGCGTACCTCGGCGACCAGGTTGGCGCGCAGCTCGCGGCGCACCGCCCACAGGTCACCGGCCGGCATCGCGGCCACCTTCGCGAACGCGTCCGTCTCGTACGGCGCCTCGGCCGCCGGCGACTCCGAGGTGTCGACGCCGGCCCGCTGCGCCAGCTCCAGCCCCGGCCTGGACACCCAGGTACCGCCGTGCACGCCGTTGGTGACCGAGGTGATCGGCACCTCGGCGACGTCGAAGCCGGGCCACAGCGACGCGAACATCTCCCGGCTGACCTGGCCGTGCAGCGCGGACACGCCGTTGGCGTGCTGGGCCAGCCGCAGCCCCATGTGCGCCATGTTGAACACCGCCGGGTCGGTCTCCGCGCCGAGCGCGAGGATCCGGTCCGCCGGCATCCCCGGGCTCGCGTTGTCGCCGCCGAAGAACCGCTCGATCGTCTCGCGCGGGAACCGGTCGATGCCGGCCGGTACCGGGGTGTGGGTGGTGAACACGGTGCCGGCCCGCACGATCCGCAGCGCCGCGTCGAAGTCCAGCTCGCCCGGCTCGACCAGCTCCCGGATCCGTTCCAGGCCGAGGAATCCGGCGTGCCCCTCGTTGGTGTGGTACACCTCCGGCGCGGGGGCACCGGTGACCCGGCACCAGGCGCGTACCGCCCGGACACCGCCGATGCCCAGCAGCGCCTCCTGGACCAGCCGGTGGTCGACACCGCCGCCGTAGAGCCGGTCGGTGACGGCCCGCTCGGCCGGCCCGTTGTCCGGCACGTCGCTGTCGAGCAGCAGCAGCGTGACCCGGCCGACGTACGCCTGCCAGACCTGGGCCCGCAGGGTGCGCCCCTCGGGCAGCCCGACGCCGATCACCACCGGCGCACCGGACGCCTCGCGCAGCAGCCGCAGCGGCAGCTGGCCGGGGTCCACCGTCGGGTACTGCTCGGTCTGCCAGCCGTCCGCGGTCAGCCCCTGGGTGAAGTACCCGGCACGGTAGAGCAGGCCGACCCCCACGATCGGTACGCCCAGGTCGCTCGCCGTCTTCAGGTGGTCGCCGGCGAGGATGCCGAGCCCACCGGAGTACTGCGGCTGCGTCTCGGTGATCCCGAACTCCGGCGAGAAGTACGCGATCGAGGCCGGCACCTCGGCCGGCAGCGTCTGGTACCAGCGGGGCTCGGTCAGGTAGCGGCGCAGGTCGGCGTGCACCGCGTCGAGCCGCAGCCGGAACTCCGGGTCGGCGGCGAGCTCGGCCAGCCGCGGCGCGGACAGGCGTGCCAGCAGCCGCACCGGGTCCTGTCCGACCGCCTGCCAGCCGGCCGGATCGATCGCCGCGAACAGGTCGCGGGTGGGTGGATGCCAGGCCCAGCGCAGGTTGCCGGCAATGTCGTCGAGGGCGGCCAGCGGCTCGGGCAGGGTGGCCCGGACCGTGAACCTTCGGAGCGCTCTCACGGGTTCTGGACAGTACCGGCTGCGCGCCCCGGGCCGGGCCGAAACGCCCGAGGCAGCTCGGATTGGGTCACGACGACGGACCGGAAAGTACGTCGTGGCGTCACGGTGCGGGCTCCGGCTCGGCGTCGTCCGCGTCGGTACCGTCGAGATCCGCGCCGTCGAGATCGGTGCCCTCGAAGATCTCCTCCCGGGCGGAGGCCAGCGCGGTCAGCACCGCGCCGTGCAGCACCGGGTCGGCGTCGATGATGGTACCGACGACCTTCGGGGCGACCGGCGCCAGCTCGCGCACCTCGCGCTCGACCCGGGTGGCGAGCTCGTCGCCGCCGGCCGAGCCGACCTCGCCGGCGAGCACCACCAGGCCGGGGTCGAGCACGACGGACACGGCGGCGGCGCCGAGCGCGATGCGCCGGGCGATCTCGTCCAGCAGCGGGCCGCCCCGCTCCGGGTCGGCGACGGCGGCGGCCACCGCCGCGGCGGCGGTGCGCTGCCGGAAGCCGTGCTCGCGGGCGAGCGCCCGGATGGGCTCGGCGCCGGCGAGCGCGCTGTACGGCGCCTTGTGCGCGCGGGTGACCCCGTGCACCAGCTCGACGCCGGG
Source organism: Actinocatenispora comari (assembly GCF_017312725.1). GTDB lineage: Bacteria > Actinomycetota > Actinomycetes > Mycobacteriales > Micromonosporaceae > Actinocatenispora > Actinocatenispora comari. The sequence continues at coordinate 17,029 of NZ_BOPO01000063.1, read as the reverse complement.
CACCGGCAGGTAGCCGACCTCACCGGCGGCACCGAGTACGCCCTGGTAGAGCCGGCCGTCGAGCATCACGCCGACGCCCATGCCGCGGTCGCACCACAGCAGGACGAAGTCGTCCACGCCGGCGCCGGCGCCGAGCCGGTGTTCGGCGACGGCGGCCAGGTTGACGTCGTTGACGATCCGGACCGGCCGGTTCAGGTCGGCGGTCAGGGCGGCGAGCAGGCCGCGGTGCCAGCGCGGCAGCTCCCAGGAGAACGACACCTCGCCGGAGCGGGGGTCGATCACGCCGGGCGAGCCGAGCACCACGTGCCGGATCTTGCCGGCCGGTACCTCGGCGGCCTTCGCCGCCTGCGCGAGCACCTCGTGCACCAGCCCGACCGGGTCGTCGGAGATGTCGGCGGCGACCTCGACCCGGCCGTGTTCGGCGCCGGTGAGGTCGGCGGCCTGGGCGGTGACGCCGTGCGGGCCGATGGCCATCCCCACCACGTACGCGGCGGAGGCCACGACCGCGTAGAGCTGGGCGTTGGGTCCGCGGCCGCCGGCGGACACCCCGACCCGCTCGACCAGGCCTCGCTGCTCCAGCCGTTCGACCAGCTGGGACGCGGTGACCTTCGACAGCCCGGTCAGCTCGCCGAGCTTGGCCCGGGTCAGCGGGCCGTGCGCGAGCAGCAGTTCGAGGGCAGCGCGGTCATTAAGAGCTCGTAACAACCGCGGCGTGCCGGGCTGACGGCGTCGACTCATCACCATTCGTCCTCTAGTCTTTAGGAAACTTTCCTATTAGATTCCCACGGGGACAACCGCCAGCTTAGAGCGCCGGCGGTGATCGCCTGAGCGCACCACATCCAGGGAGGATGCGTGAAACATCGGCTGATGGCCGCCGCCGGACTGGCCGCGGTCCTGTTGGGAGCCGCAGCGTGCGGCAACGGCAGTGGGGCCGCCGGCAGCACCGGCAAGATCGACACCAAGGGCGACAAGAACGCGACCGGCACGCTCACCGTCTGGCTGCAGGTCGACGCGCAGTCCAGCTGGCCGAACGCGGTCAAGGCCGCCACCACCTCGTTCCACAAGAAGTTCCCGAAGGTCAAGGTCAAGGTCAGCTACCAGGCCTGGAACGACCACCTGACCAAGTTGGACGCGGCCCTGACCGGCAAGCACGTGCCGGACGTGGTCGAGATGGGCGACACCGAGACCACCTCGTACCTGGCCAACGGCGCGTTCCGGGACCTGACCGACTCGAAGAACCTGTTCGCCGACTCGGCCAACTGGAACTCCGGCCTCGCCGCGTCCTGCACGTACGAGGGCAAGGTCTACTGCGTGCCCTACTACTCGGGCAGCCGGATCGTGTTCTACCGCAAGGACATGTTCGCCAAGGCCGGGATCAGCACCCCGCCGAAGACCCTCGCCGAGCTGATGACCGACGGCGGCAAGCTGAACAAGAAGTACGGCTCCGACCCGAAGTTCTCCGCCTTCTACATGCCGGGCAAGTTCTGGTACTCGGCGATGTCGTTCGTGCGGGACGCCGGCGGCACCATCGCCACCAAGAAGGGTGACAAGTGGGTCGGCGGCCTCGACTCGCCGGCCGCGATCAAGGGCCTCACCCAGTGGAAGGCGCTGTCCGACCAGCTGTCCAAGGCCAGCAAGACCAGCGACGAGGCCAATCCCCAGCAGTACACGGTGATGGCGCAGGGCCACGTCGCGATGATGTACGGCCTGGGCTGGGAGGGCGGCAGCGTCTACGCCGACGGCAACGGCGGCAACCCGAAGCTGAAGGACTCCATCGGCAGCTTCGCGATGCCCAGCGGCTCCGGCAAGGAGGCCATGCAGTCGTTCGCCGGCGGCTCGGACCTCGCCATCACGGCCAAGAGCCAGCACCCGGACTGGGCGGCGGCCTGGACCGCGGCGATGACCTCGCAGTCCAACGAGAAGCTGCTGATGAAGGCCGGCAACGTGCCGAACACGACCACGCTGCTGGAGCAGGCGAAGTCCGACCCGGCGCTGTCCGCGGCGGCCTCGTCGGCCACCGACAGCTGGATGGTGCCGATCTCGACCGGCTGGCCGAAGGTCGAGAAGAGCTCGATCCTGCAGAACGGGCTGTCCGCCATCGCGACCGGCAAGAAGAGCGTCGCGGACGCCTGCAAGGAGATGAACCAGCAGGTCGAGCAGGCCCTCAACGGTTCCTGACCGTCCCTGACCCGCCGGGTCGGCTCGGCCGACCAGACCCCCTCGATCGGGTCGGCCCGGCATCCACCCCCACGGTCGGGTCGGCCCGACGAACCTCCCGCGTCGGGCCGGCCCGACCCGCCGAGCCGGCCCGGATCCGGCCCCGCGCGACACGCCCACCGCAGGGCCGGTCCGGCGCACCACACTCACCGCAGGGAGCAGCATGTCCGCCTCCACCCAGGCCCCGGCCCAGGCCGCCGGTGCGGCGCCGCCGGGGCCAGCGCCACGCCGCCGGCGCCGTCTCGCCCCCAAGACGATCGGTTACCTGCTGATCCTGCCGACCGTGGTCGTGCTGGCCGGCGTCCAGGGCTACCCACTGGTCAAGCTCGCGCTGCTGTCAGTGCAGGACCTGACCCAGCGGGAGCTGTTCAGCGGGCTGCCGGCACCGTTCATCGGCCTCGGCAACTACGCGAAGATCCTCTCCGACCCCGAGTTCTTCCTCGTCGTGCTGCGCACCGTGGCGTTCACCGCCGCGAACGTGGCGCTGACGCTGGTCCTCGCCACCGTGCTCGCGCTGGTGATGCGGGCGGCGTCCCGGTGGTGCCGGCTGCTGCTCACCGTCGTACTCATCTGCGTGTGGGCGATGCCCCAGGTGGTGTCGACGCTGGTGTTCAACTGGCTGTTCGACTACGAGTTCGGGGTGGTGAACTGGCTGGTCGGGCGGCTGCCCGGGGTCGACATGAACGGGCACGACTGGTACGCGAACACGATCTCCGGGTTCGGCGTGATCACCATGATCGTGGTCTGGGGCGCGATCCCGTTCGTCGCGATCACCCTCTATGCCGGCATCTCCCAGGTACCGAAGGAGTTGGAGGAGGCGGCCCGGGTCGACGGTGCGAACGGCCGGCAGATCTTCTTCCGGGTCACCTACCCGATCCTGCGGCCGATCTACACGATCGTCACGGTGCTGTCGGTGATCTGGGACTTCCAGGTGTTCAACCAGGTCTGGGTGGCGCGCGGCGGCCGGCCGGAACCGCAGTACCAGATCCTCGGGGTCTACTCGTTCGTGCGCGCCTTCGGCGTGAACGAGTACAGCCTGGGCGCCGCGATCGCGGTGGTCACCGTGGTGCTGCTGCTGGTCTTCACGGTGTTCTACATCCGGCAGAGCCTGCGTCAAGGAGAGATCGACTGATGACGAGTCACACCAGCACGCCGCCCCGCCGGCCGCGCCCCGGCGGGGGCCGGATCGCCGCGAACGTCGTCGGCGTGGTCGTCTCGGTCCTGATGATCTTCCCGGTCTACTGGATGGTGCTCACCGCCTTCAAACCGGGCGACGAGCTGATGACCTACACGCCGCACTTCGCCACGCTGCACCCCACCCTGTCCAACTTCTCCCGGGCGATCCACGCGCCGCACTTCGGTGACGCGCTGGGCAACAGCGTGATCATCGCGTTCAGTACGATGATCATCGCGTTGGTGCTGGCGCTGCTCGCGGCCGTCGCCATCGCCCGGTTCCGCTGGTACGGGCGGCGCGCGTTCATCTTCGCCATCCTGGTCGTGCAGATGGTGCCGATGTCCGCGCTGATCATCCCGCTCTACCTGATGCTCAACTCGATCGACCAGGTCAACAAGCTGTCCGGGGTGGTCCTGACCTACCTCGCGTTCGTCCTGCCGTTCAGCATCTGGACGCTGCGCGGCTTCGTCGCCGGCGTGCCGGCGGAGCTGGAGGAGGCGGCGATGGTGGACGGCTGCACCCGGCTGCAGGCGTTCTTCCGGATCGTGCTGCCGCTGGTGTTCCCCGGCCTGGTGGCGACGTCGATCTATGCCCTGATCCAGTCCTGGAACGAGTACATCATGGCGTACGTGCTGCTCTCCGACCAGCAGAAGGAGACGCTGCCGGTGTGGCTGGTGTCGTTCGTCTCCGCGCACGGTGTCGACTACGGGGCGCTGATGGCGGGCGCGACCATGATGGCGCTGCCCGTGGTCGTCTTCTTCGCCATCATCCAGCGGCACGTCGCGAGCGGCCTCACCGCCGGTGCGGTCAAGGGATGACGGCGGTGGGTCCGGGAAGCAGTGGTTCCGCGCAGCGCAGTGGGCAAGGGAAGGGCACCCAACCGATGACCGATCCGTCGTTACGCGGCCAGGCGCTGCGCACCCTGCTCGCCGCGTTCCCGGACGCGACCGCACCCGACTGGGTGCGCCGGCTCGGCGACGAGGGGCTCGGCGGGGTGGTCCTGTTCGGCCACAACATCGTGGACGAACCCCAGATCACCGGGCTGATCTCGACGTTGCGTTCGGACCGGCCGGAGCTGATCGTGGCGCTCGACGAGGAGGGCGGCGACGTCACCCGGCTCGGCTACACCTCCGGGTCGCGCTACCCCGGCAACGCGGCGCTGGGCGCGGTCGACGACGAGAACCTGACTCGCCAGGTGTACGCGGCGCTCGGCGGCGAGCTGGCCGCGCTGGGCATCACGCTCGACCTGGCCCCCACCGTCGACGTCAACTCCGCGCCGGACAACCCGGTCATCGGTACCCGCTCGTTCGGCACCGACCCGGCCCGGGTCGCCGCGCACACCGTCGCCGCGGTCCGCGGTCTCGGTGACGCCGGCGTGGCCGCCTGCGCCAAGCACTTCCCCGGGCACGGCGCGACCCGGGTCGACTCGCACGAGGCGGTACCGGTGGTGGACGCGCCCCTGTCGGTGCTGCGCCAGCGCGACCTGCCGCCGTTCGCCGCCGCCATCGGCGCCGGTGCGCCGGCGATCATGACCGCGCACCTGCGGGTACCGGCGCTCACCGGTGACCTGCCGGCCACCTTCAGCCGGGCCGCGCTGGGCGACCTGCTGCGCGGCGAGCTCGGCTTCGGCGGCGCGATCATCACCGACGCGCTGGAGATGGGCGGCGCCGCCGGCGATGCCGGCATGGGCCCCGCCGCGGTCCGGTCGCTCGCCGCCGGCGCCGACCTGCTCTGCCTCGGCTCGCGGATCACCGAGGAGCTGGTCGAGGCGACGGTGGCGGAGATCGTCGCCGCCGTGCACGACGGTCGGCTGTCCGCCGAGCGGCTCGCCGACGCCGCCCGCCGCTCCGCCGTCCTGGCCGCCGCCACCCGGGCCGACCGGGCCACCGGCGGCGTTCCGGCGCCGGTACCGGACGAGATCGGGCTCGCCGCCGCCCGCCGCGCGCTGCGCGTGTACGGCGCGCTCCCCCGCTCGCCGCGGCCGCTGATCGTCGAGCTGGACGCGCCACCCACGATCGCGGTCGGCGAGGTGCCCTGGGGGCTGCTGCCCTACCTGGAGGCGGCCGACGCGCCGGCCGACCTGGTCCGGCTGCGGCCGCTGTCGGACGAGCCGATCGACGTGGACGCGCTGGCCCGCCGGGCCGCCGGCGGGCCGCTGATCCTGGTCAGCCGGGACACCCACCGGCACGCCCGGATCCGCGAGGTGATCGAGCAGATCACCGCCGCCTACCCGCAGGTGGTGCTGGTGGAGATGGGCTGGCCGGCGTGGCGGCCGCCGCGCGCGGTGGGCTACCTCGCCACCTTCGGCGCCGGCCCGGCGAACGCCCGGGCGGCCGCCGAGGCGCTGCTCGCCGGCTGACGGGCGCGCGCCGGCCGGCGGCGGGCGCGGTAGCGTGGCACGGCCAGCGCGAAGCCCGTCCGTGGAGACGTCATGTCCTACCCGCCGACCGGCGGCCCGCAGTACCCGCCGCCGTACGGTCAGCCGATGCCAGCGCCACCGATGTCGAACCCACCGGTGCCGGGCCCACCGACGAGCGGCGCGCCCGGTGTCCCGCCGTACCAGCCGGCGCCCGCTCCGGCGATGCCGCCGCAGTCCCCGCCGTACCCGTCGGCGCCGTACCCGGGGGCGCCGGCGCAGGGCGGCCCGTACCAGTCGGCGCCGTACCCGAGCGCGCCGGGCCAGGGCGCGCCGGGCCAGGGTGGCCCGTACCAGTCGGCGCCGTACCAGGGCGGCGGTGCGCCGGCGCCGAACGGGCAGTACCCGGCGCAGGGGGCACCGCAGTACGGCCCGCCCGGGTACGACCCGTACCGGCCGATGCAGCTGGGGCAGCCGCGCTCGAGCGGGTTCGGGGAGGTCGCCGCCGGCGTGGGCAGGACGCTCGCGATCCGGCTCGCGATCCGGATCGGCGTCGCCGTGGTGGCCGCGATCATCGCGGTGATCATCGCCATCGTGAAGATCGCCGCCAGCTGACCGGCTCCGCCGCCTCGCCGGACCCGACCACCGACCGGTGACCGCCGGCCGTCCGTGACGGCAACGCGACGACACATCGCGAGGACGGATGAGCGCGGCGTAGTGCGCGACGGCATGTCGGTGGATACCGTGGACACCGATGACCGGACGAATCCCGATCGAAGCCGTTTCCCCCGTCGTGGACTGTGGCCGGGCGCCGGCCAAGGCCGTCGTCGGCGAGTGGGTCACGGTCTCGGCGACCGTGTACCGGGAGGGCCACGACGCCCTCGGCTGCGCCGTGGTCTGGCGCAGCCCGGCCGGGCTCAAGCAGCCCTTCACCCGGATGACCGAGGTGGAGTCCGGTACCGACCGGTGGGCGGCGCCGATCCGGCCGGACCTGATGGGCCGGTGGAGCTACTGCATCGAGGCCTGGAGCGACCCGTACCGGACCTGGCGGCACGCGGTGGTCGCGAAGCTCGACGCCGGGCAGGGCGCCGAAGATCTGGCGAACGATCTCGCCGACGGCGCCGAGGTGCTGGTGCGCGCCATCCGGCTGGTGCCCAAGCAGGACCGGCCGCGGGTCACCGAGGCGGTGCTGGCACTGCGCGACAGCTCCGCCGACCTGGCCCACCGGGTCGCCCCGGCGCTGACGCTGGAGCGGCTGCTGTGGTGCTACCCGGTGCGTGACCTGGTGTCCCGCTCGTCCAGCCAGGCGATCTGGGTGGATCGGCCGCGGGCGGCGTTCGGCTCCTGGTACGAGTTCTTCCCGCGCTCGGAGTCCGGCCACGCCGCGGTGGAGGGGACCCCGGAACACGGCAGCTTCAAGACGGCGGCGGAGCGGCTGCCGGCGATCGCCGACATGGGCTTCGACATCGTCTACCTGCCGCCGATCCACCCGATCGGGCTGGTCAACCGCAAGGGCGCCAACAACGCGCTGGTCGCCGGGCCGGACGACCCGGGCGTGCCGTGGGCGATCGGTTCGGCCGACGGCGGCCACGACGCGGTGCACCCGCAGCTGGGCAGCCTGGACGACTTCGACGCGTTCGTCGCCCGTACCCGCGAGCTGGGCATGGAGGTGGCGCTCGACCTGGCGTTGCAGTGCGCGCCGGACCATCCGTGGGTGCGCGAGCATCCCGAGTGGTTCACCCAGCGGGCGGACGGCTCGATCGCCTACGCGGAGAACCCGCCGAAGAAGTACCAGGACATCTACCCGCTCAACTTCGACCGGGACCCGAAGGGGCTGCGGGCGGAGATCCTGCGGGTGGTGACGCACTGGATCGACCACGGGGTGAAGGTGTTCCGGGTGGACAACCCGCACACCAAACCGGTCAACTTCTGGCAGTGGCTGATCGAGCAGGTGCACGCCGACCACCCGGACGTGCTGTTCCTGGCCGAGGCGTTCACCCGGCCGGCGATGATGAAGGGTCTGGCGAAGGCCGGCTTCACCCAGTCGTACACCTACTTCACCTGGCGCACCAGCAAGGCGGAGCTGACCGAGTTCGGTGCCGACCTGGTCGCCAGCGCCGACTTCATGCGGCCGAACCTGTGGCCGAACACGCCGGACATCCTGCACGCGAGCCTGCAGCAGGGCGGCCCGCCGATGTTCACCATCCGGGCGGTGCTGGCCGCGACCCTGTCGCCGTCCTGGGGTGTGTACTCCGGCTTCGAGCTGTTCGAGCACGTCGCCCGGGCCCCCGGCAGCGAGGAGTACCTGGACTCGGAGAAGTACCAGCTGCGGCCGCGCGACTGGGCCGCCGCGGCGGCGTCCGGGCACACCCTGGCGCCGCTGATCACCCGGCTCAACGCGGTCCGGCGGGCCAACCCGGCGCTGCAGCAGCTGCGTGACCTGACGTTCCACCACGTGGACAACGACGCGGTGTTGTGTTTCTCCAAGCGGGATGCGGCGAGCGGCAACACCGTCCTGGTGGTCTGCTCGTTGGACCCACACAGCGTGCAGTGGGGGAACACCGCGCTCGACCTGCCGGCACTCGGTGTCGGCTGGTCGGACCGGTTCGCCGTGCGGGACGAGCTGACCGGCGCCGAGTACGACTGGGGCCAGTTCAACGCGGTCCGGCTCGACCCGTACGAACAGCCGGCGCACCTGCTGACCGTGCACCCGCACGGCTGACCCACCCCGAGCCACACCCACCCCCCACCCACACGACAACAGAGACAACGGCGAAGCGCGAGGTGCGCGGTGAGTGAGACGACCCTCCGGCGACCCCCGGAGGCGGGCAGGACGGGCCCCGACGACGGACGGCCGGACATCGACGACGGCAGTTACGTCACCGCCGACGGGCAGGTGTCGCATCCGGTACCGGACGACTTCCGGTCGGCGCGCAGCCTGCCGGCGGATCCGCACTGGTTCAAGCGGGCGGTGTTCTACGAGGTCCTGGTGCGGGCGTTCAACGACTCGTCCGCGGACGGCTGCGGCGACCTGCGCGGGCTCACCGCGAAGCTGGACTACCTGTCCTGGCTCGGGGTCGACTGCCTGTGGCTGCCGCCGTTCTACGCCTCGCCGCTGCGCGACGGCGGGTACGACATCAGCGACTTCTACCAGGTGCTGCCGGAGTTCGGCACGGTGGAGGACTTCGTGCTGCTGCTGGACGAGGCGCACCAGCGCGGCATCCGGGTGATCACCGACCTGGTCATGAACCACACCTCCGAGGCGCACCCGTGGTTCCAGGAGTCGCGGCGCAACCCGGACGGCGACTACGGCGACTTCTACGTGTGGTCCGACGCCGACGAGCGGTACCCGCAGGCGCGGATCATCTTCGTCGACACCGAGGAGTCGAACTGGACGTTCGACCCGGTGCGCCGGCAGTTCTACTGGCACCGGTTCTTCTCCCACCAGCCGGATCTCAACTACGACAACCCGCGGGTGCAGGAGGAGATGCTCTCGGTGCTGCGGTTCTGGCTGAACCTCGGCATCGACGGGTTCCGGCTGGACGCGGTGCCGTACCTGTTCGAGCGGGACGACACGAACTGCGAGAACCTGCCGGAGACGCACGCGTTCCTGCGCAGCGTGCGCAAGGTCGTCGAGGACGAGTATCCGGGCCGGGTGCTGCTGGCCGAGGCGAACCAGTGGCCGACCGACGTGGTGGAGTACTTCGGCGATCCGGACGTCGGCGGCGACGAGTGCCACATGGCGTTCCACTTCCCGCTGATGCCGCGCATCTTCATGGCGGTACGGCGCGAGTCGCGGTTCCCGATCTCGGAGATCATGGCGCAGACGCCGGCGATCCCGTCCGGCTGCCAGTGGGGCATCTTCCTGCGCAACCACGACGAGCTCACCCTCGAGATGGTCAGCGACGAGGAACGCGACTACATGTACGGGGAGTACGCCAAGGATCCGCGGATGCGCGCGAACATCGGCATCCGGCGCCGGCTCGCCCCGCTGCTGGACAACGACCGCGACCAGCTGGAGCTGTTCACCGCGATGCTGCTGTCGCTGCCCGGCTCGCCGATCCTGTACTACGGCGACGAGATCGGCATGGGTGACAACATCTGGCTCGGCGACCGGGACGCGGTGCGTACCCCGATGCAGTGGACACCGGACCGCAACGCCGGGTTCTCCCAGGCCAACCCGGGCCGGCTCTACCTGCCGACGATCATGGACCCGATCTACGGCTACCAGGCGATCAACGTGGAGTCGCAGCTCAACTCGTCGTCGTCGCTGCTGCACTGGACCCGGCGGATGATCGAGATCCGCAAGCGGCACCCGGCGTTCGCGCTGGGCGACTTCCACGACCTGGGCGGCTCCAACCCGTCGGTCCTGTCGTACCTGCGGGAGTACCGCGGGCACGCCGAGGAGGGCGACGAGTCCTCGCCGGAGATCCACGACGTGGTGCTGTGCGTCAACAACCTGTCCCGCTTCCCGCAGCCGATCGAGCTGAACCTGCGGCAGTGGGAGGGCTGGGCACCGATCGAGCTGTCCGGGCTGGTGCCGTTCCCGCCGATCGGAGAGCTGCCCTACCTGCTCACGCTGCCCGGGCACGGGTTCTTCTGGTTCCAGATCAGCCCGCGGGACGAGGTCACGTCATGAGCCCCACTGCCACCGACCGGGCGGTGGCGCTGGCCGGCGCGTTCGCCCGGTGGCTGCCCGAGCAGCGCTGGTTCGCCGGCAAGCACCGCTCGATCGAGGCGGTGACCCCGGTGTCGGCCGTACCGCTGGGCGACGTGCAGCCACGGCTGGACCACCTGGTCGTCGAGGTGCGGTACGCGACCGGCGAGCCGGAGCGCTACCAGCTGCTGGTCGGCTGGCGCACCGCGCTGCCGGAGAAGCTGGAGCACGCCCGGATCGGTACCGTCGGCAGCCACGTCGGGTTCGCCGGGCTGTGGGACGACGAGCTGGCCGACCTGCTGCTGGGCGCGTTGGCCGGCGGCGAGCAGCACGGCGGCCTGGTGTTCCGGCCGGAGCCTGGCGCGACCATCACCCGCGGCCTGCCGAGCCGGGTGGTCGAGGTGGAGCAGTCGAACTCGTCGGTGGTGTTCGACGAGGAGTCGATCCTGAAGCTGTTCCGCCGCCCCACCCCCGGCGCCAACCCGGACGTGGAGCTGAACCGGGCGCTGCGCCGGGTCGGCTGCCCGCACGTGGCGCCGCTGCTCGGCGAGATCGGCGGCGAGCTGTCCGGCGCGGCCGTGTCGTACGGGATGCTGTCGGCCTACGCGGCGAACTCGGCGGACGGCTGGGCGATGGCCACCGCGAGCGTGCGCGACCTGTTCGCCGAGGGCGACCTGAAGGCGGACGAGGTGGGCGGCGACTTCGCCGCCGAGGCGCACCGGCTCGGTGCGGCGGTCGCCGCGGTGCACACCGACCTGGTCACCGCGCTGGGTTCCGGCCAGCGGGACGCCGACGGGCACGCCGAGCTGTCCGCGGCGATGATCGGCCGGCTCGCCGACGCGGTGCGTACCGTGCCCGAGCTGGCCCGGTACGCGGCCCGGCTGGGCGCGGAGTTCACCGCCGTCGCCGACCTCACCGCGCCGTACCCGATCCAGCGCATCCACGGCGATCTGCACCTCGGCCAGGCGCTGCGTACCCCGACCGGCTGGCTGCTGATCGACTTCGAGGGCGAACCGGTCAAGCCCCTCGCCGAACGGGTCCGGTCCGACTCGCCGCTGCGCGACGTCGCCGGGATGCTCCGCTCGTTCGACTACGCGGCCGAGCACCTGCTCGTCGGCGAGGGCGCCGACCACCAGCTGGAGTACCGGGCGCAGGAGTGGGCGGCGCGCAACCGGTCGGCGTTCACGGCCGGGTACACCGAGGCCGCCGGCCAGGACCCCGGCCGGCACCGCACCCTGCTGCGCGCGTACGAGCTGGACAAGGCGGTGTACGAGGTGGTCTACGAGGCGCGGCACCGGCCGGCCTGGCGGTGGATCCCGCTGCGCTCGATCGCCCGGATGCTCGGCTTCGAGGTGCCGCCGCCCGGCGACCTGCCCAGCGCCTGACCGACCCGCCCGGCACCGGGCCGAACGGGAGTACCGAGCGCGACGAGACGCGATACGACAGGTTTTTCCGCCGAAAGCCTGACCATTGCCGAATGTCTCCTTCCGAGTACCGTATGGCAGGAAACGGGATTCAACGACGGTCTCATCCCCAGCCGAGGCGAGCCCCCGCCCCGGCACCGTGAAGGAGGAACCCGTGCCGATCTCCCCTGCCCCGCACCGCCTCGCCCGCACGATCCGAACCCTCGCCGCCGCCGTCGGCCTCGCCGCGGCGTCCGCGCTCAGCCTGCCCGCCGCCGCCACGGCGGCGCCGTCTGCGCCCAGCGCCAGCCGACTCGCCGGGGTGGGCGCCGCCGTGGCGAACACCGGCATCGGCGGCATCGCCTGGTACACCGACACCGCGGCCCACCGGGTCGTGGTGACCGCCGACAGCACCGTGTCGGCCGGCGAGCTCGCCACGATCCGGAAGGCCGCCGGCGACACCGCCGCGGTGCACGTCACCCGCACCGCGGGCGTGTTCCGTCCGCTGCTTTCGGCCGGCGCCGCCATCTACGGCGGCCAGTACCGGTGCTCGCTCGGGTTCAACGTGGTCAAGGGCGGCACCTACTACTTCCTCACCGCCGGGCACTGCGGCCAGGTCGCGGACACCTGGTACACCGACTCCGGGCACCGCACCCTGATCGGGCCGACGGTCGGCTACACGTTCCCCGGCCACGACTACGCGCTCGTCCGGTACGACAACAGCTCGCTGAGCCATCCGGGCGGCTTCACCGCGGCGAACGCGTACGTCGGCGAGTCGGTCAAGCGCACCGGCTCGACGTCCGGTACGCACAGCGGCACGGTCACCGCGCTGGACGTCACCGTGCACTACTCGGGCGGCGGCGGTACGGTGCGCGGCCTGATCCAGACCACCGTCTGCGCCGAGCCGGGCGACTCCGGCGGCCCGATGTACGACGGGTCCAAGGGCCTCGGCATCACCTCCGGCGGCAGCGGTGACTGCACCTCCGGCGGTACCACGTTCTTCCAGCCGTTGCCGCAGGCCGCCAGCGCCTACGGCGTCACCGTCTACTGACCGCACCCGTCGGCGCCCCGCCGGTCACCCGACCGGCGGGGCGCCGCGGCGTCACCGGCGGCAGGGCGCATCCTTGACCCGAGGCGGTGGCAGGGGGCAGGACGACACGCCATGTTGACGATCGGGGACTTCGCCCGGCACGGCCGGGTGTCGGTACGGATGCTACGGCACTACGACGCGCTCGGGTTGCTGGCCCCGGCCCGGGTCGACGCCGCCACCGGCTACCGGTACTACACCGCCGACCAGCTGGCCCGGCTGAACCGGATCGTGGCGCTGAAGGAGCTCGGGCTCAGCCTCGCCCAGATCCGCGCCGTGCTCGACGACCAGCTCTCCGCCGAGCAGCTGCGCGGGATGCTGCGGCTGCGGCACGCCCAGCTGCGGCAGCAGATCGAGGCGGACACGGCCCGGCTGGCCGGCGTCGAGGCGCGGCTGGCGGTGATCGAGCGCGAGGGGCACCTGCCCACCGCCGAGATCGTGCTCAAGAACCTCCCCGCGGTTCGCCTGGCGCAGCTGACGGGCGTGGCCGCGAGCTGGGACCCGGCGGACATCACGCCGGTGATCGTCCCGCTGTACGGGCGGCTGCGCACCCTGCTCGACGCGCACCACGTGCGGGCTGCGGCGGCCGACATCGCCTGGTACACCGACGATCCGGGCGGCGGGGTGCTGGTGCACGCCGGCGTGCCGGTGGCGGTGGCGCCGGACCCGGCGTACCCGTTCGAGGTGGTCGACCTGCCGCCGGTGGCGACCGCGGCGACGCTGGTGCACCACGGTGCGATGGCCGAGTCCGACCCGTCGTTCCAGGCGCTCGGGCGCTGGATCGGCGACCACGGGTACCGGTCCACCGGATACCGCGAGCTGTACCTGTCCTGCCCGGGGCCGGACCAGTCCGACTGGGTCACCGAACTCCAGGAACCGGTGGAGCGGGAGTGACCGGCGGACACCCGATGTGTGCCCGTGTCGTACCCGGTGGGTAGGCTCCGCGGTCATGACTGGGCGAGGTTTGGCCGAGGTCGTCGACGCGAGTTGGGCTGACGCGTTGACGCCGGTGGCGGAGCAGATCAGTGCGATGGGCGACTTCCTGCGGGCGGAGAACGCGGAGGGCCGGGGCTACCTGCCGGCCGGCGACCGGGTGCTGCGCGCCTTCACCCAACCGCTCGCCGACGTGCGGGTGCTCATCGTCGGGCAGGACCCCTACCCCACCCCGGGCGACGCGGTCGGGCTGTCGTTCTCGGTCGCGCCGGAGCGCCGCATCCCGGCCAGCCTGCGCAACATCTTCCGGGAGTACTGCGACGATCTGGGCTACCCGAAGCCGGCCACCGGCGATCTGACCCCGTGGACCGAGCACGGCGTGCTGCTGCTCAACCGCTGCCTGACCGTGCAGCCGGGCAAGCCGGCCGCGCACCGCGGCAAGGGCTGGGAGAAGGTCACCGACGCGGCGATCCGGGCGCTGGTGGCACGCGGCGGCCCGCTGGTCGCGATCCTGTGGGGGCGCGACGCGCAGTCGCTGCAGCCGTTGCTCGGCGACACCCCGGTGCTCAAGAGCGTGCACCCGTCGCCGATGTCGGCCGACCGCGGTTTCTTCGGCTCGAAGCCGTTCACCCGGGCCAACGACCTGCTGGTCCAGCAGGGTTCCGGCCCAGTCGACTGGAAGCTGCCCTGAGCACACCGGACGCCGGTGGTGCTGGGCACCGCCGGTGGCCAGGCGTCGGTGGGGTCAGGCGTCGCCGGCGCTGTCGCCGGTGAGCGCGGCGAGGTGGTCCGGCGCCGGCCCGGCACCGCGGTCGTGGCGTTCCAGCGCCCGCCGCCGCTTGGCGTCGTCGTAGAACCGGCGCGCCCAGTACGAGTCGGGGCGGGCCAGCCGGATCGCACCCACCCACCAGACCGGGTGCAGGAACACCCCGGCGGTCACCATGCCCTGCTTGCCCTTCAGCCCGGTGATCACCGCCGGTACCAGGTAGATCAGCATGACCCCGACGACGATCAGGATCTCTACGAGCGCGTCCATCTCGGCAGCCCCTTCCACGGCAACGACGCCGGCAGGCTAGCCAGGCCGGGACGGGACCGGTCCCGTCGGCGGATCGTTCGGGCTGCTCAGTCGAGGTGTGCGTCGAGCAGGGCCAGGTCCGGCGGGATCAGCGTGGTGGACAGCATCAGCTCGCGCAGCAGGTTGTGGTTGAGCGTGTTGCCGACCGGTTCGCCGACCTCGTCGCGGGTCAAGCCGGCGACCCCGGCGGTCGACAACCGGGTACGCACCGCCGCGACGTGATGCTCGACCCGCTTCGGCGTCCACCCGGCGTCCGGGTACAGCTCGGCGAGCTGGTCGGCGGCCTGCCGCCAGGCGAGCGGCTGCGGGTGCGCGTCGTGCCGCAGGTAACGCTGGCCGAGCACGACCAGTACCGCGCGTTCCTCGTCGGCGAGGCGCCACAGCCGGGGCGGCTGGGTCTCGTCCAGCGGGCGCTCACCCGGGCGGTCGCCGGCGTCGGCCGCGACGTACACCTCCAGCAGGTGGTCGCGGTCGGCCGAACCGCGCACGAACAGCGGCGAGTAGCCGGTCGCGAGCGGCACCGGCTCCTCGCCGTGGAACAGCAGCCGCGAGCCGGGCAGCCGGATCGGCAGCCGTCCGGTGTTGCGCACCCACCAGCGGCCGCTGGTGTGCAGCAGCACGCCGTGCCGTCGGCTGACGCCGCGGTCGTCCACGCCGACGCAGACGTGCACGTCCTCCTGGTTGCGCCCGAAGAGGATCGTGCGTCCCTCCCGGGGCCGCATCTCGATGCCGCCCCGGACCGCCAGGACGAAGATCGTGCCCGGCACCGACTCCGGTACGCCGAACGCCAGGCTGTCGTGGCCCGGCGGCAGTTGCTGCCCGCCACCGGTTCGTCGCCGTGTCCCGCCCTGCACGACCACCGCCTTTCGTCCGGTTTATTCCTAGCACGACCGGTCCGCCCCCCGGCGCCGGCCGGGACCCCTCCCGGGCGGGGGCGGCTAGAACCTGAGTGCGGCGCGTGCCCGGCACGAGCCGCACTTCGGGGGTACGACGCGGTGCGCGGCGGTGGCTCGGTCGCCGCCCCGCACCACGTCGCCGTCCCGCACCGTGTTGTCGGCACGCATCGGATCGTCGTCACGTCGAGGTCCTTGCGCATCAGGCCATCGCGCGCCAGGCCGTCGTGCAACGGGCCGTCATGCACCGGGCCGTCATGCACCGGGCCGTCATGCACCAGGTCGTTGCGCGTCGGGTCGTCGTTGTGCACGGGGTCGTCGTTGCGTGTCGGGGCGTCAGGGTGGCGGCAGGCGGTGGGCCGCGGCACCGGCCAGCCGTTCGGCGAGCGGGCAGTACCGCTCGCCGGCGCCGTCGCCCTGCACGACGAGGTACAGCAGTTCCTCGGTCGGTCCGTTCCGCGGGTCGTCGTACCGGCGTTGCACGACCTGGACCAGGCAGGTGCCGTCGCCGTCGCCGTCGGCGGTGACGAACGCGGACCGGCCGGCAAGCCGGATCGGTCGACCGTCCTCGCTGGTCAGCGGCTGGTTTCGGTCGAAACGCCAGCGCAGCGAGGTGTGCTTGGCGCCGTCCGCGGCGCAGTCCCAGCCGGCGAAGCCGCGGTCGATCGGGGTGGCCACCCCGGACACGCCACGCAGCAGCGTGCAGCCGTCGACCCGGCCGAGCGAGCCGGTCGGGAACGGCGCGCGCCGCGGCACCGTACCGCGGCGCAGCACGCCGACCGCCGCGGTCGTCGCGGTGTCGGCGACCGGGCACAGGTCGGCCCTCCCGTCGCCGTCGAGTACCGCGACGACCCAGACCCGGTAGCCGCCCGGTACCGGGATCTCTCGGGCGCACGCGCCGTCGTCCTGCCTCTCCCGGTGCACCGGGAGTCCGGCGACGGTGGCGCGCGGCCCGGGTACCGCGCCGACGTCGAACTCGACCTGCACGTCGAGGTCGGCGCCGTGGTCACGGTCGACTATCGCGTCGCACCGGTTGAAGTTGCCGTAGGCGGTCTGCACGTCCACGTCGCCGTACCGGCGCAGCCCGGCCGGGTCGAGCAGCGCGCATGGGTCGGCGGTCGCGGCGTCGCCGAGCGAGGGCCGCGGTGCCGGCCGCACCGCGTCACCGCCGACCGCGACCGCGAACGCGGCGGTGAGCGCGGCAACGGCCACCGCGGCGACCGTACGACGCAGC
>NZ_BOPO01000062.1 GCF_017312725.1 Actinocatenispora comari | reverse complement strand
CGCCGGGCGGCAACGACGCCGCCGACACCACCGGCGCGCCGGGCGGCAACGACGCCGCCGACACCACCGGCGCGCCGGGCGGCAACGACGCCGCCGACACCACCGGCGCGCCGGGCGGCAACGACGCCGCCGACACCACCGGCGCGCCGGGCGGCAACGACGCCGCCGACACCACTGGCGCGCCGGGCGGCAACACCAGCGTTGGCGGCGCCGTGCCGGGCGGCGGCGAGGACGAGGTGACGGCGGAGGAGCGGCGCTGGGCGTACGAGGTGGACCTGTTGCTGGCCGAGCGCGACACCGAGGCGCGCGGCGTCGGCGAGGTGGCGCTGCCGGCCGCGCTGACCGTCACCGACCTGGTCGGTCTCGCCGACGACCCGGGCGCGCTGGCCCGCCGGATCCGCCGCCCACTGCCCCGGCCGCCGGAGCGCGCCGCGAGCCGGGGCACCGAGTTCCACCGCTGGCTGGAGCAGCGACTCGGCAGTCAGGCGCTGCTGGACCTGGACGAGCTGCCCGGCGCCGCCGACCGGGACACCGGCGTCGACGCCGACCTGGCGCAGTTGCAGCGCCGGTTCCTGGCCAGCGAGTGGGCGGCCCGCACGCCGCTCGCGGTGGAGGTGCCGTTCGTGACCGTACTGGCCGGGGTGGTGGTGCGCGGCCGGATGGACGCCGTGTTCGCCGAGCCGGGCGGCGGGCTGCGGGTGGTCGACTGGAAGACCGGCCGGCAGCCGACCGGCGATGCGGCGCGCGCGGCGGCGGTCCAGCTCGCCGCGTACCGGCTGGCCGCGGCCGAGCTGTTCGGCGTGCCGCTCGCGGAGGTGGGGGCGGCGTTCCACTACGTCGCGACCGGGGTGACCGACAGCCCGGCCGACCTGCTCGACGCGGACGAACTTGCGGCGCTGGTCACTCGGTTGCCGCCGGCGGCCGGGGAGCCGGTTACCGAGCAGTAATGTCGGCGTCGTGACAAGCGAACCGTTCCGCGTCCGGGTCACCGTGCGCGGCTATGAGCTGGACACGCAGGGCCACCTCAACCAGGCGGTCTACCTGCAGTACGCCGAGCACGCCCGGTGGGAGGTGCTGCGCGCGGCCGGCGTCGGCCAGGACGCGCTGATCGCCTCCGGCGCCGGCCCGGTGGTGCTGGAGACCACCGTGCGTTACCTGCGGGAGCTGCGCGGCGGCGACGAGGTCGACGTGAGCTGCGCGTTCGAGTACACGCCGGGGCGCAAGACGTTCCGGCTGGTGCAGCACCTGGTGCGCGCCGACGGTACGGCCGCCGCCGAGGTCACCGCGGTCGGTGGGCTGCTCGACCTGCACACCCGCCGGCTGGTCGCCGACCCGCAGGCCCACCTGCGCAAGCTCGCCACCGACCCGGACCTGCTCGGCCTGTCCTGACAGCCGGCCTGTCCTGACAGCCCGGCCGCACCAGTCCGGCCGCACCAGTCCGGCCGCATCAGTCTGGCCGCACCAGTCCGGCCATGACAGCGCGACCGCGACGGCGCGGCCGGGTCGGATGCTCAGCCGGCGGGCCTGACCATGGGGGCGTCCCGGGAGAGCTCGCGGAAGCCGAGGCCGTCCTGGTACAGCCGGCGCGGGCCGGGGTCGTCCGGCGAGCCGTCGCAGACCACCGTCGCGTGCCGGGCGCCGGCTGCCCGCGCCCGCTGCAGCCCGGTCAGCATCATCGCTCGGGCCAGCCCCAGCCGGCGGTACTTCGGGTGCGTACCGACCGGCTCGAACTCGATGCTCCGGTTCACCGGGTCGTACCAGATGATCGTGGAGGCTGCCATCGTCCCGTCCGGCGCCTCCACCACAAGGTGCAGGTCACCGCGGTAGGCGGCGGTGGCGCGCACGTCCCGGTAACTCTGGGCCGTGTACCCGGACGGGGTCCAGGCGTCCAGGTGCGCGCGCACCGCGGCCTCGGCCCCGACCTCGTCGGCGGTACGGATCCGGTACCCGTCCGGCAGCGCCGGCGGCTCGAGGTCGTCGAGGTCGCGCTGGTTGAGCAGGGTGACACCGTCGTCGTCGGGCCGGTAGCCGCGCGCCGCCCAGCGGGCCAGCGCGAACTCCTCGGCGTTGGTCGGCGTCACCGCGCGGTCCAGCCCGGCCGCCACCTCCTCGTACCAGTCGATGATCTCGTCGACGAGTTCGAGCCGGTCCGGATGCACCTGGTAGCTCAGCGACGTGTCGGTCACCTCGCGGACCGACCCGTCGTTGCGCCGCACCGTGCAGGGCAGGAACGCCCATCCCCACGCCACCAGCTCGGTCCCGGCGTACCAGAACCGGCGCCGCCAGGTGGCGCCGAGGGCCGCGCACCCCTTGCCCCAGACCCAGGCCAGCTCCCCGTACGAGGCGCCGGCGCTGATGTGGTCCGGCCGCAGCGCGGTGACCCGCTGCGCGAGCTCCTGCATCAGGGGAATGTCCGCGGCCGTCAGCAGCTCGGAGTCGGTCATGGGCCGCACTGTGCCAGCGCGCGTCGGATCCGTCGAACGACTTTCCGCGCCGCTCTCGCCGGTCGAGTCGGGTATGTCGGACAACATGCCGTCGAGTACGGCACATTGCGCGCCGTCGACTGGACGCGGGGTGGTGGCCCGCTCCTAGTCTGGGCCACGGATGTCTGTGGAGTGCGCGTCGGGTCTGCCGCCCGGCACGCTCGATGCGGGTGGGGTGCGGCGTGAGTCTTTCTCGGTACCGGCGTTCTCGCCTGGCGCTCGTCGGCGTGCTGGCCGCGGCCGGCCTCGCGCTGTCGGCCTGCTCCTCCGGCGGCGGTGGCGGGCACGACGCGTCCGGCCCGTCGAAGGCGCCGGCCGGCAAGCACTCGCCGAGCCCGTCGCCGAAGCCGACCGGTGCGCCGGTGCACGTGTCGCTGCTGGAGGGCGACGGCAACACCTACGGCGTCGGGATGCCGATCATCGTCTACTTCGACAAGGCGATCACCGACGCCGCCGCGTTCGAGAAGGCGGCGACGGTGACGGTGAACGGGCAGCCGGCCGGCGGCGCCTGGTACTTCCAGCACAGCGGCCGCTCCGACCAGGCGCTGGAGGGCCACTACCGACCGGAGAAATACTGGCCCGGGCACGCGAAGATCGAGCTGAAGCTGCCGGTCAAGGGGCTGTCCGCGGGGCCGGGGCTGGTGTTCGACGACAGCCTGACGCTGTCGATGGCCACCGGCGCGGCGAATGTGTCCACTGTGGACTGCTCGGCCGAGAAGATGGTGGTCACCTCGGACGGCAAGACCGTCCGGACGCTGCCGACCTCGTGCGGCGCGGCGAAGACCCCGACGTACTACGGCACCAAGGTGGTCATGCAGAAGGGCGAGACCGACCCGAAGACCGGCAAGATGCGCCCGGACGGCACCGTCAACATGGTCTCCGACAACCCGTCCGACCCGTACAACCTGATGGTGCCGTGGTCGGTGCGCATCACCAACTCCGGCGAG
This sequence comes from Actinocatenispora comari, assembly GCF_017312725.1. Lineage (GTDB taxonomy): Bacteria > Actinomycetota > Actinomycetes > Mycobacteriales > Micromonosporaceae > Actinocatenispora > Actinocatenispora comari. Next base: position 26,262 of record NZ_BOPO01000062.1, on the reverse strand, counting down.
TACGTGCACTCCGCGTCGTGGAACGGCGGCAACATCGGCCGCCGCTCCACCTCCAACGGCTGCACCAACCTCAACGTCGACGACGCGAAGTGGTTCTACGGGTTCGCGCAGGTCGGTGACGTGGTGACGTACAAGAACACCGGCGGCAACGAGATGCGCGAGTGGGACGGCTACGGCGACTGGAACGTGCCGTGGTCGACCTGGCAGCAGGGCGGCTCGGTCAAGTCGAAGCACTGACCGCCCGGCCGGGCCAGCGGCCCGGGGGGCCCAGCCGGCCCCCTCGGGCGGGTGCGGTCAGGCGGCCGCGTCGGTGCGCCACCAGGCCAGGTTGGCGGCGACGTCGGCGAGCGGCTCCACCAGCTCCCACGCCTCGGTGATCAGCCCGTCCTCCAGCCGCCAGATGTCGACGGCGGCGATCCCCGGACCGCCGCCGTCCAGCCAGCGCCGGGTGGACAGCGCCACGTGGTCGCCGTCGGCCAGCAGGTGCAGGATCTCCACCCGCAAGCGGTCGATCGGCACCGCCCGCACGTCGGCGAGCCACTCCTCCTTGGTGGACGTGGTCGAGTCTGGCTTGTGGTGCACGAAATCCTCCCGCAGCAACGGTTCCAGCGCGTCGGTGCCGCCGGTGGCGACCATCTGCTGCAGGGCCTGGGTGACGATCGTCTTGTTGTCGGTGGTCATACCGGAAAGTGTTCCGGCGCCGCCGCCGGTTGTCGATGACATGGCATTTCATGCCGCCGGGCTGGGTAGGCTCCCCGACCATGGACACGGTCGGGGAACTGCTGCGGCAGTGGCGGCACCGGCGGCACCGCAGCCAGCTCGACCTCGCGCTCGCCGCGGACGTGTCGGCCCGGCACGTCAGCCTGGTCGAGACCGGCAAGACCCGGCCGAGCGCCGAGATGGTGCTGCGGCTGGCCGAACAGCTCGACGTACCGCTGCGGGAGCGCAACCGGCTGCTGCTCGCCGCCGGTTTCGCGCCCCGGTACGCCGAACGGCCGCTGGACAGCGACGCGCTGGCCGCCGCCCACGGTGCGCTCGTGCGGGTGCTGCACGCGCACGAGCCGTACCCGGCGATGGTGTTCGACCGGCGGTGGAACATCGTGCTGGCCAACCGCGCCGTCGACGCTTTCCTCACCGGGGTCGCGCCGGAACTGGTGCGGCCGCCGGTCAACATGGTCCGGCTGGCGCTGGACCCGCGCGGGTTCGCCGGCAACATCGTCAACCTGGCCGACGTCCGGTCGGTGCTGCGGGCCCGCATCTCCCGGCAGCTGGCCGCCGCCCCCGACCCCGAGCTCGCCGCGCTGTACGAGCGGTACCTGGCGCCGGTCGGCCCGGACGACGACGGGGCCCGGATCTCCTCCGACGTGCTGACCCCGATGCTGTTCCGGTTCGGCGCGGCGGAACTGCGGCTGTTCTCCACGATCACCACGTTCGGCACACCGCTGGACATCACCCTCGACGAGGTCTCGATCGAGTCGTACTACCCGGCCGACGACGAGACCGCCGCGCACTTCGCCACCGGTACGCTCCAGCACCCGTCGCCGACCGGTGCGTCGCCGCCGCGCGGGTCAGGGCAGTAGCTGGATGCCGCCGATGGTGCGCCGGTCGCCCAGCTCGGCGTGCGCGGCCGCGGCGTCGGCCAGCGGGTACTCGGCGTGCAGCCGCGGCGCGAGCTCGCCGCGCCCGGCGGCGGCCAGCGCCTGCTCGGCGTCGGCGCGCTGCTCGGCGTCCGACTTGGCGAACACCAGGCTCAGCGGCCCGGACACCGACTGCCCGCCGCGGACGATCGCCGCGGTGGGCAGCGGCGTCCAGGTACCGCTGGCGAAGCCGTAGATGCCGATCCGGCCGCCGGGCCGGGCGGCGGCGTCGATCGCCTGCGCGCCGAGGGTTCCGCCGATCGCGTCGAGCACCACGTCGGCGCCACGGCCACCGGTGGCCGCGCGTACCTGGGCTGGCCAGTCGTCGCCGGTGTAGTCCACCGCGTGCTCCGCGCCGGCCTCGCGGGCCGCGGCGATCTTCGCGGTACCGCCGGCGGCGGCGACCACGGTGGCACCGGCGGCCCGGGCCAGCTGGACCAGCTGCAGCCCGATGCGCCCGGCGGCCGCGGTGACCAGCACCGTCTCGCCGGGCCGTACCCGCATCGCGGTCAGCAGGCCGAGCGCCACGGCCCCCGCCTGGAACACCCCGATCGCGACCGCGAGCCCGAGCCCGTCGGGTACCGGGAAGGTGTAGGCGGCCCGGGCGCGGGCCAGTTCGGCGTAGCCGCCGGCGTTCCCCGCGGTACAGGCGACCACCCGCCGGCCGACCAGCGCGGGGTCCGCGCCGTCGCCGACCGCCACCACCCGGCCGCCGACCTCGACGCCCGGCACGTACGGCAGCTCGACCGGGTAGCTGCCCGCCCGCACGATCACGTCGCCGTAGCTGACGCCGGCGCGCTCGACCGCGACGAGCACCTCGCCGGCGGCCGGCACCGGCTCGTCGACCTGCTCGTACCGCAGGACCTCGGGCGGGCCGAACTGGTGGATCCGGCTGGCGTACATGCTGTCCTCCTCGGGGTGGCCCGCCACCGGGTCGCTGGTGGGAACCGCTGATCTGCGAGACACTGTGTCTCGTTCGAGCACCAGTGTCTGCTCGGTGCGAGGCGGCGGACAAGCGTCGGTTCGCCGGCGCCGTCCCAGTCGAGACAGGGAGCGGAAAGTGTCTCAGCCCACCGGCGATCTGCGGGTGCGACGGACCCGGAAACTGTTGCGCGAGGCGCTGATCGCGCTGATCGAGGAGCGCGGCTTCGACCGGGTGACGGTCGGTGCGATCACCGAGCGGGCGATGGTCAGCCGCGCGGCGTTCTACCGCAACTACCGGGACAAGTACCAGCTGGTGGAGCAGATCTTCGACGAGGCGATGGCCGAGGTACGCGGGCACGTCGCGGACGGTGACCCCGACTCGCGGCGGGCCCGCTGGGTGGCGTTCTTCGACCACGTGGACGAGTACCACCGGCTCTACGCCGCGCTGCTCGGCGCCCGCGGCAGCGCCTGGTTCGCGGCCCGGATGCGCTCGGCGCTGGCGGAGCTGACCGCGCCGCACTTCGCGCCGGACGCGCCGGTACCGGGGCTGCTGCCCTCGGTGCTGTCCGCGGTGTTCGTCGAGTCGATCGTGTGGTGGCTGGACCACGACCGCCCGGTACCGGCGGCCGAGATCGCCGACCGGTCGGCGGACCTGGCCGGCGCGATGATCACCGAGGCGACCGGCTGGCCGCCCCGGCCGTGGTCGCGGCGGAGGCCGGCTGGCAAAAAGTGATATCAGTTTGCTAGCCTGGGGTCAGGCCGGAACGCAGAGCCAATCGAACTGCAGAGCTAATCGAACTGCAGAGCCGGCCGGGAGGAGTCGAGATGTCCACGACACGCACCCGCGTCGACGACGAGCCCGCCGTGCAGATGCCCAGCCCGCAGGTGACCGAGCGCACCGCGAACAGCACGTCCGGCTGGCCGCTGCTGGCCCTGGTGGTCGTCCTGATCGTGCTCGGCGTCGCGCTGATCGCGGTCGGAGGCAACGGTTCGGGCGCCCGGATCGCCCTGGTGCCGATCGGGGTGGTCGCCACGGTGGTCGGGGTGCTGATCGCGCCCGGCCTGACCGCGGTCGCGCCCGGCGAGGCGCGCGTGGTGCAGCTGCTCGGCAGCTACCGCGGCACCGTGCGCGAGCAGGGCTTCCGGTGGGTGAACCCGTTCACCAAGCGGCACAAGGTGTCCACCCGGATCCGCAACCTGGAGACCGAGACCTCCAAGGTCAACGACGCCGACGGCAACCCGATCGAGATGGCCGCGGTGGTCGTCTGGCAGGTGGCCGACACCGCCCGGGCGGTGTTCGAGGTCGACGACTTCACCGCGTTCGTGGCGATCCAGAGCGAGACCGCGGTGCGCCACATCGCCGGCAGCTACCCGTACGACTCGCACTCCGACGGCGCGCTCTCGTTGCGCGACAACGCCACCGAGATCACCGGCAAGCTCACCGAGGAGATCGCCGCGCGGGTCTCCGCCGCCGGCGTGCGGGTGGTCGAGTCGCGCATCACCCGCCTGTCGTACGCACCGGAGATCGCTCAGGTCATGCTGCAGCGCCAGCAGGCCGGTGCGGTGGTCGCGGCGAGGCAGCGCATCGTCGAGGGTGCGGTGGGCATGGTCGAGTCGGCGCTGGAGAAGCTGGCCGAGCACGACGTGGTCGAGCTCGACGAGGAGCGCAAGGCGACCATGGTCTCCAACCTGCTGGTCGTGCTGTGCGGCGATCGCGGCACCCAGCCTGTCGTCAACACCGGATCGCTCTACCAGTAGCCACAACGGATCCGTATGGTCCATTGTGGATAGTGGGGAGGTCGGGATGGCGACCGAGCGCAAGAAGCTGCTGCTGCGGCTCGATCCTGCCGTGCACGACGCGATCGCCCGGTGGGCGGCGGCCGAGTTGCGCAGCACCAACGCGCAGATCGAGTTCCTGCTGCGGCGCGCGCTGTCGGACGCCGGCCGGCTGCCCCGCAACGTCGGCGAGCAGCGCCGGCCCGGCCGCCCACCGGCACGACCCGAACCAGCCGACACCGAGGCGGAGGACTGACCATGTCGTTGCCCGACGAACTGCCGGAGCGGATCTACCTGCTCGCCGTCGACCGCGGCAAGCGCCGGCTCGTGGCCCGCGACCGCATCGGGTACGCGCTGCGCGGCGCCGCGCTGGCCCAGCTGCTGCTGGCGGGCGCGATCCGGGACGACTCGGGTCGCGTCGAGCTGGTCGGCGGCGGCGCGACCGGCCTGGCCGGGGTGCTGCGCGACGAGATCGCCGCCGACACCCGCCCGCGCCGCTGGCGGCACTGGGTGCACGCCCGAGCCCGCCGGGCCCGTACCGAGGTGCGGGATCGGTTGGAGGCAGCCAGAATCATCACAGTCACCAAAGATCGGGCCCTTGGTCTCTTCCCGGTCGAGCGGATCGATGTTAGAGACGTCCTGACCTTCCAGCGGTACGGCGCGACCATCCGCTCCGTGGCCGGCGGCTCGGCGCCGACCGCCCGGGTCGACCCGTCCGACGCCGCCGCGGCCGCGATCACCGTCGCTGCGGAGCTCGGTACGGTACTCAACTGGGGGGATCGGCGGCGAAACAAGGCACGGATCGAGACGCTGGGCGCCGAGATCGCGCCGGTCGTGACCGCGATCCGGCAGTGCGTGCGCTCCGATCGCGCGGCCCGCGCCTCGGCCAGCGGCTGAGCCGAACGCCGTACCGTAGTCTGATCGAAACTGTGCGTCGAGCGCCGACCGGAAGCTTGCCGGAAGTTCCCGTCGAATTCTTGACCGATCCCGCGTGAACGCCGGGACCAGGGGCTGACGGGCAGCCGGATCCGTGCGACGCTGCCTACGCAACGGAAGCCGGCCTCGACCCGCCGGCGCGGCGCCGACCCGCTTCGATCGCCCCGCTGCGCGCATCGCCATCACGGGGAAGGACACCACCATGCTCGCCGGTACCGGCGCCTCCGGCCGTACCGAACTGCTCCTCGTCTTCGCCATCGCGGCCGCCGGGGTGGCCGTCGCCGCGGCGATCACGCTCGCCCCGTGGCACCCGTCGAACTCGCGCCGGCACCCCGAGACGAGCACCGTGATCGAGCTGCGCTCACCCGGCCACCATCACCACCCGGCCGGTGAGGTCCGCCGCACCGTCGACGAACGCTGACCCGGTCACCCCCGCGCACCCGCCAGCCGACCGCTCGCCCCGAGCTCGATGCCCGGACGCTGGGACCTTGCTGAACGCGCCGGGTTGCGCCGGAGTGGGCCCGAGCGCCACGATCCGCCGGGGTACGGGGCGTGTCCCGAACGCCGCGCCGCCGCCCGCTACGGTTGCGGTAGCAAGGCCGGGGCCCACCACGCACCCGATCACGCCGGAGAGAGCAGGGGATGACCGAGCACAGCGATCGGGAGCGCACCGGGCGAAGCGGCCCGGAACACGACGTGTGGTCCCGCCCCTCGGGCGAGTCCGACCACGTCGTCGTGGTGCCGCCGAGCGCCGGCCGGTCCGGGCCGCTGCCCGGCAGTACCCCAATCGTCCGGCCCGGCCATCCCGCCCACCACGACGCCGAGACCGGTCTGATCACCGCCTCGCACGACCTCGGCGCGCCGCAGCCGCCGGACGCCGGCCGCGGCTGGCTGCGCCGCCGGGCACCGATCGCGCTGGGCGCCCCGGCCGCCCCGGGCACCGAGCTGCCCGGCGGCACCGGCGGCCCGCGGCCGCCGCGGCTCGGGCTGTTCCTGGGCATCGCCGGCGGGCTGCTCGGCCTCGGCCTGGTGGTGGTGCTGGTGCTCGCGCTCACCGGCTCGTTCGGCGGTGGCGGCCTCGGCGACAAGCTGCCGTTCGGCGGCAAGGACAAGCAGACCGGCCCGCCGCTCGCGCAGGCCTGCCCGCCGCCCACCGCGACCGCCAACCCCGGCTACCGGGAGGGCCCGCCGCCACCACCCGGACCGCGCACCACCGACACCAAGGCCGGCATCTCGTACCAGCGGTTCGGGGCGCCGTGGCAGGACTGGCACGACGACTGGTACGCCGGCCAGCTGAAGGTCCACTACGTCACCGGGCAGTCGTTCGTGACCGAGCGCTACAGCGGCGGGGAGTACCTCGCCTCGGTGCTGTCCGGCTCGGTGCCGGCCACCGTCAACGACGGCAACATCCTCGACCTCAAGTGCGTCGGCCAGCAGATCGTCGCCGACGTGCGCAAGTCGTACTACCCGCAGCCCAACCAGATGGACTCGATCGAGAGCAAGCTGACCACCGTCGGCGGCCTGCACGCCTGGGTGTCGATCTTCCGGTTGCACTTCGACGACAGCACGCAGGGGCTCAAGGCGAAGAGCGAGCTGGTCGGGGTGGCCACCTTCGATGTCGGCAAGCCGACCGCCGCGGTGCTGTACGTGTCGATTCCGGGCACCCACCAGCAGTACGACTCGGTGGTCTCCGACGCGATCGACTCGGTCCGGGCGGCGAACTGACCCACCGACCCGGCCGGACGGGCGGCGCGCCGACCCGCCGATCGAGCCGGCGCTGTCGGGGTCCACTGACGATTCGGGCCAATGGCGGATAGGGTCGCACTCGTGCCCGCTCTCAGCGCCCGCCGCGTGCGGATTCCGACAACGAACTTCCCGGTCGAACAGTTCACCCTGGCCAACGGCCTGCGGGTGGTGTTGGCGCCGGACCGCAGCGCGCCGGTGGTGGCCGTCGCGGTCATCTACGACGTCGGCATCCGGTCCGAGCCGGAAGGCCGCACCGGGTTCGCCCACCTGTTCGAACATCTGATGTTCCAGGGCTCGGAGAACCTGGAGAAGCTCGCCCACTTCCGCTACGTGCAGGGGTCCGGCGGCACCTTCAACGGCTCCACCCACCTGGACTACACCGACTACTACCAGTTCCTGCCGTCCAACGCGCTGGAGCGCGCGCTGTTCCTCGAGGCCGACCGGATGCGCCGGCCGAAGATCACCGAGGAGAACCTGCGCAACCAGATCGACGTGGTCAGCGAGGAGATCCGGGTCAACGTGCTGAACCGGCCGTACGGCGGGTTCCCGTGGCTCAAGCTGCCGCCGGTCATGTTCGACACCTTCCCGAACGCCCACGACGGCTACGGCTCGTTCGTCGACCTCAACGCGGCGACCGTCGCCGACGCCGAGGACTTCTTCACCACGTACTACGCGGCGAGCAACGCCACGCTCGCGCTGGCCGGCGACTTCACCGTGGAGCAGGCCACCGAGCTGGTGCAGCGGCACTTCGCCGACGTGCCGGCGCGCCCCCGGCCGGTGCGCCCCAGCTTCGCCGAGCCGGACCTGACCGCCGAGCGGCGTGACTCCTATGTGGACGAAAGGGCGCCGCTGCCGGCGTTCGCGTCGGCCTGGCGGGTTCCCGACCCGATCACCGACTTCGACGCGTACCTGCCGTATGTGGTGCTCGCCGAGGTGCTCACCGACGGCGACTCGTCCCGGCTGGTCGAGCGGCTGGTGCTCAAGGACCGCGCGGTGACCGGCATCGGCGGCTACCTCGGTTTCATGGGCGAACCGTTCGAGGTGCGCGACCCCACCGCGCTCGTGCTCTCGGCGCACCTGCCGCCCGGCGGCGCGATCGACGACGTGCTGCGCACCGTCGACGAGGAGCTCGACCGGCTCGCCACCGACGGCCTGTCGCCGGGCGAGCTGGACCGCACCAAGGCGCGCATCGCCACCCAGCTGCTGCGCGACCTCGACCCGGTGCTCGGCCGGGCGCTGCGGATGGGCACGATCGCCCAGCAGCGCGGCGACGCCGGGCTGACCAACGAGCTGCCCCGCCTGCTCGGCGAGGTGACCGAGGAGTCCATCGTGTCCGCTGCCGCCGCCCTGCGCCCCGCCCGGCGCGCCACCGTCGAGGTCGTACCGGGGGGTGCCAAATGAGCGAGCGCAAGCGAGCGAATCATGGGCATCGTGCGTGCCTCATGGGCGTTCCGACGAAGGAGGAACGCGCATGAGTATCCCCGTCCCGGCGCTGACGCCGGCGCGCAAGCTGAAGCTGCCCCGTACCGCGGAGCGCACCCTGGCCAACGGGCTGACCGTGATCGCCGCCCGGCGCCCCGCCGTACCGCTGGTGGAGCTGCGGCTGCGCATCCCGTTCGCGAAGACCAACGTGGCGCGCGGCATGCTGCTGGCCGAGACGCTGCTGTCCGGTACCTCCGAACTGTCCAATGTGGAGCTGTCCGCGCAGCTGCAGCGCATCGGCGGCCACCTCGGCGCCAGCGCCGACCCGGACCGGCTGCTGCTCGGCGGTGCCGCGCTGACCTCCGGGCTGCCCCGGCTGCTGGAGCTGCTCGGGTTGGTGCTCACCGACGCGGTCTACCCGGCCGGTGAGGTCGCCGCCGAGCGCGACCGGCTCGCCGACCAGATCCAGGTCGCCAAGACCCAGCCGGCGTACCTGGCCCGCGAGGCGCTGAACCGCCGCGTCTACGGCCGCCACCCGTACGCGAACCAGACCGCCGAGCCGGCGCAGGTCGCCGCGGTCCGGCCGACCGCGCTGCGCTCGCTGCACGCCGAGCGGGTGCACCCGGCCGGCTCGGCGCTGGTCATCGTCGGTGACGTGCCGCCGGCGAAGGCGCTGGACGCCGCGGAGGCGGCGCTGTCGTCCTGGAACGGCGGCGGCAAGACGGTCGAGCTGCCGCCGGTGCCGCCGATCGAGGGCGGCCCGGTGCTGCTCGCCGACCGGCCCGGCTCGGTGCAGTCCTCGCTGCGGATCGGGCTGCCCGCGGTCGGCCGCACCGACCCCGACCACGGCGCGCTGCAGCTGGCCAACCTGGTGTTCGGCGGCTACTTCTCCTCCCGGCTGGTGGAGAACATCCGGGAGGACAAGGGGTACACCTACTCGCCGCGCTCGGCGATCGAGCACAGCAGCGCCGGCTCGGCGATCGTGGTGTCCGCCGACGTCGCCACCGAGGTGACCACCCCGGCCCTGGTCGAGACCTGGTACGAGCTGGGCCGGCTGGCGTCGACCCCGGTCGGCACGGACGAGCTGGAGCAGGCCCGGCGGTACGGGATCGGCACCCTGCAGCTCAGCCTCGCCACCCAGGCCGGCCTGGCCGGCCTGATGTCGTCGCTGGCCGGGTCCGGGCTGCGGCTCGACTGGCTGACCGGGCACGCCGAGCGGATGGCGTCGGCGACCGCCGAGCAGGTCAGCGCGGTCGCGGCGCAGTACTTCGCGCCGGCGCGGGCGGCGACCGTGGTGCTCGGCGACGCGAAGGTCGTGACGCCGTCGTTGTCGGGGGTCTTCCCGATCGACGACGGCGAGGACTAGTCGCGCACCCGGCCCTCGCCGGGCCCGCGCCGGCTCGGCACCGGCCGGTACCACGTTCGGTGGATCGTGGCGCCGGCCGGTGGGTACGCACAGTGACGTTGCCGCGTCCGCCTCGTTGATCATCGAGCGGGCTCGGCTCGTCGACAGGGGGACACACACATGCCATGCGGGACAACGGAAACAGCCACCCAGCTCTACCGCGGCGCGGTCGACCGGGCCACCGTCCGGCGTACCGACGCCGGCTGGCTGGCCGCCGCCTGGCCGACCGCCCGGGTACTGATCGTGCAGGGCGACCGGGCGCTCGTCGCCGGCGACCCGCCGCACCTGGTGTACCTGGCGGCAGCCGACGCGCCGCCCGGCGATCGGTTGTTCCTCGGCGTCGGCACCGACGACGTGCCGTACTTCGCGATCGCGGCGGCGCTGCCCGAACTGCCCGGTACCCGGTCGCACTCGCTGCGCACCGTCGGGCACCTGCTCGGTGACGTGGACGCCGACCTGTTCACCACCGCGGTGGCGCTGGCGAACTGGCACGCCGCGCACCGGTACGACCCGGCGACCGGCGCGCCGACCGAGGTGGCCGAGGCGGGCTGGACCCGGGTCACCGGCGCCGGCGGCACCCTGTGGCCGCGTACCGACCCGGCGATGATCGTGCTGGTGCACGACGGCGTGACGGGGCCGGACGGGCGCTGCCTGCTCGCGCACAAGCCGGAGTGGCCGACCGACCGGTACTCCTGCGTCGCCGGCTACGTGGAGCCCGGCGAGTCGGTGGAGGCGGCGGTGGCCCGCGAGGTCACCGAGGAGGTCGGCGTCACGGTGCACGACGTGCGGTACCTGACCAGCCAGCCGTGGCCGTTCCCGCGCTCGCTGATGCTCGCCTACACCGCGCTGGCCGACCCGTCCGCGCCGGTGGTGGTCGACGGCGTCGAGATCGAGCGGGCCCGCTGGTTCCGCCGTGCCGAGTTCGGCACCCCGGCCGGGCCGGCCCTGCCGTTCACCACCTCGGTCGCCTACCTGCTGATCGACCGCTGGCTGCACGAGCGCTCCTGACTCAGGAGCTGTGCCGGCGGATCTGCTGGTTCGCCCGGCCGGGCACTCTGGCGGGTCACCAGTTGTCGGGGAGGGTGTCGAGGGCGGGGAGCAGGGCGCGTTCCTCGGCGCCGAAGTGGTCGTCCAGCCGCTCGGCGAGTTCGGTACGGGCGGCGGTGAGCGCGGTGGCGTCGCCGGCGGCGGCGAGCTCGTCGAGGGTACGCAGCCGTTCGGCGACGGCCCGGTGCTCGGCGCGCAGCTGGTCCACCGCGTCGCCGAGACCGGGGAGCGCGGCGAGCAGCCGGGGGAACGTGGCGCCCTCGTTGCGGTGGTGCTCGCCGACCTCGGCGCACCACGCCAGGCAGTGCCCGAACAGGTCGTCGTCGCCCGCGCCGTGGGTGAGCCGGGCGCGCAGCGCGGTGTGCGCGCGGACCAGTTGCCCGGCGACGGCGAGGCCGCGGTCGCTGTGGTCCATCCGGTACAGCGCGACGACCGGGATCCTCCGGTGGGTGCCGCGCTGGTACTCGGCGTAGGCGGCAACGCGCTCGCCCTGCTCGCGGTAGCACCGGTCGCGCTCGGCGCCGTGCAGCGCGGCGGCGACGATCCGGTACCGCTCGGTGCCGACCTCGACGGTGCCGACCGGGTCGGCGAGCAGCGTGGAGTACCAGCGCGGGTCGTGGTCGCGGCCGGCGTTGGAGGCGTAGACGAGCAGCCGGTCGCCCTCGTCGTGGTAGCCCATCGGGCTGGTGACCCCGCCGGCGGTGAGCAGCAGCAGGTCGGCGCCGGTGAACGGGCCGCCGACGTGCCCGGCGTTGGCCCGGAACTCGTCGATCACCGCGCGGTTGGGGTTCGGCATCGGTCTCCTCGATACTGTCGACATTGCTTTGACCATGGCGCTGCTTTGACAGCGACACTGCTTTGACAACGACACTGCTTTGAGAGCAAATGCATTTGCAAGCAAAGCTAATTTGGAGACACGGCTATGTCAACCCGATCCGGCGGTCTCGATCTGGACGACGGCATCCGGCAGATGCTGCTGCTGATGCCGCGGCTGGTCGGCCGGGCCAAGAAGCTCGCGGTACCGCCCGCCCTCGCGTCGTTCGGCCTGGCGCCGCGACACCTGACCCTGCTCGCGCTGCTGCTGCTCGACGGCCCGATGACCGTCCGGGTACTGGCCGAGCGGCTGGAGGTGGCGCCCACGACGGTGAGCCTGATGGTCGCCGACCTCAGCCGGCAGGGGATCCTGCGCCGCGACGAGGACGACGCCGACCGGCGCCGCGTCATCGTCGACATCGAGCCCGGGCACCGCTCCGCCATCGACGCCTGGCTCTCCGGCTCCGCCGACGCCTGGCGGGACGCGCTCGAACCGCTCACCGCCGCCGAGCGCGGGCTGGTCGTCTCGACGCTGAAACGGTACGAGGAGGGGGTTGAAAGAGCCCTTTCGAAAGAGTAGCTTCGACGCATGCCCGACGACCTCGGCCACTCGCTGCCGAAACGCACGCTGCGCGATCCGCGCGAGCTGCGCGCCATGGCCCATCCCGTCCGGATCCGGATCATGGACGAGCTGTTCATCGCCGGCTCACTGACCGCGAGCCAGCTCTCCGACCGGATCGGCGAGAGCCCCGCCAACTGCTCCTGGCACCTGCGCCAGCTCGCCAAGTACGGCTACGTCGAGGAGGCCGGCGGCGGTACCGGCCGGCAGCGGCCCTGGCGCCCGGTGATCGAGTCCCGCAGCTGGGGCGAGCGCAGCGAGGGCGAACTGGCCGCCGCCGGAGCGGCGATGGCCGACCTGATGTACCGGCACGAGTTCGCCGAGCACGAGGAGTACCGGCGCCGCGAGGACAGCGAGCCGCAGGACTGGTACGACGCGGCGTACTGGAGCCAGTCGTTCGCCTGGCTGACCGCGGCCGAACTCACCGAGCTGAAGGAAGCCATCGTCGACCTCGTGCTGCGCTATGCCGAGCGGTTCACCGACCCCGCCACCCGGCCGACCGACGCCCGCGCCGTGCGCCTCGTCTCCTGGGGGTTCCCGGCCCGGCCGTGGTCGGAGGACCGGAAGTGAGGCTGCTGCGGGCGCCCGGCCCGGACAGCCTGTGGCGCAACCGGGACTTCAACCTGCTGTGGGGCAGCCAGGCGCTGTCCGACCTGGGCAGCTCGATGTCCTCGCTGGCCTACCCGCTGGTGATCCTGGTGCTCACGCACAACGCGGTGCTCGCGGGCGTCGTCGGCACCGCCGCGATGATCGCCAAGACCGCGGTACGGCTGCCGGTCGGGGTGCTGGTCGACCGGGTCAACCGGCGCCGGCTGATGCTGGGCTGCGACACCATCCGGCTGGTCGCCTTCGCCGGGCTGACCGTCAGCCTGCTGCTCGGGTACGGCAACGTGCTGGTGATCCTCGCCGTCGCGGTGATCGAGAGCGTGTGCGCGGCGGCGTTCGACACCGGGGCGATGTCGGCGGTGCGCAACCTGGTACCGCTGGACCAGGTGCCCACCGCCGTCGCCCGGGACGAGGCCCGCACGTACGCGGTGGGGCTGGTCGGACCGCCGATCGGTGGCGCGGTGTTCGGCCTCGGCCGGGCGCTGCCGTTCCTCGCCGACGCGATCAGCTACCTGGTCTCGCTGGTCGGCCTGCTGCTGATCCGACGCCCGTTGCAGGAGAAGGCGAAACCGGCCGACACCGACACGTCACCGCTGCACGACCTGCTCGAAGGGCTGCGGTACACGGTCACCACGCCGTTCCTGCGGGCCGCCATGCTGATCGCCGCGCCGCTCAACTTCGCCATCAACGGCATGCTGTTCGGCATCATCATCCTGTTGCAGCGCAACGGAACCCCACCGGTGCTGATCGGTACCGTGGAGACCATCGTGGGCATCGGCGGGCTGATCGGCGCGATCGCGGCGAGCAGCCTGATGCGCCGGTTCCCCTTCCCGGCGCTGCTGCGCGGCATCACCCTGATCGGCGTCCCGCTGATGCTCGCCGCGCTGCCGCTCGCCTCGACGCCGCTGGCCGCGGCACCGATCGCGCTGGTGATCCTGCTCGGGCCGCCGCTCAACGCCGGCCTGTTCGGGCACCTCGCCGTGATCACCCCGGACCGGCTGCTGGGCCGGGTCAACAGCGCCTTCATGACCGCCGCGATGGGCCTCGCCGCGCTCGCGCCGGTACTGGCCGGCGCCCTCGCCGAGCAGTTCGGCGCCACCGGCGTGGTACTCGCGTTCACCGCCGCGTTCGCCGTCTCCACGGTGGTCGCGCTGACCGCCAAGGGGATCCGCGAGATGCGCCCGGTCACCACGAACGACCCGGAGCAGACCGCGGCCGCCGGCACCGAGCCCGGCGCAACCGAGCCCGGCGGGACCGGGGCCAGCGGGACCGGGGCCAGCGAAGCCGAGTCCGGCGGGACCGAGATCAGCGGGACCGGGACCGGCGGGGCCGAGTCCGGCGGGGCCGGGACCGGCGGGGCCGAGTCCGGCGGGGCCGGGGTCAGCGAGGCCGGGACCGGCGAGGCCGGGGCTGGCGGAGCCGGTGCCGGCGAGTCCGGAACCGGCGGGGCTCGGGCCGACCAGCCCGGGGCCGGCGGCGCCGGGCGCCGACCGGGTACGGGGGAGGCGGGCTGATGCGCGCCCTGGTGGCGAACCGGAACTTCCGGCTGCTGTTCGTCGGCATGGCGGCCAGCATGATCGGCGACTCGATGCTGATGCTGGTACTGGCGATCTGGGTGAACCAGCTGACCGGCTCGGCCAGCGCCGCCGGCCTGACGCTGCTCGCGCTGGCCGCGCCCACCCTGCTCGCGCCGGTCGCCGGCTGGCTGGTGGACCGGCTGCCGCGACGCCGGTTCCTGTTCGCCGCCAACCTCGCCTCGGCCGCCATCATGCTGCCGCTGCTCGCGGTGCACGGGCGCGGCCAGCTGTGGCTGCTGATCGCGGTGACCGTCGCGTACGGGGCGTCGTTCGTGTTCGTCGACCCGGCCCAGACCGGCGTGATCAAGCACCTCGTCCCGGCCGACCAGCTCGGCGCCGCGAACGGCATGCTGCAGACCGTCAAGCAAGGGTTGCGGCTGCTCGGCCCGCTCGCCGGCGCCGGCATCTACGTGGCGCTCGGCGGCCCGGTCGTCGCCATGATCAACGCCGGTACCTTCGTGGTCGCCGCGGCCGCGGTGCTCCTGCTGAAGCTGGGCATGCCGCCGGTCGCCGCCGACACCGGCACCGCGGTCGAGCAGGCAGCGCCGGAGGCGGATGCGGAGGCGCCCGGTGCGTTGCTGCACGAGATCACCGCCGGCTTCCGGTACGTGCTGCACGACCTGCTGCTGCGCCGGCTCACCATCGGCCTGCTCGCGGCGATCTTCGCGCTGGAGTTCGTCGAGTCGGGCATCTTCGCGCTGGTCGGCGACGTGATGCACCGGTCGACCACGCTGATCGGCGTGATCACCTGCACCCAGGGCGCCGGTGCGGTCGTCGGCGGGGTGCTCGCCGCCCGGTTGATGCGCCGCTTCGGCGGGATGCCCACGCTGGCGGCGGGTGTCCTGCTCACCGCGCTCGGCATCGCCGCCCTGGGCACCGCCCGGTTGGCGGTCGTCTTCCCGGCCGCCACGGTGTTCGGGTTCGGGTTCACGCTGCTGCTGGTCGCCGCGAACACGCTGATCCAGCAGCGGTCGCCGCACCGCTACATCGGCCGGATCAGCGCCGCAGCGGACGGGATCATCTCGGTCGGGCAGGTCACCGCGCTGGCGCTGGGGGCCGGCCTGGTCACGATCCTGGACGCCCGGCTGATCATGGTGCTGATCGGGCTCGGCCTGGCCGGTTCGGCCGTGTACCTGTGGCGCTCCCGGCACGCCGCCACCACCGCGGCACCGGAGCCGGAACCGCAACCGGTCGTCACGGCGCCCTGACTCCGCCGCCGCCGTGACGCTCGCCGCCGGGTGATCCGGCCACCGGGGGCGGGGCGCCGGTGGCCGGCCCAGATAATGGCGACCATGTCTGGGGGGAACGCGGCGGGGCGGCACGCGAGTTGGCTGGAGCTGTTCTTCGACCTGGTGGTCGTGGCGGCCGTCGCGCAGCTGGCGCACCGGCTGCACGGTGCCCCGTCACCGGCCGATGTCGGCGTGTTCGTGCTGCTCTACCTCGCGGTGTGGCTCGCCTGGTCGTCGTTCACGCTGTACGCCAACGTCGCCGGCGACCGCACCAGCCAACGCTCGATGCTCGCCGCGATGGCGGGCATCGCCGTGCTGGCCGCGGCGGTACCGGAGGCCACCAAGCAGCGCGTCGTGGTCTTCGTCGTCGCGTACGTGGTGGTGCGGGCGCTCGGTGCCCGAACGATGCACCGTACCGGCACCAACCTCACCGCGTGGCCCACCGTGCAGGGCCTGCTCGGCGTCGTGCCGTGGCTGGCCTCGATCTGGGTCGACCCGCCCGGCCGGTACGTGCTGTGGACCGTCGGCGTGGCCATCGACCTGCTGCTGCCGCTCGGCGCGCGGGCCGAGGCCCGGGTACCGCGGTTCGCCCAGCGGATGATCGAGGCGCAGGCGCAGCGGGAGGGCCGACCGGTCGAGGACCTCGCCGCCCGGGTGCCGAAGGCGGCCACGGTGGACCTCGCGCACCTGGCCGAACGGCTCGGCCTGTTCATGATCATCGTGCTCGGCGAGGCGGTGCTGCAGGTCGTCGCCACCGCCGCGGAACTGCCGTGGACCGGTCGGCTGGTCGCCGTCGCCGGGCTCGGCTTCGTGGTGCTCGTCGGCATGTGGTGGCACCTGTTCCGGTACGGGCTGATCGCCAGCGAGGGGCGCAGCCTGCCGGTGTCGGTGGCGATGCCGCTGCACTTCGTCACCACGGTGAGCATCACCGCCGTGGCGGTCGGGCTCGGCGGCATCGTCGCGCATCCCGGGCACGTGTCGGCCAGTGCCGGCTGGCTGCTCTGCGGCGGCGTGGCCGGCTGGTTCCTGGCCGGCGCCCTGGGCGGGCTGCCGGACCCGACCAACCGGCGTTGGCTGCTCGCCGCCGGCCTGCCCGGCGTCGCGGTGCCGATCCTGCTCGCCGCGTTCGGCCGGCCGCTGCCCGGCCCGGCGTTCACCGGCGTACTGGTCGCGCTGATGGCCTGGCAGTGGGCCTACAGCACCCGGCACGAGCGGCGCCGCGGCCAGCCGGTACCGGTCGGGTAGGAACCGGCGCCGTCGCGGGCGTGGGTGTCGGCGACGCCGGAGCGTGCTGCGCGACTGCCGGCGGTACCAGCAGCCGCCGCAGCTGTCGGTCCCACCCCGCAGCCGCCACGCGGCTGTCGGTGGTTCGGCAGCCGCGGTGGGGGCTCAGGCCGCGGCGAGGGTGGCGAGCTTGTCGCGCACCTGCACGATCGTCGGGTTGGTCATCGCCGTACCGTCCGCGTACTGGATGGTCGGCACCGTCTGGTTCCCGCCGTTGACGCTCATCACGTACTCGGCCGCGCTCGGGTCCTGCTCGATGTCGACCACCGTGTAGTCGATCTGCTCCCGGTCGAACTGGCTCTTCAGCCGCCGGCAGTAGCCGCACCACGGCGTCGAGTACATCGTGACCGAACCACTCATGGGGGAAAGCCTCCTCGTGTGTCCTGGACGGTGCGGCGCGTGCGCCGGCGGCACCGCCAGCCTGCCACGCGTCGCAGACGTCCCGTTCGACAGGGATAACGTCGTAGCCGGCTGAGACCATCCCGCTGTGGGCAACGGCGCACAGGATCGGAGGCAGTTCGTGTCGCACGGTGTGCACCCCGACCGTCCCGCGGCGCCACCCCACGACGCGGCACCGGCTGCGGAACGCGTGCTGGCCGGGCTCGACGACGACCAGCGCGCCGCGGTCACCGCACCGCCCGGCCCGCTGTGCATCCTCGCCGGCGCCGGCACGGGCAAGACCCGCGCGATCACCCACCGCATCGCGCACCGGGTGCTGTCCGGCGAGGTGCGCCCGCAACACGTGCTGGCGGTGACCTTCACGGCGCGCGCGGCGGGGGAGATGCGCGACCGGCTGCGCGCGCTGGGCGCCGGCGGCGTGCAGGCCCGCACGTTCCACGCCGCCGCGATGCGGCAGCTGCGGTTCTTCGCCCCCCGGCTGCTGGGCGGCCGGGAGCTGCCCGAGGTGCTCACCAGCAAGGCGCGGCTGATCAACCAGGCCGCGGCGGCGGCCCGGGTGCGAGCCGAGTCCACGCTGCGCCGCGACCTCGCCACCGAGATCGAGTGGGCCAAGTCGAGCCTGATCGAGCCGGCCGAGTACCCGGTCGCCGCCGCCCGGGCCGGCCGCGACACCCCGGTCGCACCGGAGTCGATGGTGCGCGTCTACCAGGCCTACGAGCAGGCCAAGCAGGACGCCGGCGTGATCGACTTCGAGGACCTCCTGCGGTTCACCGTCTGGGCGATCGAGGAGCACCCGGACGTCGCCGACCAGGTCCGCGCGCAGTACCGGCACTTCGTCGTCGACGAGTACCAGGACGTCAACCCGGTGCAGCAGCGGCTGCTCACCGCCTGGCTCGGCGGCCGCGACGACCTGACCGTGGTCGGTGACGCCAGCCAGACCATCTACTCGTTCACCGGGGCCTCCGCCGACCACCTGATCGGCTTCCCCCGCCGCTATCCCGGCGCGACGGTGGTGCGGCTGACCCGCGACTACCGGTCCACGCCGCAGGTGGTGGCGCTGGCCAACCAGGTGATCGGGCAGGCCCGCGGCGCGCAGGCCCGGCTGCGGCTGCAGCTGACCGGCCAGCGCAAGCCCGGCCCGGCGCCGACGATCCGGTCGTTCCCGGACGAGACCGCCGAGGCCGCCGCCGTCGCCGCCCGCTGCGCCGAGCTGGTCGCCGCCGGTACCCCGAGCGGCGAGATCGCGGTGCTGTTTCGCACCAACGCCCAGTCCGCGGCGTACGAGGACGCGTTGACCGACGCCGGCGTGCCCTACCAGGTGCAGGGCAGCGCCCGGTTCTTCGACCGTCCCGAGGTGCGGCAGGCGATGGTCGCGCTGCGGGCCGCCACCCGCGCGGTGGAACCCGGTACCCCGCTGCGGGTCGCGGTCGCCGATGCGCTGGCCGCCACCGGCTGGTCGGCCGACTCGCCGCCGCCCGGCGGTGCCGGGCGGGAACGCTGGGAGGCGCTCGCCGCGCTGGTGCGGCTGGCCGCCGACTTCCGCCCGGCGCCGGCCGAGGATGGCACCGAGCCGACCGCGGTCGACGCGCTGACCGGCTTCCACGCGGAGCTGACCCGCCGGGCCGCGGCCCAGCACGCGCCGGCCGTGGACGGCGTCACGCTCGCCTCGCTGCACGCGGCCAAGGGCCTGGAGTGGGACGTGGTGTTCCTGGTCGGTCTGGTCGAGGGCACCCTGCCGGTCGGCTTCGCCCGTACCGACGACCAGATCGAGGAGGAGCGCCGGCTGCTCTACGTCGGGATCACCCGGGCCCGCGAGCAGCTCTGGCTGTCCTGGCCGCAGGCCCGCTCGGACGGCGGCCGGCCCCGCCGCCCGTCCCGCTTCCTGCCGGCATCGACCGCGACCGCCGCCCCGTCGGCCGCCGCCACCCGGGCCGAGCGGTCGTCCGCCCCGCGCCGGCGCCGCGGCACGCTGGTGCTGTGCCGGATCTGCGGCGCCACCCTCAGCGAGGCCACCGACCGCAAGCTGGGCCGGTGCAGCGACTGCCCGTCCGACCTCGACCCCGAGCTGTACGACCGGCTGGTGTCCTGGCGCGCCGACGTCGCCGCGCAGCAGCGCGTCCCGGCCTACGTGGTGTTCACCGACGCCACCCTCGCCGCGCTGGCCGAGCTGCGCCCGGACGCGCCCGAGACGCTGGTGCAGATTCCCGGGATCGGCGCCCGCAAGCTCGGCCTGTACGGCAAGGCGGTACTGGCGCTGATCGACGGTGCCGAGGCCGACCACGCGGTCACGATGGTCTGACGGCCGAGCGGTACCGGCCGGAGATTCCGCGGCCACGACCGCGCGACCCGACGACACGCCGTCGCCGGCAGGCGGATCGGTTCCGGGCTGGCGGGCGCCGGCTAGAGTGCTGGTGGCGGGCTGATTCCGGGTCGCGGGCCGGCTTCGACAAGAGACGTCGATAACGTCTTTCGAAATTCGATTGCCACCCACCGGCGGACGGCATAACCTGCCAAGGTCCGGGTGACGCGCCGGCGCTCCGCGAGGGAGTTTTCCTCGCTGGAGATTGCCGAAGCACAGCCGCATCGCAGATCCGGACCGACCCGCGAGGGCGGTCCCGAGACAGGAACGAGGTGACTATCCGTGGAGACCAACCGCATCGATGAGCGGCGGTTCCTGTCGCTGCCAGTCGCTTCGGCCCTGCTGGATCGTGATCCGGCCGGTGTCGCGCCGATCGGCTCCGACGCACGCGACATCTCCGATGTGTCGCCCGTTCTCGCCGTCTCGCTCTGCTCCGCCGCCTTCGCGGCTCCGGAGCCGATCTATGCGGCAGCTCAGTTCCGTACCCAGGGGTCCAGTGTCTTCGCGGGCAGTGCCTTCACCGGCAAGGTCTCGCCGAGCCACGTCGCCTCCCAGGGGCTCGGTGTCGACATTGCGCCGACGCCGAAGTCCGTTGACGCCAGCCAGATCGGCGTCAGCCAGCAGCAGGGGACCGGTGTAGCCGAAGCGATGGCCAACCTGATGGCCAAGCGCCGCGGTGTCCCGCCTCGAGGTAAACCGGAGTATCCGGCCTGACCAGGCCGACCGGCACCTTGAGGCCGCGGAACCCGCACACCGGGATCCGCGGCCTTTTTGTTCCCCAAAAGTTGATCAAGCCACAAGCGAGAAACGAGGTGACCGGGCGATGAGCCTGGTGTTGGCCCCCCTCGACGGAGCCGTCGAGACCGGGGTGGACCTGCCCTGCCGGACCTTCGAAGCGGACCTGTGGTTCGCCGACACCCCGGCGGACCTGGAAGCGGCCAAGTCGCTGTGCGGCGACTGCCCGCTGCGGATCGAGTGCCTCGCCGGCGCCCTGGAGCGGCACGAGCCGTGGGGCGTGTGGGGTGGGGAGATCTTCGAGCACGGAGCGGTCGTGCCGCGCAAGCGGCCGCGTGGCCGTCCGCGCAAGGAGGACCTCGCGCGTGACGCGGTGGCCCGGGCACAGGTTGCTGCCCGTACCGACGCCGTCCTGCGTGAGGCGAGCCGGGCCGTGACCGCGGCCTGACGTCCACCCACCATCGCGCGGGGCGACCCGCCACCCCTCAAGTGAGTACGAGATGAACGAGACGACGAACCGGAGCAACGAGATGCATACCTTGCAAGAAGCCCTGGCCCGAGCACGAATGCGCCGGGCGCCGCGTTGGCGCTCGCTGCCGTACCGGTCGGCCCTGGATGTGGCCGCCCGGGCGCGCAAGCAGCGCTGACCGGCGCCGTAGGTCCACCGGTCGGTCCCGGCGACAGCAGCCGGGGCCGACCCCGACCGGTCGGCACGCGCACCGCGTGTCGACCACCCCGAGGGCGGCTCGGGCGGGCGACACGGTCCGCCCGAGCGACCCACGCCGATCCACCCGAACCCAGGGGTGCCGTACGGCCCGCTGAGCCCCGGCTCGATCCACACGCCGAGCCGCCGGCTCGCGCCGTACCGGGTACCCCTTCCCGCCGGCCCCGGAGATCCCACACCAAGGTCTCCGGGGCCGGCTTCGTCGTCGGGCTCCCGGCCCGAAAACTCGACTTTCGGTCGTGCGCCACATCACTGGCCCGTCCGAGTGGTTGCCGCGCGCTGTCCGTCGCACCCGCCGCGCGTCGGCGTAGCGTCTGCTCGCGAACAGAGGATGGACGCGAGATGACGAGTGGCCCCGCCATCGACGCCGGCCGGCACGCACCGGCCGCCGCGGTCGACCCGTCGAGCCAGGTGGACATGGAACCCGTTGTGGTACAAGAGATCCGGCCGCGTTGCCGGGAGTGCGGCCGGGACAGCGCCGGGTCGTACGGGCTGGGCTGGTCACGCAGCTGCACGCCGTCCGGCGAGTGGTGGCTGTGCGCCACCTGCACCCGCGCGACCGTGGGCGCGGTCGAGACCTGCCAGGACGGCAGGTTCGCCTAGGCCCCAGCTCGCGCCGCTCAGCTCGCCGCGTTCAGCTCGCGGCGTTCAGTTCGCGCAGCTCAGCTCGCGCCACTCGGCTCGCGGCGTTCGGCTCGCGGCGTTCGGTTCGCGGCGTTCGGTTCGCGCGCTGGTCCTGCTGCGCCGCGCGGCCGGCCCGGTTCCCGCCCCGCCGCTCGGGCAGCCGGCTCCTGCCGCGCAGCCCCGCGTGGCTCACTCGTCGGCGAAGCCGGGCAGCCACCGCTCCAGCACCGCGCGGTACTCGGCCCTCGCGTTGAGCTGGCACAGTACCCCGATCGAGCCGAGCGTCACCCGGTAGATCATCAGGTACGACGGGGGCAGGTTCAGCTTCTTGCCCAGCTGGTAGGCGTCGGTGCCGGGTTTGGCCAGCCGGGTCGCCTCGCTGCGCAGCCACTCGCGGGTGAACCGGAACTCGTCCACCGCGATCGGCTCCAGCACCGGCAGCAGGTAGTCGAGGATCGACTGCGCGTCGACGTGCACGTTCGGCGGCACGAAACCCTCGTCGCGCAGCCCGGCCAGTACCGCGTCGGCGTCGCCGGCCAGGGTCAGCCGGGTCAGCCGGCCGATCGGCTCGGGCAGCCCGTCGGGCACCCGGGCCACCGCACCGAAGTCGATCACGCCGAGCCGGCCGTCGTCGAGCAGCCGGAAGTTACCGGGGTGCGGGTCGGCGTGCAGCAGCCCGGCCCGGGCCGGCGCGGAGAAGTGCAGCGTGGCCATCCGCAGGCCGGCGAGGTCGCGGTCTTCCTCGCTGCCGTGCGCGATGACCTCGGCCAGCGGCGTCCCGTCCACCCAGGTGGTGATCAGCACCCGGTCGGTGCCGGCCAGCACCTTCGGCACGTAGATCTCGTCGTCGTGCGCGAACGCCTTGGCCATCGCCTTCTGGGTGGCCGCCTCGAGCTCGTAGTCGAGCTCCTCGGTGACCCGCTCGCGCAACTCGTTGAGCAGCGGCTTGATGTCCAGGCCGGGTTGCAGGATGCGGAACAGCCCGGCCAGCCGGGACAGCTGGTTCAGGTCCGAGACGAGCGCCTTGCCGGCCCCCGGGTACTGGATCTTGACCGCCACCGGGGTGCCGTTGTGGTAGACCGCCCGGTGCACCTGGCCAATGCTCGCCGCGGCGGCCGGCTGGTCGTCGAACTCGGCGAACCGGCGCTTCCACCTCGGCCCGAGCTCCTCGGCCAGCACCTTGTGCACGCTGGCCACCGGCATCGGCGGCGCCGCCTCCTGCAGCTTGGTCAGCGCCGCCCGGTACGGCCCGGTCAGGTGCTCGGGCAGCGCCGCCTCGAACACCGACAGCGCCTGACCGAACTTCATCGCGCCGCCCTTGAGCTGGCCCAGCACGCTGAACAGCTGCTCGGCGGTGCGCTGCTGGATCTCGGCGGAAACCAGGTCGGCCGCGGTGCCGGTGACCCGCTTGCCCAGGCCGAGCGCGGCCCGACCGGCCAGCCCCAGGGGCAGGGTCGCGAGTTTCGCTGTGCGGGACACGGCACGACGCGGGATATCGGTCACGCGTCCCATTGTCCCATCACAGCGTTCGCTCAGCCGGTCGCGCGCCGGCCGTCCCGGCGCGCGACCGTGGAGTCGATCAGCGGTCCAGGATCCGACGCCAGGCGGCGTCGAGCGTGGCGGGGTCGGCGATGGTGGTCGACCGCCAGCCGACGACGCCGTCCGGACGCACCAGCACCGCGCCGTCGTCGGACAATCCGTAGCTGGACCGGAACGTACCGTCGTCATCGGTCAGCTCGGCGCCGATCCGGTGCACCGCGAGCGGCACGCCCAGCTCCGCGGCGACCCGCTGGCCGGCGTCGGCCCAGGCCGGGTCCTCGGTCAGCAGGACGAATCCGGCGAAGAACAGGTCCCGGGTCGACAGCAGCTCGGCGCCGCGGTGCAACACCACGTGCGGTGCCCGGGTGCCGGGGCGGCCGGTGGGCAGCTCGAACCCGTACTCGTCGGCGCCGCCGACCACCGCGCGGCTGGCCATCCGGTACCCGAACAGGCCCTGCACCGGGTCGGGCACCTCGGGCAGGTCGTCCGGCCGCTGGTCGGGTTGCAGCCGCTCGAACATGTTCACGTACTGCCAGTCGGCGATGGTCTGCCCGTACGGGCGCTGCTCGGCGTCGTGGCTGTCCAGCAGCGCCGGGCCGGCGTCGCCGCGGACGACCGCGGCGAGCTTCCAGGCCAGGTGCATCCCGTCGAGCATCGCGGTGTTGCCGCCCTGCCCGCCGGTCGGCGGCATCAGGTGGGCGGCGTCACCGACCAGGTGCACCCGGCCGGCGGAGAACCGGTCGGCGACCCGGTGCGCCACCTCCCAGGTGCTGCCCACGTTGCACAGCTCGACCTTGAGGTCGGGCCGGCCGACCGCGATGCGGATCAGCTCGACGACCTCGGCGTCGGTGCGGTCCAGGTCGTCGTTGATGCCGAGCACGTACTCGCCGCGGTGGTCGGTGGACACGAACGACGCCGAGCCGGCCGGCAGCCCCGGGTTCTGCACGTAGTACATCAGGATCGCGGTGTCGGGCACCTCCTCGATCAGCTCGTCCGCGCGGAACAGCACGGTACGGACGTGGCCGAACGCGCCGCGCCCGTGATGACCGACGCCGGCCTCGGCGGCGATCGTGCCGCGACCGCCGTCGGCGCCGACCAGGTAGGCCGCGCGCACCTGGTACCGCTGGTCGGTGCCGAGGTCGTGCAGGGTCGCGGTGACGCCGTCGTCGTCCTGCCGCAACGACTCCAGCACGGTACGAAACCGCAGGTCGGCGCCGAGCTCGCGGGCGCGGGTGGCGATCGCGGCCTCGGCCGCCTGCTGACTGGCGAGGCCGCCGGGCGACGGGGACAGCGCGGCGAAGTCCGGGAAGTGCTCGGAGTAGCTGTGCAGCACGGTGCCGGTGACGCTGTCGCAGATCACGATCGTCATCTCGGGCCGGCCGGGCGGCGCGGCGGCGAGCATCGCGTCGGCGACGCCCGCGGTGCGGAAGGCTTCCATGATCGTCGGTGACTGGCCGCGTGCCTTGGGTTGGTTCGCCGTACCCGGGTGCCGGTCGGCGACGATCGCCGGCACGCCGTGCTGGCCCAGGAACAGCGCGGTGGTCAGGCCGGCCAGACCGGCGCCGACGATCAGGACGGGTGTCTGCTCGGACCGCATGCTGGTGCTCCGATCGATAAGATGGTTCGACCCTGCGGATATCTCCCCGCATCGGAGCTCTCGACTCATCGAAATATAGGAGGGACGCCACGGTGACGTCAAGCGATGGCGCAATGATGTCAGAGAGACGCCGGACACGGCAACGGGAGGACCTGCTCGCGATGATGCGGGAGAACGCGTCGCGCGCCGTGATGCTGCACCAGACCATCGCCGAGCGGTTCGGGCTGAACTTCACCGACATCAAGTGCCTCGACCTGGCCCGGGGCGAGCCGGCGCTGACCGCGGGCCGGCTCGCCGAGCTGACCGGCATGTCCACCTCGGCGATCACCGCGGTACTCGACCGGCTGGAGCGGCGCGGCTTCGTCGAGCGCCGCCGCGACCCCGCCGACCGGCGCAAGGTCATCGTCGTCGCCACCGGCGAACACGTCCGGCGCAACGCCGAGGTCTTCGCCCGGCTCGCCGCCGAGATCGGCGCCGTGCTCGACGACTACGACGAGGAACAGCTCGCCACCTTCCTGGCGATCGGGCGCCGCGTCAACGACGCCACCCGCGCCTTCACCGGCACCCTCACCGGCGAGAGCGACCGGCCCGGGGAGGACGGGGACGAACGGTGATGTCGCCGTGATGTCACGCCCGGCGTCGAAGGCTCGGGCGTAGGCAGCCGCAGCGGGGGTGCGGCGGCCAGCTGCGGCGCCGCACGATGCCCGGCGACGGGAGCTCCAGCGCGCCACCCAGCGTGTCCGGCTCCCCGCCGTCGAGCTCCTGGAGCGCCTGCGCGGCGGCGAGCGCCGCACCGGCCGCGAGCAGCGGCGCGTCCACCGGCTCCGGGACCGGGCCGGGAATGGTGGCCAGCTGGGCGGCCAGCACCGGCCAGGCCCGGTCCCGATCGGCCCGGGCGTGCTCCACGCAACGCAGGCAGCTGGTCCGGCCGGGCCGCACCAGCGGACCCACCACGACCGCCGCGTCGCGCACCCACACGCTCAGGTGCCGCACCGTCCGCAGGCTCTGCCCGTACCCGAACGGCGGGGTCGGGCGTGGCCGGCCGAACAGGATGATCAGATCGGCATCGGGCCCGGTCAGGGCGCGGGTGTCGGTCTCCGGCGCGGCCCGCAGGATGGCCTCGCAGACCGCCCGGCGCCACGGTCGGCGGGTGTCGCCGGGCAGCACCCCGCCGACCGCCGGATCGGCGGCGCCGACGACCCCGCCGGCGACCGGGTGCAGCCGGCCGATCCCGGCCGCGGCGAGCAGCGCGGCGGTGGGCGCG
>NZ_BOPO01000061.1 GCF_017312725.1 Actinocatenispora comari | reverse complement strand
GATCGCGACGGACCCGCCGGTCGCGTTGTCCTCGCCGGTCGTGGGGGCGGCCGCCGGACGGGTGGCGCGGCGGCCGCGCGGCTTCGTCGCCGGGGCGGGCGTCGCCGCGGCGGACCCGGCGGTGGGGTCGGTGCTGTCGGGCGGGGTGCCGGGGTCCGGGCGAGTGGCCGGCTCGGTGGCCGGAACGCTGATCGTCGCCGGTTCCAGCGGCTTGGGTGGCCCCGCGGATCGGGTGGCCCGCCGGCGGGTCCGGCTCGCGGCCGGTGCGGCGGTGCTGTCTGCGGTGGGCCGGTCGGCGTCGGACGCGGCTTCCTGCACTGCGTCCGTGCTGCCTGTCGGCTCGTTGTCGAGCATCCGGGCGTTCTCCAGTTCTACCGCCCCCGGGCGCGAGAGCGCAGCCACGCGGGGGTGGTCCACAGGTCGAGCGGCTCTGCCGAGCCACCCGAAGTCTGCCTACCCGGGCCGTGCGGCCCGGCCGTCAGGTCGACGGGGTTCCGCTGACTGCCCTGTCCGCACCGACGACCACGAGCGGATCGGTGATCTCGCCGTGCCCGGTGAGCGTGCCCTGCGCCAACCTGGTCACCTTCGGTGGGACCGGCGGCGCCAACTCGGCCACCACGCGCAGGCCGGCCAGGACGTCATCGGGCCGTACGGACGGAGTTACGTGCCGTACGACTAGATCGAGTATGGCACATGGACCGCCCGTTCCCCCGGCGGCCGGCGCCGGCGTGGTGTTGCCCACCTCACCGGGCCGACCACCCGCGTCGGGACCACGCTCGGTGACCGCCATGCGTACCACCGGCGATCGGGCGTCCATCGTGCGGCGACCGGACTTCGTCATCCGCTCGACCAGGACCTCGTCCGCGGCGAGGAAGGCGGCCACCGCCGCCTCGGCCACCGAGTCGGTCACCTCGGGCAGTCGGATCTGCCAGTGCGAACCGGTGAGCCGATCGGCGAAGTCGGACGTCCTGGCCTCGACCGCCTCCAGGATGTCCAGGCCGGGCGGCAGCGCCGCGTCCAGCGCGGTGCGCAGCCAGTCGGGCTCGACCGGCGTCTGCAGGCCGACCTCGAAGTACTCGGCCTCGCTCGCCACGCCGGTCGGCGCGGCGGACGCGTACGAGATCTTCGGGTGCGGGCTGAACCCGGACGAATAGGCGATCGGTACCGCCGCGCGACGCATCGCGCGCTCCAGCGCGCGGGCGAAGTCACGGTGCGAGGTGAACGCGAGGCGGCCCCGCTTGGCGTACCGGATGCGGATCTTCTGCACCGTCGGCGCCTGCTGGGTGTCCGGCCTGGGTCGTTGCCTGCTGATCGTCGTGCTCCTCGTTGCCTGTGCCTCGGCAGTTCCGCGCGAAGCCGCCGCTTCGCCGCGAGCTGCTACGTGTTGACCGGGGTCAGTGGCAGCAGCTTACGGCCGGTGGGGCCGATCTGGATCTCGGTGTCCATCGCGGGGCACACCCCGCAGTCGAAGCAGGGGGTCCAGCGGCAGTCGTCCTGCTCGACCTCGCTCAGCGCGTCCTGCCAGTCGGCCCACAGCCAGTCGGGGTCGAGCCCGGAGTCGAGGTGGTCCCACGGCAGCACCTCGGCCTGCTGCCGCTCCCGGGTGGTGTACCAGGCGAGCGACACGCCGAGCGCCGGCAGCTCGGCGTCGCACGCCGCCACCCACCGGTCGTACGAGAAGTGCTCGGACCAGCCGTCGAACCGGCCGCCGTCACGCCACACGTGCTCGATGACCCGGCCGACCCGCCGGTCACCGCGGGACAGCAGCCCCTCGATGTGGCTCGGCCGCCCGTCGTGGTACCGGTAGCCGATGGCGCGGCCCAGCGACCGGTTGCTGTTGATGGCGTCGCGCAGCGCCTTGAGCCGCCGGTCGATCGTCTCCGGGTCGGCCATCGCGGCCCACTGGAACGGGGTGTGCGCCTTCGGCACGAACCCGCCGATCGACACCGTGCAGCGGATGTCCCGGCTACCGGTGGTCTCCCGGCCGGTGGTGATCACCCGGTGCGCGAGGTCGGCGATCTGCAGCACGTCCTCGTCGGTCTCGGTGGGCAGGCCGCACATGAAGTAGAGCTTGACCTGGCGCCAGCCGCCCGAGTACGCGGTGACCACGGTGCGGATCAGGTCGTCCTCGGTGACCATCTTGTTGATCACCTTGCGGATCCGCTCCGAGCCGCCCTCCGGCGCGAACGTCAGGCCGGTGCGCCGGCCGTTGCGGGCCAGCTCCTCGGCCAGCTCGACGTTGAACGCGTCGACCCGGGTGGACGGCAGCGACAGCGACACGTTCGAGCCCTGGTACCGGTCGGCCAGGCCGTGCGCGACCGCGCCGATCTCGGAGTGGTCGGCGCTGGACAGTGACAGCAGCCCGACCTCGTTGAAGCCGGACTCCTTCAGCCCGTTCTCCACCATGTCGCCGATGGTGGTGATGGAACGCTCCCGCACCGGGCGGGTGATCATGCCCGCCTGGCAGAACCGGCAGCCGCGGGTGCAGCCGCGGAAGATCTCCACCGCGTACCGCTCGTGCACCGTCTCGGCCAGCGGCACCAGCGGCTTCTTCGGGTACGGCCAGGCGTCGAGGTCCATCGTGGTGCGCTTGTGCACCCGGAACGGCACGTCCGGACGGTTCGGCACGATGCGCTGGATCCGGCCGTCGGGCAGGTATTCCACGTCGTAGAAGCGCGGCACGTACACCGACTCGGTGCGGGCCAGCCGCAGCAGCAGCTCGTCGCGTCCACCCGGGCTGCCCTCGGCCTTGAAGGCGCGGACGATGTCGGTGATCTCCAGCACCGCCTCCTCGCCGTCGCCGAGCACCGCGGCGTCCAGGAAGTCGGCGATCGGCTCCGGGTTGAACGCGGCGTGCCCGCCGGCCAGCACGATCGGATGGCTGTCGTCCCGGTCGGCGGCGTGCAGCGGGATGCCGGCGAGGTCGATCGCGGTGAGCAGGTTGGTGTAGCCCAGCTCGGTGGAGAACGAGACGCCGAACAGGTCGAAGTCGCCGACCGGCCGGTGCGCGTCGACGGTGAACTGCGGCACCCGGTGCTCGCGCAGCAGCGCCTCCAGGTCGGGCCAGACCGAGTAGGTGCGCTCGGCGAGCACGTCCTGCTGCTCGTTGAGCACCTCGTACAGGATCTGCACGCCCTGGTTGGGCTGCCCCACCTCGTACGCGTCCGGGTACATCAGGGCCCACCGCACGGTGGCGTCGTCCCACGGCTTGCTGACCGCGCCGAGCTCGCCGCCGACGTACTGGATCGGCTTCTGCACCTGCGGCAGCAGCGGCTCCAGCCGGTCGAAGACGCTCTCGCCGCGGCGCCGGGTGGCGGTGTCGGACATGGTTCTCGGGCTCCCGTGCTCGGCTGCTGGTCTGTGCTCGACTGCTGGTCTGTGGTCCGGCCGCTGCTCGCTCGCGGGCGGCGCCGGCCGGCACAAACCCCCAGACTACGCGGCCCGGTCCGGCGCTTGGTCCGCCGCCCGAGCGCCGCCGGCACGGCGGGGCGATCGGGGCATATGGCGCGGCGCGGTCAATCGACCTCGGGCTGCAGGGTGCGGTCCGCGTGGTGGCGGGCGAGCAGCGCCAGCTCGACCGCGCTGGTCCGGCGGTCGGACAGCTCGGGCAGGTCGTCGAGTGCGAAGAAACCGACGCCGGTGGTCTCACCGTCCAGCCCCGCCTGCGGTTCGGCGTCGTCGAGCCGGTCGCACACGAAGAACATCTTGTAGATGTGCCACATCCCGTGCGTCAGGTGTCCATTGTGGAGTGTGCCGTCGAAGATCGCGGCCAGGTGCTCGGCGCGCACCCGCAGCCCGGCCTCCTCGGCGAACTCGCGCTCGGTGGCGTGCCGCGGGGTGTCCAGCGCGTCGATCCACCCGCCCGGCAGGGTCCACCGGCCGTCGACCTTCTCCCGGACCAGCAGCACCCGGCCCGCCTCGTCGAACAGCGCGCCGCGGCAGTCGAGCTTCGGGGTGGCGTGCCCGACCTCGGCGACGATCGCCTGGTGGAACTGCTCCGGGTCGGCCCGGGCGATCATCCCGTACAGCTCCGCGGTCAGCTCCTGGATCCGCCGGTACCGGTCCAGCTCGTACTTGTCGGTCGAGTAGTTGAGCCCGTTCTGCGCCATCGCGCCGAGCTCAATCGCCATCTCGTGCAGCCTGCCCGCGACATCCTGAGCCATGCTCCGCATCCTGCCACGCGGGCCCACCGGCCGGCCGCCACGCGCCCCGCGCCCGAATTTGCGATGCGCACCGGGCCGGCAACCGCCATCCTCGGCGGATGGACGCGTTGTTGACCGGATCCGGCGGCACCCGGCTGCGCTGGGACCAGCTGCCCGAACGGATCCGCCACGAGGTGGAGCGCCGGCTCGGCGACCGGGTCGTCGCCGCGCACGTGCAGCACGGCGGGTTCTCTCCCGCGTTCGCCGGCCGGCTGCGGCTCGCCGGCGGCGGGCGGGTGTTCGTCAAGGCCGGCAGCGCCGCCGACGAGGCGCACATCGGTACCGCGTTCCGGCACGAGGCGCGGATCGTCGCCGGGCTGCCCGAGCACGCCCCGGTACCCCGGCTGCGCTGGTGGTTCGACGACGGCGACTGGGTGGTACTGGCGTTCGACGAGGCCGCGGGCGCGCCGCCGGCACTGCCCTGGCAGCGTACCGAACGGGACCGGGTGCTCGCCGCCGTCGCCGACCTGGCGGCGACCCTGACGCCGGCGCCGGACGTACCGGTGCCCGACCTGGACGACGAGGACGGGGCCGCGCTGAGCGGGTTCCGTCGCCTCGCCGCGGGCGATCCCGCGACCGACCCGGACCGGCGGCTCGCGGCCGCGTTTCCGTGGGTGGCCGCCGAACTCGACACGCTGGCGGCCTGGGAGGCGCGCTGGCCGTCGGTCGCCGGCGGCGACACGCTGCTGCACGGCGACCTGCGCGCCGACAACCTGCTGCTGACCGACGACCGGGTGCTGTTCGTGGACTGGCCGGCCGCGGTGCGCGGGGTGGCCTGGTTCGACCTGGTCGCGTTCCTGCCCAGCCTGATGATGCAGGGCGGCGGCGACGGGGCGCAGGTCCTGGCCAGCCACCCGCTCACCGCCGGCGCCGAACCGGACGCGTTGACGGCGGGGCTCGTCGCGGTCGCCGGGTACTTCGTCTCGCAGTCGCTGTTGCCGGCGCTGCCGCGGCTGCCGCGCATCCGCGAGTTCCAGCGCGCCCAGGCGCTGCCGGCACTCGAACTGCTCCGCACCCGGCTCTGACCCCGCCCGGCGTACCACCGGCCGCGGGCACGGCGCGCGGTACCGTCGCGGGATGGCGGAGTATCACCGGCGCCGGCGCCGGGTGCGGCGGGACGGCTCGCCCCGGCAACGGCCCGAGCCGGAGACGCCGCCCGGCACCGGCGAGCAGCCCGACACCGGCGCGACACCGACCACCGGCGCGACCCCGGCGCCCGGCGCAGCACGATCCGGCGACCCCCGGCCGGCGCCCGGCGCGGCACGATCTGGCGACGCCCGGCCGACGGCCGGCGCAGCGCGATCCGGCGACGCCCGGCCGGCGGCCGGCGCAGCGCGACCTGGCGACGCCCGGTCGGCGGCCGGCGGCGCCCGGCCCGCCAGGAACGCGACGCCGGCCGGTGTCACCGCATCGAACGCGAGCCCGGGGCAGGTCGCGGCACCGGCCGCCGGCGCCCGACCGCGTCCCCAGCCGGGCGCACCGCGCCGGCAGCGACGGCGGGCGCCGGAGACGCCGGTACCGCGGCCGCCCCGACACCACCCGGAGCCGGAGCGGCGGTCCGAGGAGCAGCGGTCCCGGCCACGCGCCGCCGACGACGTGGCGGACGGGGAACGCGGGCTGCGCGGACTGGTCGGCGCCGGAAACTCGCAGCTGACCACCGGCGCGGCGCTGCGGGCCCGGGACGCGGCCCGGCCCACCGAGGCCGACCTGGCCGCCGCCGAGCGCGACCTGACCATCGTGCGCCGGCACTGGGTTCCGCGCGATCCGACCTGAGCACGGCGTCGGGGGCGCAAGCTGGAGCACGGTGTTGCGCGCGGCGGGCCGCGTCCGGAACGCAGGCTGGAGCACGGCGTTCCGCGTCCCGGGGCGCAGGCGGGAGGGGCGTTCCGCGTCCCGGGACGCAGGCTGGAGCATGGCGGTCCGGCCGAGGACGGGGTACCGGCGGGGCGCCCGGGGCGAGGCGTTTCGAGGCGAGGCAGCGGCATTCGGAGGGACGACATGGCGGAGGATCCGGCCCGGGCGGTCGACACCAGCCGGGCGAACCCGGCCCGCATCTACGACTACCTGCTCGGCGGCGCGCACAACTTCGAGGTGGACCGGGCCGCCGGTGACCAGATGCTGCCCACCGCCCGGCAGACCGCCCGGGTCAACCGCGGGTTCCTGCGCCGGGCGGTACGGTTCCTCGCCGAGCAGGGCGTCGACCAGTTCCTCGACCTGGGCTCCGGCATCCCGACGGTGGGCAACGTGCACGAGATCGCGCGGCAGGCGAACCCGGCCGCCCGGGTGGTGTACGTGGACAACGAGCCGGTCGCGGTGGCGTACGCGCAGCAGCTGCTCGCCGACGACCCGCAGACCGAGATGGTCGACGCGGACGTCCGGGACCCCGAGTCGGTGTGGCGCAGCGACGCGGTCCGGCGGCTGCTCGACCAGGACCGGCCGATCGGCGTGCTGCTGGCCGCGGTGCTGCACTTCGTGCCGGACGCCGACGACCCCGCCGGCATCGTCGCCGGGTACCTGGAGCGCACGGTGCCCGGCAGCTTCCTGGCGCTGTCGCACTACACCGCCGACGCCTGGCAGGTCGACCAGCAGCAGAACGCGACCCGGGCCGGCGAGAACTACCAGCGCAACACCAGTACGCCGGTGGTGACCCGCAGCCGGGCCGAGCTGGCCGCGCTGGTGGCCGGGCTGGAGCTGGTACCGCCGGGCATCACCTGGGCGCAGGACTGGCGGCCGGCGGCCGACGCGGAGGATCCGCCGGCCACGGTGCACGACATCTACGCGCTGGTCGCCCGCCGCCCCTGACCGGAGCCACGGCGCCGGTCAGGGCAGTTCGGGTACCGCGTGGGTCTGCTCGTAGTCGGCGATCTGGGCGATCCGCCGGCGGTGCCGCTCGCCCTGCGAGAACGGCGTGTCGAGGAACGTGCGCACCAGCTCGACCGCCTGCTCGGTGGTGTGCATCCGGGCGCCGATGCCGACCACGTTGGCGTCGTTGTGCTCGCGGGACAGCCGGGCGGTCTCGGTGTTCCAGGCGAGCGCGGCACGCACTCCGGGGACCTTGTTCGCGGCGATCTGCTCGCCGTTGCCGGAGCCGCCGATGACGACGCCGAGGCTGCCCGGGTCGGCGACCACCCGGGCGCCGGTGGCCAGGCAGAACGCCGGGTAGTCGTCGTTCTCGTCGTAGCGTGCCGCACCGACGTCGACGACGTCGTGGCCGGCGGCGGCGAGCGTCGCCAGCAGGTGTGCCTTCAGCTCGAAGCCCGCGTGGTCGGAACCGAGATAGACGCGCATGCCGCCAGTCTGTCAGGCAGCCACCCGGGGCACGTCGCGCGGTGCCGAACCCGCTGGTATACACCACGTGTATAAACCATGTGTATAGTCACGGTCATGTCGATCGGTCTGACACTGCTGGGCCTGCTCGAGCCCGGCCCACGCCACGGGTACGACCTGAAACGCGCCTACGACGAGCACTTCGGCCAGGACCACCCACTGCACTACGGGCAGGTGTACGCGACGCTGTCCCGGCTGCTGAAGAACGGCCTGGTCGAGCTGGAGGCGGTGGAGCCCGGCGCCGGCCCGGACCGCAAGCGGTACGCGATCACCGACGCCGGCGTCACCGACCTGGACGGCTGGCTGGGCCGCCCCGAGCAGCCCGAGCCGTACCTGTCCAGCACGCTCTACACCAAGGTGGTGCTGGCGCTGCTGAGCGGCCGGCCCGCCGCCGAGATCCTGGACACCCAGCGCACCGCGCACCTCGCGCTGATGCGCACGCTGACCCGCCGCAAGGCCGCCGGCGACCTCGCCGACCAGCTCGTGTGCGACCACGCGCTGTTCCATCTGGAAGCCGACCTGCGCTGGCTGGAGCTGACCACCGCCCGACTCGACGCGCTCGCGCAGGAGGTCGTCCGATGACCGCCACACCACTGCTGGTCGGCCGCGACCTGCACCGTACGTTCGGGGCCACGCCGGCGCTCGCCGGCGCGAGCATCGCGGTCCGTCCCGCCGAGATCGTCGCCGTGATGGGCCCGTCCGGGTCCGGCAAGTCGACGCTGCTGCACTGCCTGGCCGGCATCCTGCGGCCGGACGCCGGCCAGGTCCGGTACGGCGAGGTCGACCTCTCGGCCGCCGCCGACGCCACCCGCAGCGCGCTGCGGCGTACCGAGTTCGGGTTCGTGTTCCAGTTCGGTCAGCTGGTGCCGGAGCTGACCTGCGTGGAGAACGTGGCGCTGCCGTTGCGGCTGGCCGGCACCCGCCGCCGGCCGGCGGAACGCACCGCGCGGGAGTGGCTGGAACGGCTGGAGGCGGCCGAGGTGGCCGGCAAGCGGCCGGGCGAGGTGTCCGGCGGGCAGGGCCAGCGGGTCGCGGTGGCCCGCGCGCTGGTCACCGAGCCGCGGGTGGTGTTCGCCGACGAGCCGACCGGCGCCCTCGACTCGTACCACGGTGAGCAGGTGATGCGACTGCTCACCGAGGCGGCCCGGCGGACCGGCGCGTCGGTCGTGCTGGTCACGCACGAGCCGCGGGTCGCCGCGTACGCAGACCGCGAGGTGATCGTGCGCGACGGCCGCACCCGGGACGTGGAGCTGGTCGGATGAGGCGCTGGATCCGTGACCTGGCGCTGGGCACCAGGCTGGTCGTCGGCGGTGGCCCGACCGCCTGGCTGCGGCTCGCGATGACCGCGGTCGGGGTCGGGCTGGGTGTCGCGCTGCTGCTGCTCGCGACCGCGGCACCGACGATCCTGTCCGGTCACCGGGCGCGCAGCGACGCCCGCGACTTCGCGTACACCGACGGCCCGGCGAGCGCGCACACGGTGCTGATCCGCCAGACGCCGGGCAGCTACCGGCACCACCCGGTCCACGGCGTGCTGGTGCAGCCGGAGGGGGCCGACCCGTCCGTACCGCCGGGGCTGTCCCGGCTGCCGGGGCCCGGCGAGATGGTGGCGTCGCCGGCGCTGCGGCGGTTGCTCGCCGGCCCGGACGGCGCCGAGCTGCGCAGCCGGTACCCGGCCCGGGTGGTCGGCACGATCGGCGACG
Organism: Actinocatenispora comari; assembly: GCF_017312725.1. GTDB lineage: Bacteria > Actinomycetota > Actinomycetes > Mycobacteriales > Micromonosporaceae > Actinocatenispora > Actinocatenispora comari. The sequence continues at coordinate 6,859 of NZ_BOPO01000061.1, read as the reverse complement.
CCGGCCTGGCCGGGCCCCGCGAGTACGCGTTCTATCTCGGCAGCGACCGGCTCACCGGGCGCGGCCAGCGGATCGCCCGGTTCGGTACCGAGCAGCCACGCCAGCCGTTGGATCCGGTGCTGCTGCTGCTCACCGTCGTCGGCATCACCGTACTGCTGGTGCCGGTCGCGGTGTTCGTCGCGACCGCGGTGCGATTCGGGTCGGCCGCCCGGGACCGGCAGCAGGCGGCGCTGCGGCTGGTCGGCGCGGACCGGGCGATGACCCGGCGGATCGCGGCGGCCGAGGCGCTGCTCGGCGCGCTCGGCGGCCTGGTCGTCGGCGCGGTGCTGTTCCTCGCCGGACGCCAGCTGGTCGAGCTGGTCGAGTTCGACGGCATCAGCGTCTTCGGCTCCGACCTGCACCCCCAGCCGGTACTGGCCGCGCTGGTCGCGGTGGCGCTGCCGGCGGCGGCGGTGGCGATCACGGTCGTCGCGCTGCGCCGGGTGGTGGCCGAACCGCTCGGGGTGGTACGGCAGGGGGTCGGTCGGCGCCGCCGGCTGTGGTGGCGGCTCGCGGTCACCGGGCTCGGGCTGGCGGGGCTGGTCCTGGCCGGGCTCGGTCGCGACGGCGGTGGCGGGGTCAGCCTGCCGGCGGTCGCGGCGGGCGTGCTGTTGTTGCTGGCCGGCGCCGCGGTGCTGCTGCCGTGGCTGGTCGAGTTCGCGGTACGGCGGTTGCCCGGCGGAGGGGTGCCGGGTCAGCTCGCCGTGCGGCGGCTCCAGCTCGACGGCGGTACCGCGGCGCGCGCCGTCACCGGCATCACCGTGGCGGTGGCCGGGGCGATCGCGCTGCAGACCCTGCTCGCCGGCGTCAGCCACGGCTACGTGCATCAGACCGGGCAGGACGCGAGCCAGCGGCAGGTGCTGATCGAGGACACCGTGCCGATGACCGCCGGCCAGCGGGCCCGGTTCGCCGCCCGGCTGCGGCACACCGACGGCGTGCGCCGGGTCGAGGCGTACGGGTCGGACACGGTCGCCGCGACCGACGACCCGGAGCTGTTCTGGAGTGTGATGGTCGCCGACTGCGCCACGTTGCGCACGTTCGCCGCGCTCGGCGACTGTGCCGACGGCGACGCGTTCGGGGTGGACGGCACCGATGCCCGGGCGCCACGGCCCGGCGAGGCGGTCCGGACCACCGACTCGCCGCACGGGGCACGGCTGCGGCTGCCGGCGGGTTTGCGTAGCGTGCCGGCCCGGCCGGATCCGACCGGCATGACGCACGCCGGGTTGCTGCTCACCCCGGCCGCGGCAGACCGGCTGCCGGTGCTCGGTGGGCGGCTGTCGACGTCCGGGTTCGTCGGCACCGACCCAGCCGAACCGGACGCGTACGACCACGTGGTGACCACGACGGTGCGCGTCGACCCGACCGCGTCGGTGTTCTCCCTGCAGGGGACGCAGGTCGACGCCCGGTTCGGCACGGTGCGGCGCGGGCTGCTGCTCGGCGCGATCGCGGTACTGCTGGTCATCGGCGCGAGCTTGCTCACCACGGTGCTGGAGCAGTTGCGGGCCCGGCGCGGGCCGCTCGCCGTGCTCAGCGCGTTCGGCGCCCGGCGCAGCACGCTGACCGTCTCGGTGCTGTGGCAGACCGCCATCCCGATGTTCCTCGGGCTGCTGCTGGCGGTGGCGACCGGACTGGTGCTCGGCGCGGCCCTGCTGCACCTGTCGCATGCGACGATCTGGTTCGACGCGGCCGGGATTCTCGGCATGACCGGTGCCGCCGCCGCGGTCGTCGCGCTGGTCACGCTGCTCAGCACGCCGGTGCTGTGGCGGATGATGCGGCCGGAGGCGATGCGCACCGAGTGACCGGCACGGGGCGGTGGGGAAGACGTGCCGGGTCGCCGTGGGGAGGCGGCGGCCCGGCGCCGAGCCACCGGAGCCGCCGCCCGGGCACCGAAACCGCGGGCGGCGGCTCCCGCGTCCGGCGGGCCGCACGCGACCGGGCGGGCCAGGCGGCAGGCCGCACCGGGCCAGGCGGGCCGGACGGCCGGCCGCACGCGACCGGGCTGGCCGGGCGGGTCAGGCGGCGACGGGGACCGGGGTGGCGGCGGCGCGGTCGAGTTCGGCGGTGCGGCGGGCGATCGCCGGGCCGAGCGCGAGCACCCCGGCCGCGGTGACGACCCCGCCACCGAGGGCGAACCACCAGACGAACGCCGGGCCGGCGGTGGCGTAGACGGCGGTTGCCGCGGACAGCGCGCAGAACCGGCCCAGCCCCCACACCCAGCCGAAGCTGCCCTGGTACCGGCCGCGCGCGTCCGCCGGTGCCAGCCCGGCGACGACCGAGTCGGCGATGCCGCTCGCCATCGCCTCACCGATCGACCAGATCACCACCGTCCCGGCGTACGACCACGGGTCGTGTGCCACGCCGGTCGCACCGACACCGACGGCGACCAGTACCGAGGCGGCGACGTAGACGCGGAGCTGCCGGAATCGGGCGAAGACCCGGGTGGCGACCGGCTGCAGGAACACCACGAGTACCGCGTTGAGCGCCGCCATCGCCCCGTACGTGCGGGTGGACAGGCCGTCGTCGCGGATCGCGAGCGGCAGGCAGACCTCGGTCAGGCAGTAGATCATCAGCCCGACGCCGAGCAGCGGCAGCAGCCGCCGCGCCAGCGGATCGCGCAGCACCACCGCGTAGCCGGTACCGGAGGTGGTGGTCGGTGCGACGAAGCGACCGGCCGGCAGCAGCGCCGCCGCGATGCCGGCGAACGCCAGCGAGCTGGCCACGTCCACCGCGAACAGCAGCCAGTAGCCGTGCGCGGCGAGGTAGCCGCCGAGGATGCCGGCGACCGCGGTACCGATGTTGACCGCCCAGTGCGTCAGCGCGAACGCCGTGCGCCGGTGCGACGCGGGTACGGCGTCGGACAGCAACGCGCCGGCGGCCGGACCGACCATCGTGCCGGTGGAGCTGAGCACCGCGGCCGACAGCGCGAGCAGCGCCAGGTTGGGCGACGCGAACAGGCAGCCCTGCGCGATCGCGGTACCGATCAGTCCGATCAGGATCGTGGCGCGGCGGCCGACCCGGTCCGCGAGCACCCCGCTGACCGCCGGGCCGACCAGGTTGCCCACGCCGAGCGCGGTGAGCACGTACGGGACCTGCGCGGTGTCGATGCCGCGCGAGCCGAGGAAGAAGACGAGGAAGGGGCCGACGACGAAGCCGAGCCGGTTGACGACGGTCCCGGCGAACAGGACCCAGGCGGCGCGAGGCAGGCCGCTGAACGTGGTGAACACGCGGCGATCGTCCGGCCCGACGTATGCTCGGCACCATTGATTAAGCTCAGACCGAATCCACGGAGGGCAGATGCGATCCGAACTGGCGTTCTCGGCCGACGATCTGGCCCGCACCCGGTTCGCCGTCTCCCCGATGTGGGAGGTCGTCGCGAGCTACCAGCTGCTCGCCTCCCCGGCGCGGCACCCGCTGCACCAGCCGTGGCTGGACCAGGTACGGCCCCGCGTCGCCGCCGCCGGCCTGGACGCCGGGTGGCTCGCCGCGCTCGTCCCGGCCAGGGGCTACGTGCCGGACTTCCTCACCCCGCTGCCGGACGACCCGGCACCCACCCTGGCCGGCGAGCTCGCCACCATCCGGGCCACCGCGGCCCGCGACGTGCACGCCGACCTCGACCTGTACGCCGCCGGCAACGCCAAGACGCGCGCGCTGCGGGCCGACCCGCCGGCCCGGCTGGCGCAGCTCGCCGACGAGGTGGCGACCTACTGGGAACTCGCGCTCGGCCCGTACTGGGCGAAGGTCCGGGCGCTGCTGGACGCGGACGTGTTCCGCCGTGCCCGGCAGGTCGCCGAGCGGGGCACCGGCCACCTGTTCAACTCCCTGCACGAGACGTTGAGCTGGGACAACAACACCCTGCAGCTGGTACGCCGGCAGTGCGCGCTGCGCCGCGACGAGATCGGCCCCGGCCTGGTGCTGGTGCCGTCGGCGTTCGTCAGCCGGGTGCTCACCTGGTCTCGCCCGCCGCACCCGCCGCAGCTGGTCTACCCGGCGCTCGGCGCGGCGACCCTGTGGGAGCACCAGCCGGTCCGGCACCGCGCGGCCATCGCCGCGGTACTCGGCCGGTCCCGGGCGCTGCTGCTCACCGAGCTGGCGACGCCGACCTCCACCACCGACCTGGCCCGGCGCACCGGGATCTCCGCGGCCGGCGTCTCGCAGCACCTCACCGCGCTGCGCGACGCCGGCATCGTCAGTACCCACCGGGCCGGCCGGTCGGTGCTCTACGCCCGTACCGCGGTCGCCGAGTCGCTGCTCGCCGACCCGGGCTGATCGGGCGATTCGGCTGCCGCCGCGCCGCCGCCGGGACGGTCAGGCGGTGGGCAGTTCGGCGGCGAGCAGGCCGGCGCGCGCCTTCGGGGTGAACCAGGTGGACTTGCGCGGCATCTTCGCCCGGGCCAGGTTGACCGCGACGAAGTCGGCCACGCTGACCGGCGCGATCAGCACGGCGAGATCGGCCCGGCCGGCGTCCACCTCGCCGCGCAGCCAGCTCGCCGGGTAGTCGCCTCCGACGTAGCTGATCCGCTTGTCCGCCGGGTCGAGTTCGAGCACGTCGCGGACCAGCACCGACTCGACCGCGCTGTAGTCGAGCCGGTCCACCACGTCGGCGCTGGCCGGCACCGGCAGCCGCACCGCGTACGAGCCGGCGGTGGTGTGCAGGTGCACGGTGCCCGGCGCCGGTACCTCGGCCGGTGCGGTCAGCGGTTCGACGGTGGCGCCGGCGGCGCGCAGCCGCTCCGGCAGCTCGGCGACCCCTGGAAGGTCGCGGACCAGCCGGTGGTACGGCTGGATGTGCACCGACTCCGGCGTGGTGACCACGGCGAGGAACCGGGACAGCCCGCCGACCTGCGCGGCGAGGCTGCGGTGGTTGCCGTCCGCCACGATCAGCTCACCGCCACCGGCGGCGGCCAGTACCCGGTCCTGGTCGGCGCCCGGGCCCAGCGCCCACAGCTGGTGGCTGCGGCCCTGCGGGTCGGTGTCGGTGACGTCCGGCGCGCCGAGCCGAGCGGTCAGCTCCACCAGCAGCGCCTGCAGCGCCGCGCCGGAGCCGGTCTGCAACAGCAGCACCGGACTGAGCAGGTGGCCGATCGCGTCGGCCAGCGCGACCCGCTCCTTCACCTTGGCGACGAACACGTCCTCGTTGCGGATCACCAGCCCCGGTTCGTCCGCGCTGGCGGAGATCTGGTCCGTGTCGACCAGGCAGAACACGCCGTAGCTGACCGCGCCGTCGGCGGCCGCGGCGCTGTCCGTGCCGGCAGTGCCGGCGGTGCCGGCGGTGCCGGCGGTGCCGGCAGTGCCGTTGCCGCCCGCGCCGCCGGCCGGCTCGGCGATCCGGTACAGCCCGACGACCCGCTCGGCCGCCCGGTACCGACCCTGCTCGCGCAGCGCGGCGAACCGGGCCGCCGCGGCGGGCAGCGACTCGCCGAACGAGTGCCCGGCGGCGACCGCCTCCGGGGTTCGGTGCGGCATCTCGACGGCGAGCGCGCTGGCCGGGTTGGCCGCCACGATCTCGGTGATCTCGCCGTCGTCGGCGAACTCGTCGTAGTTCTGCGCGCCGGTACCCCCGGCGGAGATCCAGGCCCGATCGATCGGGTGCGCCGGCGACTGCATCAAGTCTCCCTGTGGCTCGGCGCCGGTGGCTCGGCGCCCGTGGCTCGGTGTCGTCGCACCGAACGCTACCGGTACCGCGGATTCCGGTATCGCATCGGCCCGGCGAGGGGCGTTGACAGCGCCGCGGGCAACCACGACCCTCGTCAGGGCGCGTTCGAGAATCCCGCGTGCCGGCTGCGGCGGCCCCGCTGGTTGCCCGCTCGCGGCGCCGTCGGCCAGCCCGTGTGCAGACCCGGCACACGAACTGCCCCGCCGCAGCCGCAGGCGAACGGGGCTCGCCTCGCCCGCCGAGGGTTCTCGAACACGCCCCACGGCCGGCGTGCGCACCCCCGCGTACGACCGGCCCGTCGTCTGCCGGATCCCCGTTCGTCGCACCATCCCCCGGCGGCCGACTCCGCAGAGGAAGGCCGGATGCCGGCCGGAAGGGACAACGGATGCTCAAGTCCGCCAGGAAGCGGGCGCTGACCGCGGCGGTCGCGCTGGGTGCCGCGCTGGTCGTCGGCGTCGGCGGGGCCAGCATGGCCGGGGCCGACCAGCACGGCGCGGGCCAGGCCACGCCGAAGCACGACTCGTCGATCGAGAACCTCGGCCTGGTCAAGAACGAGATCAAGGCGTACTACGGCGACGACGGCGACCACCAGCCGTCCGCCGACTCCGCGTACGCGCGGGACGCCAAGCGGGTCGAGTCGCAGCTGAAGCGCTGGCTGACGACCCGCTCGCACGAGCACGGCAAGAAGGCGCTGGTGCTCGACGTGGACGACACCGTGCTGTCGAACTACAACTACGAGGCGTCGCACGACTTCGGGTACGACCCGGCGACCAACGCCGCGTGCGTCGAGGCGAAGTGCTTCCCGGCGGTCTTCGGCATGCCGGCGCTGGTCAGCTGGGCCAGCACCCACGGGTACGCCGTCTTCTACGTCACCGGCCGCCCGCACGACCAGCAGCAGGCGACCCTGGACAACCTGGCCGACCAGGGCTTCCCGACGCCGGCGGGGATCTTCACCAAGGTGAAGACCGCGCCGTACCCGCCCTACCTGACGTGCTCGCCGAACTGCTCGACCATCGAGTACAAGTCGGGCACCCGGGCGCACATCGAGTCGCTGGGCTACACCATCGTGGCCAACGCGGGCGACCAGTACTCGGACCTGAAGGGCGGCCACGCGCAGCGCACCTTCAAGATGCCCAACCCGATGTACTACCTGCCCTGAGCCGCTGC
>NZ_BOPO01000060.1 GCF_017312725.1 Actinocatenispora comari | reverse complement strand
AATTCGCACCTTCGCTTACGCTAAGCGCTCCTCTTAACCTTCCAGCACCGGGCAGGCGTCAGCCCCTATACTTCGCCTTACGGCTTCGCAGAGACCTGTGTTTTTGCTAAACAGTCGCCTGGGCCTATTCACTGCGGCTCTCTCGGGCTTGCACCCTAACAGAGCACCCCTTCTCCCGAAGTTACGGGGTCATTTTGCCGAGTTCCTTA
>NZ_BOPO01000059.1 GCF_017312725.1 Actinocatenispora comari | reverse complement strand
TTACATATTAATTATAATACAAATAGCTAAATAAATTAATTACTAATAAAACTGCAAAATTAATTATATTATGTGAGTAAAAATATCTAAAACATATTTTTATGTAATTGATTTGATTATATTTTTTTAATAAAAAATTATTTTATATAAAAATATATGTGACTTTAGTTAAAATTGTAAAATATTATAATCATTTTCATAACTTTTATTTTACGCTCAATATCTGGAGGAGTTTAGATATTAAAATTAAAATTTTAATATTGTATTTAATTATAATTAAATTTTTTTTATAATACAATTAAAAAATAATTTAAAGTAA
>NZ_BOPO01000058.1 GCF_017312725.1 Actinocatenispora comari | reverse complement strand
AACTCTTTTCTATTACTTTTCTTTAAATAATATAATAGAGATAGATTATATTTATTTAATTATTTTATAATAGTGTAGTATTTATTTCAATTTAAAGAATAAATTAATGTTATTAAAAGAAATATTTCTTTAAAAATAAATCAATTAATAACATTTGTAGTTTTTAATGTAGTTTTTAATATTGTAAATTTTATTATTTTTATTTTGTAATTAACAGAATAAAAACTATCAGATATTTCTAGTTAAATAATTTTACGAGTTACTGGACTCGAACCAGTGACCTCTAGGTGGAAACTAGAAATTATAACCACTTAACTAAACTCGTCTTT
>NZ_BOPO01000057.1 GCF_017312725.1 Actinocatenispora comari | reverse complement strand
CCGCCTGGGCGCTGTCCGGCACCGCCGAGCCGCCGGCGTGGCCGCGACCGGACGCCACCCGGTACGAGCCGGCCGGCACCGACTGGCCGGCCGAGCTGCGCGCCCGGTACCGTTCCGCCCGCCGCACCCTGCACGACCGCTGACCCGCACTCCCGCCTGCTGCCGTCCAGCCCGACGGCGGCAGCGACCACCCGGACCTCCGCCCGGCCGCTGGCGTTCCCCCCGCGGCCGGCGCGACCGCCCGGACTCCCGCGCGCTGGCGTTCCACCCACTGCCGGCGCGACCGCCGGGACTCCCGCCCGGCGGCTGGGGTCCCGTCCGGCGGCTGGGGTCCCGTCCGGCGGCTGGGGTCCCGTCCGGCGGCTGGGTCCCGTCCGGTGCGGCCGCCGAACGATCGTCCGGCGGCCGCGCCGTCGTCGGTGTTCAGGTCCGGGCCGCGGCCGGGGTGGGACGGTCACGGGTCACGCCGGCGAGGATCGCCATCACCGCGGCGAGCCCGCCGATCAGCCACAGCGCGTGCTCCAGCCCGGTGTGCTGGGCGAGCAGGCCGACCAGCGGCGGCCCGACCAGGAAGCCGGTGTACCCGATCGGGGTGACCATCGAGATCGCCTGGGCGGCGCGGCCCGGCGCGGTGTCGCCGGCCGCGCTGATCACCGCCGGGAACACGATCGCGGTACCCAGGCCCCACAGGGCGGCACCCGCGTAGGCCAGCCCGGTGACCGGCGCCAGCAGCAGCACCGCCACGCCGGCGAGCGCGAGCAGGGCGGACGCCCGTACCGCCCGGCCCCGGCCGAGCCAGGCGATCGTCCAGGTGCCGGCACCGCGGCTGGCGGCCATCGCGATCGCGAACACCGTGTACGCCGCGGAGCTCGCCGCCGGGGAGGCGTCCCGCACCGTGTTGAAGTAGATGCCGAGCCAGTCCGAGGCAGCGCCCTCCACCACCGTGGAGCACGCCATCACCACGCCGAGCAGGACGAACGGCAGCGTCACGATCCGCCCGACCGACACCTTCGGCGCCGGCTGCGCGGGATCGAGCGGTACCGCGGGGGCCGGGAACGCCGGATCGTGGGCGTCGCGGCCGTCGCGCCGGAACAGCGTCAGCAGCCCGAACACCCCGCCGGCCAGCAGCACCGCGGCCACCGCGAAGTGCACCGGCACCGGGACGTGCGCGCCGGCCACCACCGACCCGAGCCCGGCGGCGACGAACCCGCCGACGCTCCACACCGCGTGGTACCGCGGCATCCAGGCCCGGCCGGCGGCCGACTCGACGTGGTGGCCGTGGATGTTCATCGCCACGTCCCAGCCGCCGTAGCCGAACCCGAACAGCACCAGTACCAGCCCGAGCGCCGGCACCGAGTGCGCCACCGACAGGCCGACCAGCCCGGCCAGGCTGACCACCGTCGCGCCCGCGACCACGACCCGGCTGCCGTACCGGGCGGCGAGGCGGCCGGTGACCGGGGTCGACGCCACCGACCCGATCGCGGTACCCAGCAGGGCCAGACCCAGCGACCGCGGATCGGCGTGCAGCGTGGTGCGCACCTCCGGCAGCCGGGACACCCAGGTCGCCTGGACGGCGCCGGACAGCGCGAACACCCCGCCGGTGGCGTAGGCGGCACGGCGCAGCAGCCGGTGCGTGCCGGCGTTGACAGTGGTACTCACCGGCCCAGCCTGTCAGCCGTTACCGGGCGGCCCGAAGCGCCAGTGGGCGAACTCACCGGGGGCGCCGGCGCGGTTCCCGCAGGGTGGAACGCGCGGTGGCGGGGCGGGGCTTCGCGTCCCCGGTCGGGCCGAGCCGTTGCGACTCGTCAGGCCGCGACTCGTCAGGCCGGGTCGTCGCGCAGCGCCGGTACCGGGCGGGACAGGTCGTGGCTCGCGGCGCGGCTGCGGCGCGGCTCGGTACCGCCCTCGGCGCTCGGCCGGGTCGGGCCGGCCGGGGCGTGCTCGGCCGGCGCGGTGTGCTCGGCCCGGGCCCGGTCGGTACGGCTGTGCTCGGCGCGGGCGGGGCGGCGGCGCCGGTTGCCCTGGGTACCGTGCGCCTCGGCGCGGATCCGGTCCGCGTCCGCGCGGGCCGCCGCGAGCAGCTGGTCGGCGGCTTCCTGCTGGCTGCGCCGCTGTTCGGCGGTGGCGAGCTCGCAGTCCCGGCGGGCCCGGGCGGCCTCCTGCTTGGCCGCCGCGACGATGGCGGCGGCGTCCTCGCGGGCGGCGGCGAGGTACCGGTCGGCGCTGCTGCGCAGCTCGGTCGCCTCCTCCTCCGCGATCGCGAGGATCTGCTGCACCCGGGTACCGACCGGGTGCACCAGCGGCACCCCGGACAGCCGGGCCCGCAGGTCGGCGTTCTCGGCCCGCAGCCGCTGCAGTTCACCGGTCAGGTGCATGGCCTGCCGCTGTTCGTCGTAGAGCGCGGTGAGCTGCTCCTCCAGCTGGGTCATGCACGCCTCGACCTGCTTGCGGTCGTATCCCCACAGCACGACCTCGAAGGTGCCCACCCGCGACGATGTGCCCGACGCCTCCCCGTTGACCCCCATGGCGCGAATGCTTGCACACCGCCGGGGCGGACATGCGTACTTCGTCGGATGTGCCCCGTCCGGGGCATCGGGGGCGCGGTGAGCCGGGCAACCCGGCCCGTCGGCGGCCGCGACGACCCGCGCGGCCCTGGGTAGGGTGCGGTGTCCCGCGAACCGAAGGATGTGCCGATGCCGAGCCTGGACACCGTACTCACCCGCATCGGCCCGGCCGACGAGGCCGCCATGGCCGCGGCCCGGGCCCGGCAGGGCCGGCTGACCAAGCCGCCCGGTTCGCTGGGCGTACTGGAGGAGCTGTCGGTGCGGCTCGCCGGGGTCGCCGGCGCCTGCCCGCCGCCGCTGCCCGAGCCGGTCGCGGTGGCGGTGTTCGCGGCCGACCACGGCGTGCACGCCCAGGGCGTCACCCCCTGGCCGCAGGAGGTCACCGCGCAGATGGTGGCGAACATGCGGGCCGGCGGCGCGGTGGTCAACGCGTTCGCCCGCCAGGTCGGCGCCGCGGTCCGCACCGTCGACATCGGGGTGGCGAGCGAACTGCCCGCCGGGCCGGACCTGATCGCCGCCAAGGTCCGACCCGGCACCGCGGACCTGACGAAGCAGCCGGCGATGAGCCGGGCCGAGGCCGAGCAGGCGCTGCTGACCGGCGCCGGGATCGCCGGCCGGCTGGCCGACGAGGGGTACCGGCTGCTCGCCACCGGTGACATGGGCATCGCGAACACCACCGCCTCGGCGGCCCTGATCGCCGCGTTCACCGGCGCGGCGGCCGAGGCGGTCACCGGCCGCGGTACCGGCGTGGACGACGCGATGCTGGCGCACAAGGTCGACGTGGTGCGCCGGGCGCTGGAGCGGCACCGGCCGGACGCGGCCGACCCGGTCGGGGTGCTCGCCGCCGTCGGTGGGCTGGAACACGCCGGCATCGCCGGCTTCCTGCTGGGTGCCGCCGCGGCCCGGATCCCGGTCGTGCTGGACGGGGTCATCGCCGGCGCCGCCGCGCTGGTCGCCGCGGCGCTCGCGCCGCAGGTCGCCGACGTGCTGATCGCCGGGCACCGGTCGGCCGAGCCGGGCCACGACGCCGCGCTGCGCCACCTCGGGCTGCGGCCGCTGATCGACCTCGACCTGCGGCTGGGCGAGGGTACCGGCGCGCTGCTCGCGGTCCCGCTGGTGCAGGCGGCGGCGCGCACCCTGCACGAGGTCGCCACGTTCGACGACGCGGCGGTCAGCAAGCGCTGAGCAGCACCGCCGGGATCATCGCCGTACGAAGGGGTTCGTCCGGTTCTGCCACCCCGGCGCCGGCTGCGGTCGGCGACGGCCGGCGGACGGTTCGTACCGGTGTGCGACCGGTGCGCCGTCCGCGGCCGACGCGCTGCTAGGGTGGGCCGATGCGACGTGACGATGAGGTACGAGCCGCCGCGCCGGACGCCACCTCGGTGCTGCATCTCGGTGACCTCGCCGACGTCCTCGACGACCCGCGCAGCGAGGTGGCCGCGACCGATCTGGCGCGCAATCTGCCGCCCGGCGCGAAGATGCTCGTGGTCAAGAACGGCCCGAACGCGCCGGCCCAGTTCCTGCTCGACGCGCCGAGCACGGTGGCCGGTCGGCACGCCGACAGCGACATCCTGCTCGACGACGCGACCGTGTCGCGCAAGCACGTCGAGTTCGCCCGGCACGGCGGCCGCATCGTGGCCCGCGACCTGGGCAGCCTCAACGGCACCTACCTGAACAAGGAGCGCATCGACACCGCGACGCTGGCCACCGGTGACGAGGTGCAGATCGGCAAGTTCCGGCTGGTCTACGTGGCCTCCGCGCAGCCCGGTACCGAGCCGGAGCCCGCGTCCGCGGTGCCCGGCCCACCGCCGGTCACCCGCCGCGAGCCGGGCCCGTCCGGCCCGATCGGCCGGTTCTTCGCCCGCCTGTTCGGCCGCCGGTGACGTTGCGCCGCAACCGTTCCGGCCCGCCGGCCGGCCCGTTCCGGTTCGTGCTGGAGAACGCCTTCGTGGTGCCGCTGCGCGGTGTCGTCGCGGTCGGTTCGGTCGCCGAGGGCACCGTGGTTCTCGGCGCGGACGCGGTCGCACTGCTGCCCGACGGCGCGCGCGAGGTGACGGTACGGCGGATCGAGGTGCACCGCCGCAAGGCCGTCGCCGCCGGTGCCGGCGACCAGGCCGGGCTCTACCTCGACGGGCTGACCGCCGCGGACCTGCCGACCGTGCCGGGTGCCGGCGACGCCGTGCTCGACGGTGCCGCGCTCGCCGGCGTCGTCGTCACCTCCCGCGGCTGACCCGGACTCCCGCGAGTCGATCGAGCTCCACGGCCGACGCGACTTCCACGGCTGCCCGACCTGCCACGGCCGACCCGGCCTTCCGTGGCCGACCCGGCCCCCGGAATCGATGCGCTCGTACCCGACACGGGTTCCGTGGCGCCCGACCGGGCCGGTAGGATCCGGGTACGCGTCGGTACGAGGAAGCTGGTGGAACTCCAGCACGGTCGCGCCACTGTGAGCCGGTTGCACACCGGTGAGTCAGACACTCGGCCCTCGCGTTGCCCCGTTCACGACCAGGGACGCTCGATCCCGTCAGGAGGCCTAGCGATGAGCCTGCCCAACTCCGTGCCCGCCGACACGCCGGTCACGCTGCCCATCTCGCGCTCCGCCGTGGTGCTCGCGGTCACCGCCGTGCTGGCGCTCGCCGTGTACTACTTCGTCGGCGTCGACCAGGGCGCCGTGTCGGTGTTCGGCAACGACACGCACCTGCACGAGTTCGTCCACGACGCCCGGCACTTCCTCGGCTTCCCCTGCCACTGAACGGATCGCCGAGATGGACGTGACCGCACGCATCATCGGTCGCGGCGTGCTCGCCGGCGCCGCCGGCGGGTTGCTCGCCTTCGGTTTCGGCCGGCTGTTCGCCGAGCCCGAGATCTCCGCCGCGATCGACTACGAGTCCGGCCGCGAGGCCGCGCAGGCCGCGCTGGACAGGGCCGCCGGGATTCCGGCCGAGGCCGCCGAACCGGAGCTGTTCAGCCGGGCCGTCCAGGCCGACGTCGGCATCGGCGTCGGCCTGATCGCCTACGGGGCGGCGCTGGGGGCGCTGTTCGCCATCGGGTACGCGCTGTGCGTCGGCCGGTTCGGCCCGGTACGGGCGCGGGCGCTCGCGCTCGCCGTGGCCGGCGCCGGCTTCGCCGCGTTCTTCCTGGTGCCGTTCCTCAAGTACCCCGCGAACCCGCCGGCGATCGGGCGGCCGGACACCATCCAGGCCCGCAGCGCGCTGTACCTGCTGATGGTGGCCTGCACGATCCTGTTCGTGGTGCTCGCCGCGTGGCTGGGCCGGCGGCTGACCGCCCGGTTCGACACCTGGACCGCGGTGCTGCTCGCCGGCGCCGCGTTCGTGGCCGCGACCGCGGTCGTGATGCTGGTGTTGCCGCCGCTCGGGCACCTCGGCGGCGGCCACGCCGCGACCGAGACACCGACGCCGCTGCGCGCGCCGTCCGGCCGGATCGTCTACCCGGGCTTCCCGGCGGACGTGCTCTTCCGGTTCCGGCTGTACTCGGTGGCTGCCCAGCTGATCCTGTGGGCGACGATCGGGCTGGTCTTCGCGCCGCTGGCGGACCGGCTGCTGGCCCGGCGCGGCGCCGCCACCCGGGCCCCGGCTCCGGTGCCGCTGGATGCCTGAGGGTCCGGGTTTCTCCCGGGGCCCGGGCGGGGACGACTCGCCCGGGGCCCGGGGCGGGAGCGTCGCCGCGCTCGCCGGCCTGGGCCCGTTCTTCGCGGTACGGCCCTACGATCCGGCCGCGCCGCCGGGCGCACCGTGGCGGCCGATGCGCGAGCTGGTCGACGACCCGGCGGTGTTCGCCGACCGGGTCGCGCGGGTACGGGCCGCGCTCGGCACCGCCGCCGGCCGCGCGGCGGGCGAGATCGAGGAACGGGTCGCGGTGTCGGTCGCGCAGCTGGGGCTGGTGGCGCGGCTGCTGTCGCCCGCGCTGGCGCTGGCGGCCGGCACCGGCACGGTGCCGGCGCTGCCGCTGTCCCGCCTGTACTGGCAGCCGACGCTCGGTGGCCCGTTCCCGCTCGCCGTGCCGAACCCGGCCCCGGGTCGGCCACCGACCGCCGAGATGGCCGGCGAGTTCCGGCGCTCGGTGCTCGACACCGGGGTACGCGAGCTGGTGGCCGTCGCGGGGCGCTGGCCGCTGTCGGTACGCATCCGTTGGGGCAACGTGGCTTCCGCGCTCGGTGGCGCGGCCGGCATGCTCGTCGCCGGGCGGCCCGAGCTGACCGGACCGACCCGTACGTTGCTGTCCGCGCTGCTGCGCGACGAACCGCTGCGCGGCACCGCGACCGTGGACGCGGCCGGCCGGTTGCACCGCCGCAGCTGCTGCCTGATCTACCGGACCGCCGGCCCCGCGCGCCCCGGAAACCTCTGCGGCGACTGCGTTCTCGCGCACCGGGACTGAGCCACCCGGCGGCACCGGGGCGGCTGCCGCTGGAGACCAGGGCCGGGCGGGAAGCAGCCGGGCTGGCCGGGAGGGAAACAGGCGGGCTGGCCGCGGGGTGACGTGCGGGAGCCCGCCGGGGGGCTGTCGGGCTCCCGCACATCCCCGCGGGGGTCAGCCAGGTTCGGGTGGGGCGCAGGCCGCGACGGCGGCGACCGCGCGGCGCATCCTGGCGATCGCCAGGTCCGGGTGGTCGCCGTACTCCTGCGCGACCCGTTCCAGGCAGCCGCGCCGGCCGAACAGCCGCAACGCGTCCCGGATCGCCGCGGTGATCTCGTCGGCGGCCAGCCGGCCGGCGAGCGGCAGCTCGGAGGCGAACAGCGCCTCGCAGGCGACGGTGCGTACGGCCGCGCCCGGCGCCGCACTCCGCGCGTCGGTGGCGAGGGTCTGCTGGTACCGCATCCGGTTCGCCTCCCCGACGTCTCGGTCACTCACCGCCACTGGTGTCAGACTGCCGCATCGGCGCCGGGCCGTCAGCACCGGCAGCGCCCGTCTGCGGTACCGGCTGGCGGGTAGCCGCGACTACCGGCTGGCAGGGGGGTCGTCGGTCAGCGGGAGGGTCACGGCGAGTTCGGTGCCCTCGCCCGGCGGGCTGGTGAGCCGCAGCGTGCCGCCGAGCGCCTCGACCCGGTCGGTGAGGCCGATCAGGCCGGAGCCACGCGCCGGGGTGGCGCCGCCGACGCCGTCGTCCCGGACCATCAGCCGCACCTCGTGCGCGCCGGCCTCGACCTCGACCCGTACCGCGGTGGCGTCGGCGTGCTTGGCGACGTTGGTCAACGCCTCGGCGACGAGGTAGTAGACGGCCACCTCGGCCGGGTCGGGCAGCCGGCCCGGTACCCGGGTGTCCACCTCGACCGCGAGCCCGGAGCGCCGGGCCAGGGCGCGCAGCGCCGCGGGCAGGCCGGCCTCGGTGAGGATCGCCGGGTGGATCCCCCGGGACACCTCCCGCAACTCGTCCAGTACCTCGTTGAGGCCGGCGGCGACGGCCCGCAGATCCCGGCGTACCGGCTCGACGCCGGCCGGCAGGTCCGCCTCGATCACCCGGACGTCCAGGGTCAGCGCCACCAGCCGCTGCTGCACGCCGTCGTGCAGGTCGCGTTCGATCCGGTACCGGGCGCGGTCGGTGGCGGCGACCACCCGGGCCCGGGAGGCGACCAGCTCGGCGCGGTGCTGCTCCAGCGACCGGCCCATCGCGTTGAACGAGCCCGACAGCACGCCGATCTCGCCGATGCCGTGCGCGGGCATCCGGACGGCGAGGTCGCCGGCGGCGAGCCGACCGGACATCGCGGCCGCCTGCCGGACCGGCGCGACGATGAACCGCATCAGGTAGCCGGCGAAGAGCCCGATCAGCAGCACCGAGCCGGTCGCGCCGGCGATGCCGCCGCCGACCAGCCAGCGGAACGTCCGCGCCGACGCGGTCGCCCGCTCGGCGCTGAGCTGCCGTTCCGCCGCCGCGAACTCGGTGAACTGGGCGCGGGCGCCGTCGATGCGACGCTTCCCGTTGTCGAAGGTGGCTGGGCTGCGCGCGGTGCGGTCTCCCGCCCGGGCCTGCGCCACCACCGGTACCGAGTGGTCGGCGATGTAGGACTCGACGCTGCGCGCGATGCCGTCCGCCCGCTGTCGCTGCTCCGGCGTGATCGACGAGCGCTCCAGCTGGCGGACGACGACCGGTACCTCGGCCCGTGCCGCATGCCACGGTTCGAGGTACTTGTCCTGACCGGTGAGCAGGTAGCCGCGCTCGCCGGTCTCGATGTCGATCAGCAGCCGTTCCAGCTGGTTCGCGGTGGCCAGGGCCTGCTGCGAGTGCAGCGCGAGCCGGGTCGTCTCGCGCTCCTCGGCGACGGCGAACGCCAGCGCCGCGAACACCCCGCCGATCACGCCCGCCAGCATCGCGCTGGCCGCCGTGATCCGGCGCCCGAGGCCGCCGCGCATCAGCACCACCCCGGTCGGGCCGGAAAGTGCCGGTTCGGCCGACGGCGGGTGCACCGATCGCCCGCTAGCGTCGCAGGGGTGCGTGCAGTGACCGGGGAACCCACCCCGCGGCACCCCGAGACGCCCCGGGTGGTGCTGGCCGACGACGACGTCCTGCTGCGGGAGAGCATCGCGAGCCTGCTCGCCCGGTCCGGGTTCGACGTGGTGGCGCAGGTGAGCGACGGCGACCGGCTGGTCGAGCGGGTACGGTCCGGTGCTCCCGATCTGATCATCACCGACATTCGGATGCCCCCCACGCACACGACCGAAGGTCTGGACGCCGCGCGGGCGATCCGGCGGGAGTTCCCGCACGTCAGTGTCCTCGTACTGTCAGCGTATGCCGAGGTCACGCACGCGATCGACCTTCTCGTCGGCGGACAAGGCGTCGGCTATCTGCTCAAAAGCAGGGTGACCGACGTCGGCGAATTCGTCGAAACTCTGCACCGTTTGGTGGGTGGCGCATCGGTCGTGGACCCGGCAGTGGTGCAGGAACTGGTGTCGGCGCGCCGCCGTACCGACCGGCTCGGCGAGCTGACCGCCCGGGAGCGCGAGGTACTCACGTCGATGGCCGAGGGGCGCTCCAACGCCGGCATCGCGCACCAGCTCTGGATCAGCGAGGGCACCGTCGAGAAGCACGTCCGCAGCATCTTCGGCAAGCTGAACCTGGCGGAGACCGACGACGACCACCGCCGGGTCCTCGCGGTCATCACCTACCTCGAGTCGCGCTGAGGCGACCGTACCTGCCTGGAGTCGCGCCGAGGCGGTCGCTTCAGCGCAGCAACGCCCGGATCGCGTCGCCGGACAGCGCCGGTTTCTCCACGAATCCGACGCCCGGTCCGGCCTCGACCAGGTCCTCGAAGTCGTCCCGGGCGTGATTCGACATCATGATCAGCGTGACCCGCGGCGCCGACCGGTGCAGCTGCCGGGCCACCGCGAAGCCGCTCTCCGCGCCGAGGTCGACGTCCACCAGCACCACGTCCGGCCGTACCCGGGCGACGGTGTCCAGTGCCTCGGCGCCGTCGCCGGCGACCGCCACGACGTCGATGCCCTGACGGTTGAGCAGGCCGGCCGCGGAGCGCAGGAACGGCACGTTGTCGTCCACGAGCACGCACCGCACAGCCATCACCCCAGGTTGCCGCCCGACGACCGGCCCGCGCATCCCTGCTATCCGGAGTTTCGGCCCGGCGACCGACCGGCACCGCTCCGCCGCCCGCCGGCCCGGCGACCCCGCCGCGCAGGCTCGCCAGCGGTTGTTACCTTCGACCCGGCCCCGAGGGGGGGCGGGACGGAGGCAGCCAGGGTGGATCGCATCGCATGCGAGTGGTGTCGGGTGCAGAACCCGCCGGGCGCCACGACGTGTCAGACCTGCGGCGCGCCGCTGGACGTCCGCAACAAGGTCAGCGACTCGGGTTGGCGCGAGGCACCCCGGCTGCGCGACATGACCGAGTTCCGCTTCTCCGGCAGCGTCTGCCAGGTCGAGGGCGAGCTGGTGCCGGTGGCCGAACTCGCGCTCGCCCCCAACGACTGGGTGTACTTCGAGCATCAGGTGATGCTGTGGAAGGACGAGGGGGTGCCGCTGTCGGCGATGCAGACCGGCGGCGGGTTTCGCCGGATGCTCGGCGGGATGCCGTTCGTGCTGTCGGTGGCGAGCGGCCCGGGCCGGGTGGCGTTCTCCCGCGACGCGCCGGGCGAGCTGGTCGTGCTGCCGATGCCGCCGGGCATCGAGCTCGACGTGCGGGAGCACGCGTTCCTGCTGGCCGCGGGGTCGGTGGGCTACTCATTCATCCGGATCAAGGGGCTGGCGAACATCCTGCACGGCGGCAACGGCATGTACCTGGACCGGTTCGTCACCGGCCCCGCGCCGGGCATCCTGATGCTGCACGGCAACGGCAACGTGATGGAGCGGATGCTGCGGCCGGGCGAGAAGATCCTGGTCGAGCCGGGCGGCTTCCTGTACAAGGACGCCAGCGTGCAGATGCAGGCGGTGCAGCAGGAGCTGAAGGTCGGCCTGATGCGCAAGATGTACCTGGCGGAGATGACCGGACCGGGCCGGGTCGGCATCCAGTCGATGTACGTGCACCACAAGACCGGGTGAGCCGCCGATGACCGCACCCACGCACCACTACACCTGCCGGTACTGCCGGCACTCCAGCGACCCGACCGGGGTGTCGTGCCCGCGCTGCGGCGCGCCGGTGGACGTCACCGCCGCGGTCACCCGGTCCGGCTGGCAGCGCCAGGAGCCGATCACCGACATGGCGCGCATCCAGTTCGGCCAGTCGTACGTGCAGGTCGAGGGGACGCAGGTCCCGGTCGCCGACTTCGCGCTGGCCGGCGAGGAGTCGATCTACTTCTCGCACCACTCGCTGCTGTGGACCGATCCGCAGGCCCGGCTGTCCTCGATGGGGCTGTCCGGCGGGTGGAAACGGGTCATGTCCGGGCTGCCGCTGTTCATGATCACCGGCCGCGGCCCGGGGCACATCGCGCTGTCCGACAACCACGCCGGCGACCTGGTCTGCCTGCCGCTGGAACACGGCCAGTCGATCTGGACCCGGGAGCACCGGTTCGTCGCCGCGACCGGCAACGTGACCTACGACTGGCAGAACACCGGCATCTGGTTTCGCACCCGCAACGGCGACGAGACCGAGACGCACTACCCGATCGGCATGTTCGGCGACGTGTTCACCGCGCGCGACTCGCCGGGCCTGCTACTGCTGCACTCGCCGGGCAACACGTTCATCCGCGACCTGGCGCCGAACCAGCCGCTGCTGATCCAGCCGTCCGCGCTGCTCTACCGCGACCAGTCGGTGCAGATGCACCTGCACCTGGAGTACCCGCGCAGCAACGGAGGCTTCTGGACCCGCAGCTACAGCTACCGGAACGTGTGGTTGCGGCTGATCGGGCCGGGCCGGGTCGCGGTGTCGTCGGTGACCGAGCCGCCGGAGGCGAGCAACCCGATCGTCCGCAGTTCTCCCGCCACCACCTGGCGGTGGTGAAGCGAGCGCGCCTCGCGCCGGGCCCCGGCGGGAGGCGCGCGGGCCACCGCGGCGGGATGCGCGGCAGAAGCGGCGAGGTGCGCGGCAGCTGGGCGCCGGGCGCGCAACCGCAGCACGGCATAAAAACGACAGAAACGAAAATAGTCTGGAAGAATCCTTCAAACGGTCTTGAGACCTTCCGCCGGCAATGAGAATCTTTGCCGACCGAGCCGGCCATGTCCGGCCTGCCGTCTACGGGAGGTTCTGCATGATCGTCCGTATCCCCCGCGTCATTGGACGTGCCGCGATCGCCGCGGCAGCAGTGCTCGCCACCGGCGCCGCGTGCGTCGGGCTCTCCGCCCCCGCCCAGGCCGCCACCTACGTCAACGGCTTCGACGTGTCGCACTACCAGGGCACGATCAACTGGGCCAGCCAGTACAGCAAGGGCGCGCGGTTCGCCTACATGAAGGCGACCGAGGGCACCAGCTACCGCGACCCGAACTTCAACACCAACTACACCAACTCGTACAAGGCGGGGTTCATCCGCGGCGCGTACCACTTCGCCCGGCCGAACGTCTCCTCCGGTGCCACCCAGGCGGCGTACTTCGCCAGTCACGGCGGCGGTTGGTCGGCCGACGGCAAGACGCTGCCGCCGGCGCTGGACATCGAGTACAACCCCTACTCGGGCGGCACCTGCTACGGGCTGTCGCACTCCAGCATGGTCAGTTGGATCAAGTCGTTCTCCAACTACATCCACACCAAGTACGACAAGTACCCGATGATCTACACCACCTACGACTGGTGGAAGACCTGCACCGGCAACTCCAGCGCGTTCGCCGCGACGAACCCGTTCTGGATCGCGATCTACCGCTCCACCCCGCCGACCTCCATCCCGGCCGGCACCGCGACCTGGACGATGTGGCAGAACGCCGACTCCGGCACGTTCCCCGGTGACCAGGACAAGTTCAACGGCAGCATGACCCGACTCAAGGCACTCGCCACCAACCACGACTGAGCCGTCGCAGCACTTCGTGACCGCCGGGCCCAGGGCCCGGCGGTCACGCCGTTCCCGTCTCCGAGCGTCACCATCTCGTCGCCGCAGCGTTGTCCATAGTGGACGGTCAGCGGTCGCCTCGTCGCACCCCGTCGGTGTGGCGCCGCGACCCGCGGGCGCGACGCCGGTATGGTCGACGCGGATATTCGGTATGGAGCGGGAATATGGGGCGAGTCGTGCGTGCTCCCGAGAGGCGGAACGCGGTACCGGTCGGCGCCGCCGCGGTGCTGCTCACCGCGGCACTGGCCGGCTGTACCGGACCGGCCGCCGGCAACGATCCGGCACCGGCCAAGGTCGGCCCACCGGTACGGTCCGTGACCGTGCTCGACGACCCGAGCCCGGCCGCCCTGGCCGCCGCGGTCAGCCGGCACCTGTTCACCTCGTCCCCCGCGGTGGTCGTCGCCGCCGCAGCCGATCCGGACGGGCTGCGCCGCGCCGCCAGCCTGGCCGAACAGCGCCGAATGCCGATGCTCGTCGCCGGTACCGCGGCCGGCACCGGCCACGCCGGCAACGCACCCACCGACACCCCCGCCGCGTCACCGACCGGGTCGCCCGGCACGGCCGCGCCGGTGCGCGGGGACGCCGCCGCGCTGGGCGCCGAACTGCGCCGGCTGCATCCGCAGAACGTGCTCACCGTCGACCCGGCGGCGCAGCGGGCGGTGCGCGCGGCGCTCGGGTCGGGGTCGGACGCCGCCTCGGTGCGTACCGACCCGGCGGACCTGCCGACCACCCGACCGCCCCGCGGCCTGCCCGGGGTGACCGTGCTGGTGCACGCCGGCGGCGACGCGGCGACCCGGGCCGGCGCCACCGCGGCCACCGCGACCG
>NZ_BOPO01000056.1 GCF_017312725.1 Actinocatenispora comari | reverse complement strand
CGGCTGCTCCGGACCATCCGAGGTCGACAACGCCGCAACGAACGCCTCCTGCAGGACCTCCACGCGGCCCCGACCAACACAGCATCCGCTTCCTACTTCTTCGGCTGCTCCGGACCATCCGAGGTCGACAACGCCGCAACGAACGCCTCCTGCAGGACCTCCACGCGGCCCCGACCAACACAGCATCCGCTTCCTACTTCTTCGGCTGCTCCGGACCATCCGAGGTCGACAACGCCGCGATGAACGCCTCCTGGGGGACCTCGACGCGGCCCACCATCTTCATCCGCTTCTTGCCTTCCTTCTGCTTCTCCAGCAGCTTGCGCTTGCGGGTGATGTCACCGCCGTAGCACTTGGCCAGCACGTCCTTGCGCATGGCGCGGATGTTCTCCCGGGCGATGATCTTGGTACCGATCGCGGCCTGGATCGGCACCTCGAACTGCTGCCGCGGGATCAGCTTGCGCAGCTTGGTGGTCAGCTGCACGCCGTACGCGTAGGCCTTGTCCTTGTGCACGATCGCGCTGAACGCGTCGACCGGCTCGGAGTTGAGCAGGATGTCGACCTTGACCAGGTCGGCGGACTGCTCGCCGGACGGCTCGTAGTCCAGCGACGCGTACCCGCGGGTGCGCGACTTGAGCTGGTCGAAGAAGTCGAAGATGATCTCCGCCAGCGGCAGCGTGTAGCGCAGCTCGACCCGGTCGGCGGACAGGTAGTCCATGCCGAGCAGCTTGCCCCGCCGGTTCTGGCAGATCTCCATCACCGCACCGACGAAGTCGTTGGGCGTGAGCACCGTGGCCCGCACCACCGGCTCGCAGACCGCGGCGACCTTGCCCGTCGGGTACTCGCTCGGGTTGGTGACGATGTGCTCGGTGTCGTCCTCCAGCTCGACCCGGTAGACCACGTTGGGCGCGGTGGAGATCAGGTCGAGGTTGAACTCGCGCTCCAGCCGCTCCCGGATGATCTCCAGGTGCAGCAGGCCGAGGAAACCGCAGCGGAAACCGAAGCCGAGCGCCGCCGAGGTCTCCGGCTCGTACGCGAGGGCGGCGTCGTTGAGCTTCAGCTTGTCCAGCGCGTCGCGCAGCGCCGGGTAGTCCGAGCCGTCGATCGGGTAGAGCCCCGAGTAGACCATCGGCTTCGGGTCGGAGTAGCCACCGAGCGCTTCGGCCGCCGGCCGGCCCAGCGCGGTGACGGTGTCGCCGACCTTCGACTGCCGGACGTCCTTGACGCCGGTGATCAGGTACCCGACCTCACCGACACCCAGCGCCGGCGACTTGGTCGGCTCCGGCGAGATGACGCCGAGCTCCAGCAGCTCGTGGGTGGCACCGGTGGACATCATCGTCAGCCGGTCGCGCGCCTCGATCCGGCCGTCGACCATCCGGACGTAGGTGACGACGCCCCGGTAGATGTCGTACACCGAGTCGAAGATCAGCGCACGCGGCGGCGCGGCCGGGTCACCGGTCGGCGGAGTGAACTGGCGGACGATCTCGTCCAGCAGCTCCGGCACGCCCTCGCCGGTCTTGCCGGACACCCGCAGGCAGTCGGCCGGGTCGCCGCCGATCAGGTGCGCCAGCTCCTCGGCGTACTTGTCGGGTTGCGCCGCGGGCAGATCGATCTTGTTCAGCACCGGGATGATGTGCAGATCGTTCTCCAGCGCCAGGTACAGGTTGGCGAGCGTCTGCGCCTCGATCCCCTGCGCGGCGTCGACCAGCAGCACCGCGCCCTCGCAGGCGGCCAGGCTGCGCGACACCTCGTAGGTGAAGTCGACGTGCCCGGGCGTGTCGATCATGTTCAGCACGTACGGCTCGCCGGCCAGCCCGCCCTCGCGCACCGTCCACGGCATCCGGACGGCCTGGGACTTGATCGTGATGCCGCGCTCGCGCTCGATGTCCATCCGGTCGAGGTACTGCGCGCGCATCTGACGCTGGTCGACCACGCCGGTCAGTTGCAGCATCCGGTCGGCCAGGGTGGACTTGCCGTGGTCGATGTGCGCGATGATGCAGAAGTTGCGGATCCGCTGCGGATCCGTGACACCGGGATCGAGCTGGTGTGGCACGCGGAGTCCGTTCTGTTCGAGGCACGTCGTGGGTCTCGGGCACGCCGTGGCCGGTCTGCGGTACCGGCGCCGTCGGGGCTGGCGTGCCGGCGTCGTCCATGCTCCCACGAACGCCGGACGGCACACCGGGCAGCGGCGACGTGCCGACCCGGCGGTACGGTGGCGACCCGGCGACGACGCGCCGATCGGGCAACGTGGTCGTTATCGGACTGTTCGCCCACGAACACCGCACGCTCGGCGCAAGCCCCGGTTCGCATCGGCACCACCCCACACCGTACCGACCGGGTCAGACCACGGCCGCTGTGGCGGTGTACGACGCGGCTGGTAGCCTGATGCTTCGTGTGTGCCGCCGCGTCGTGGACGCGCGTGCACTTTCTGCCGGCAGGCAGGCCCCGATCCGTACCGACCAAGACTGAAGGCTGTCGCGTGGCGAACATCAAGTCCCAGATCAAGCGCAACCGGCAGAACGAGAAGCGCCGCCAGCGCAACAAGGCGGTCAAGTCGTCGCTCAAGACGGCGATTCGCTCGTTCCATGAGGCGGCCAGCGCCGGCGACTCGGCGAAGGCCGAGACCGCGCTGCGTGACGCATCGCGCAAGCTGGACAAGGCCGTGAGCAAGGGCGTCATCCACAAGAACCAGGCGGCGAACCGCAAGTCGGCCATCGCCAAGCAGCTCCAGCAGATCTCCGCCTGACGGCGGCGACGCCCGGGCACGCCCAGCGGGGCCGGCCGGCACCATCCGGTGTTCGGCGACCCCGCTTTTGGCGTACCCACTTCCCGGCCCGGGGCATACCCGCTGAGCCCGGGGGCGTACCGGCTTCTTGCCCTGGGCGTACCCGCTGAGCCCGGGGCGCACCGGCTTCTGGCCTGGGGCGTACCCGCTGTGCCTGGGCGTACCGGCTTCTGACTCTGGGCGTACCCGCTGTGCCCGGGTCGTGCCCGGTTCTGGCGGTCCCGCCCTCGGCGTAGCCGCCGGGCCGAGCAGCTCTGCCGCAGGTCAGCGGCCGCGGGCCCCGACCACCGCGAGAATGGCGCGTTCCAGCGCGTAGCCCCGGTTGTCGGCACCGCCCTTGACCTCGGCATTCGCCGCGGCCGCGGCATGCATCGCCTGCGCCAGCCCTTCCGGTGACCAACCGCGGGCCTGCCGCTGAGCGCGCTCGATCTTCCAGGCCGGCATGCCCAGCTTCGACGCCAACTGGTACGGGTTGCCCCGCACCCCGGCCACCCGCGACACCGTGCGCACCCCGTCGGCCAGGGCATCGGCGATCGGCACCGGGTCGACCCCGATCGCGAGCGCCCAGCGCAGCGACTCCAACGCCGCCGACGAGTCACCGACCATCGCCGCATCCGCGACGGTGAACCCGGTCACCTCCGACCGCCCCTGGTAGTAGCGGTTGACGATGTCGACGGTCAGCCGCCCGCCCGTGTCCGCGACCAGTTGGGCGCAGGCCGAGGCGAGCTCGCGCAGATCGTTGCCGACCGCGGAGATCAACGCCTCCGCGGCGTCCTCCGGGCACCGCCCACCGAGGCCCTTCACCTCGTCGCGGACGAAGCTGACCCGCTCCCGCGGCCTGGTGATGCGTGCGGCGCGGACCACCTCGACGCCTGTCTTCTGCAGCCCGTCCGCGAGTGCCTTGCCCTTGTTGCCACCGGCGTGCGTCAGCACCAGGCAGACGTCGTCGGCCGGGGCAGCGGCGTACCCGAGCAGCGCCGCGACCAGGTCCTTCTTGGCGTCCTGAGCGCCGCGGATCACCACGACCTGACGGCCACCGAACAGCGACGGGCTCGTCAACGCCGCGAGCTCGCCCGCGGTCAGCCCGCTGGCGTCGCGCTCGGCGGGCTGCGCGTCGGGCTCGACCGCTCGAACCGCGGCGACCACCTCGGACACGGCGCGCGCGGCGAGCAGTTCCTCGTCGCCGAGGACCAAGCGGATCGGCGGTGGTGTCTGGTTCACCGCCCCATCCTGGCACGCTGCCGACCGGCCCGGATCCTGACCGCCGGCCCCAGCGGGGTGATCGGCGCGTCACACCCTCCCGCGACTTCACCGGCGCACCCGGCGACGGATGCCCCGCCCACCGATGCCCCGCCTACCGATGGCCCGCCCACCGATTGGCCGGCACGCGGCATCGGCGGCGGCGCGACGAGCGGCCGGCACGCCGCGTCACTGCCGGCGGCAACGCTCGGTCGGCGGGTGGTTGCCGTCCCGGTGGCGGGCCCCGTCGGGCCACGGCCAGCCCGTGCCCGGTGTCGACGACCGCAACGTCGCCGTCCCGGTCGGTGCGCAGCACCCGGATGCCGGCCGCGGAGATCCTCGACAACAGTCCCGGGTTCGGGTGTCCGTAATCGTTGTCCACGCCGACCGACACGACCGCGACCTCGGGGGCGACCGCCCCGACGAAGCCCGGATCCTGGTGCTTGCTCCCGTGATGCGGAACCTTGAGAACGTCCGCATGCAGCGGCGCGCCGTCGACCCGCAGCTCCTGCTGGAGTTCCGGGCCCGCGTCACCGGTCAGCAGGATCGACACCGACCCGACCACGGCCCGCAGCACCACGCAGTTGTTGTTGGTGTCGGACTCGGTGCCCGTCATCGGCTCCGGCGGGCCCAGCGCGGTCAACGTCAGCATGCCCGCCCGGTAGCGCCAACCGGCCGGGACCGGGAACGGCCGCAGGCCGTGCGCGCCGGCGACCCGTTCGACTCGGGCCCGTCCGCCGCCGGTACCGCGAAAGCGCGACACCCCGACCGCGCCCACCCGCCGACCGTCGAACACGCCCGCGACCCCGCTGACGTGGTCGGCGTCGTCGTGCGTGAGGACCAGCAGCGGCACCGACCTGACACCGAGCCGGCGCAGGCACCCGTCGATCGCCGTCGGTTCCGGCCCGCTGTCGATGACCACCGCCTGCCCCGGCGCCACCCGAAGCACCAGCCCATCGCCCTGGCCGACGTCGCAGGCGACGAACACCCAGCGGTCCGGCGGCCAGCCACCGGCCACCCAGCGCACCGGTGCGGCACCCACGAGCACGCAGATGACCAGGACCAGCAGCAGCCGACGGGCGGTGCGGTGTCCGGCGAGAGCGATCGCGGCGACCAGGATCCCGGCCAGCAGGACGGCGCCGAGCACCCCGACCGGCCACGGCGCCACGGCGGCCGGGGCACCTGCCGTGGTGTGCGCGACCAGCACCAGCCAACGGCACGGCCACGCGGCGAGCCAGGCGAGGGCATGCGCCGCCGTCGGCGAGATCGGCGAGACCACCGCGGCGGCCAGCCCCAGCACCGTGGCCGGTGCCACCGCGGGTTCGGCCAGGACGTTCGCCGGCACGGCGAGGAGGCCTACGGTGCCGGAGAAACCGGCGATCACCGGCGCGCAGGCGACGTGTGCGGCGGTGGACACCGCGACCACCTCGGCGATTCCGCGCGGCACGTGGCGGCGGCGCAGGGCATCCCGCCAGGCCGGCGCGAACAGCAGCAGACCGAGCGTGGCGAGCGCCGACAGCACGAAGCCGAGTTGTAGCGCCAGCGTGGGATCGGCAACCAGCAGGAGCAGGACCGACGCCGCCAACCCCGGGACCGCCGCGCGCGGGCGGTGCAGCGCCAGCGCGAGCAGCCCCAGGCCACCCATCAGGGCGGCCCGCAGCACGCTCGGGTCGGGCCGGACGAGCACCACGAACCCGACCGTGGTCGCCGCGCCGACCAGGGCAGCGACGCGCGGACCGGCCCGCGCCCACCGGGCCGCCAGCAGGACGAACCCGAGCACGACGGCGAGGTTCGAGCCACTGACAGCCGTCAGGTGCGTCATGCCCGCCGCCGTGAAGTCGGCGTGCACGATCGGATCGAGCCGGCTGGTGTCCCCGTCGACCAGGCCGGGCAGCAGGCCGCCGGGGGCGGCCGGCAGATCGCGGCAGGCGGCCTGCAGACCGGCCCGGAGCCGGGCGGCAACCAGCTGGTACCACGGTGGACGGCCGATGCGCCGTGGCGACTCGGTGATCGACAGGACCGCGACGGTGCCGTCGGCACGCTGCGGTGGCGTCAGCCGTGCCGTGACAGCGAGCCGCTGTCCCGGCAGCACGCTGCGCCAGGTCGGGTCGTTGCCGAACCCGATGACGGCCGCATGCGCCCGGACCGTGGGGCCACCCGCCACCGACTCGAAGCTGGTCATCGTCGCCGGAACCAGCCAGGTCGAGCCGAACGCGCTGCCGGCGATGGCATGCGGATCACCGGTGACGGTCAGCTCGGCGTGCACCAGCCGGTGCTGCCGGATCGGGTTCGCCAGCGTCTCGAGCTGCGCGGGGTAGGTGTGTGCCGCGGTCGTCGCTGCCCCGCAGCCGGCACCGAGCAGCACCGACACCACCAACCGCAGCGCCACCGCGACCCAGCCCGTGGCACGGCCGCCCGGACCGGCGCCGGACCGGCCAGGGCCGTGGGCGCCGATACCGTGCGGGGCCGCACGTGGACCGAGGCCATGCGAGCCAGGACCATGCGAGCCAGGGCCATGCGGGCCGCGGCCATGCGAGCCAGGACCATGCAGACCGGGGCCATGCGGGCCGGGGCCATGCGGGCCGGGGCCATGCGGGCCGGGGCCATGCGGGCCGGGATCGGGCCGAGCGGCAGCCGGACCGCCAGCGTCATGTCGACCGGCACGGTCGGCATGGCCGGCGTCCGGCCGGCTGGCAGCACCCTGGCGGGTGCGGAGATGCGCGAGGATGCCGGCCGCGCCGGCCATCGCGAACGCGAGCGCGGCGCCGGCCAGGGCTGCCGACGCCGGCAGCCGGATCGCCGCCAACACGGCGAACCAGCAGCCGGCCGCCAACCCGACCAGCCGCAGATCCGGCCCGCGACGCGGCCGCCGCGGACCGGACGGGACGGGGCCGTGCTCGTGCCCCGTGCCGCGGGCGCGACCGTGGGGCACCGGCCCCGACGGGGCCCCCGGGTCGCCGGCCGGCGGCGCGCCCATCAGACCGTCACCAGGTCCCTGAGATCCGCGTACCGCGCGTCTCCGATGCCGCTGACCTGCTTGAGCTGCCCGACCGAGCGGAAGCCGCCGTGCTCGGTGCGGAACGAAATGATCCGACCGGCGAGCGTCGGGCCGACTCCGGGCAGCGTGTCGAGCTGGTCGGCGGTGGCGGTGTTGAGGTTGACCTTGCTGGCCGGGTTCGCCGAGCCGCCCGGGGCACCGACACCACCGGCGTCGGGCGGCGGGGTGACACCGACCGCGATCTGTTCGCCGTCGACGAGCCGCCGAGCCTGGTTGAGCAGGCCGAGGTCGGCACCCGGGAGCACACCGCCGGCCGCCCGCACCGCATCGGCCACCCGGGAGCCCGCCGGTACCCGGACGACGCCGGGATGCCGCACCTTGCCCACCACGGAGATCACCAGCTCGCTGCCGGCCGACGCGGACGGTGGGGCGCTGGGCGCGGCGGCCGGCACTCGCGGCGGCTCGACCGGATCGGTCACCGGCCGCAGCCGCCACGCCACCACCCCGGCGGCCACCACGACGACGACCGCCAGCACGACCAGAGCACGCAGGCCCCGCCGGCCGGGATCGAGCAACGCGCGCCGGACGCCGAGCAGCCGGGCCGAACGGTCGTACCACCGGTCCGGCCCGGCCGACACGGTGGCGGCATCGGCCGGCTCACCCGGCCCGGCACCGTCGAGGTCGACCACCTCGATGGCGTCGGTCGACCCGACCGTGATCGGCGCGACGCCGACGAGTTCGCGGGTGTCCGCCGCAGCTGTGGTGGTCGATCCGGAGCCAACGGGCGCACCACGGTCAACCGGACCGGCCCCGACCGGGGCGGGCTCGACGGATCCGCGAGCGTCGGTCGCATCACCGGTGACCGGGCCGGTCTCGAGCGGCGGAGAAGCGTCAGCCGAACGGGCGGCGACCGGCCCGGAGCCCGCGGGTTCGTCGACGTCGGCCGTGCCGGGCGCGACCCGACCGGGTCGGGCGGGCTCACGAACGCCAGCCGACGCGGCCTGGTGCGGCCCGGAGCCGGCAGCATCCGCGGCACCGGCTCGCTCTCGCTCGGCTCCGTCCGACCTGGTCCCTGTCGACGAGGGCAGCCCGGCGGCGGACCCGACCGGGAGGTCGTCGTGGCGGGCCTCGCCGGTCGGCGCGTGGCGGCCGAGTTGAATCCGCGGGTCGGCGGGGAGGGTGCGATCGAAGTGCAGATGCCGGCGGTACGGAACCGAGCCGACGACGGTCCAACGACCCGGCACCGCGACCCGAGCGGGCTCGTCGCCCGGATCGGCGCGGGTCGTGGTGGCCGTCCGCGCGGCGACGGCCCTGTCTGGGGCTGACGACGTGGTTCGACGATCGGGATCGAGCAGGGGCAAGCCATCGAGCAGAGGCAAGCCGTGGCCGGGAGCGAACGGCGCCCGACGGTCGGGGACGAGCGGCGTGCCCCTACCGGGTTCGAGCGGTGGCGACCCGTCGGCTGTGTCGAGGGTCAGGGGTGACCGGGGCGTCGGGACATGCGAGTCGCGCCCGGGCCCGATAGCGGCGCCGGACGGCAGCTCAGCGTGTTGCGAGTCGCGGCCGGCCCCGATAGCGGCGCCGGACAGCAGCTCAGGGTGTACGGCCGGCGGCGGCTCGGGGCCAGCGCCAGACGGCGAGCCGGACGGCGATCCGGGGCGGGTGACCGGCAGGAGTCGGTGCAGCCGGAGACGGGTGGTGTCGGCGAGTATTTCGGCACGGCGGGAGGCGAACACGCGGCGACCCTAGGCAGCCGCCACCGCGCGCTGCCGGCATCGAAGCGAGATCTGTGGACAGCCGAGGGGGCTGTGGACAAGCTGGCGTTTCCGACCCGCCCGTGGTACGCAGCACCGGCCGGATCGCCGTGCGCAGCCACCTTCTCGTGGCCAGGCGGGCCACTGCCTGACCGCCGTAAGCACCGCTTTCCGCCGCACGGCACCGTTGCCCCAACCAGCCCGGCCGCACCGCTGCCCAACCACCGCTGCCCAGCCATGGTGGCACCGGCGTCCGGCCACCACCGCCGCCACAGCCGCCACAGCCGCCACAGCCGCCACAGCCGCCACAGCCGCCACAGCCGCCAAGGATCGTCCGCAGGCGTCGGGCCGGCCGTTCCCACCCGCCGGTCGACCATCGTACGGCCGGCCACGCCGGATGTCCGCCGCCGGCACCGTGGGGTACCGGCGGCGGACGGTGGCTCAGTGGGCCTTCGCGGAGACGACCTTGAGCATCGGGCCCTGCATGCAGTGGCTCATCAGTCCGTGCTCGATGTAGCCGCGGACCTCGACCGACGCCTGCGGCTGCAGCACCTTCCTGGCCGTCGCGTCGGCGCCGACCAGCTCGTACGTGCCGCCCGAGCCGCGAAGGATCGTGCAGCCGGGCTCGACGCCCTGGGTCACGGTCCCGGTGTAGGTACGGACCGTGCCGGTGGCGGGCGAGCTCTTCGTCGGCGCCGGCTGGCTGGGCCGCGGTGCACCGCTCGACGGGGTCGGCGACGGCGCGGCCGAGGTGCTCCCGGACGGGCTCGGTGCGACCGAGCCGCTGGGAGAGCCCGAACTGCTGGGCGAGGGTGATCCGGCCGCCTGCGTGCCGCTTGACTTGCAGCCGGTCAGCAGCATCCCGCCGAGCGCCGCGACCAGCAGCGCGAGCCCTGCCGTACGGACATGTCGGTGACCGGGCCGGACGCGTGTCGTCGCCGTTTCCCCGGACCGGTTCCTCGCGTCAACACTCATGTCGGTTGGACGCGTGCGGGGCCCGGGAGGTTCCGTGCGAATCCCCCGGATTCACCGGCCCGGTCCGGTCGGGTTCAGCCGCCGATGTTGTGCGCGATCAGCCGCCAGCCGGCGCGGCCGCGGCGCAGCTCGCTCCAGTGGCAGTTGGCCAGGGAGCCGAGGGTCGAGACGATGCGGTCCGGCCAGCCGAGCAGCGCGCCGACCCCGCGCCGGGCGGCGCCGCCGTGGGTGACCACGACGACGGTGCCGCCGGGTGCCCGGCCTGCGGCGTCGAGCAGCGCCGTCGACATCCGCTCGGACACCTCGGCGAGTTCCTCGATGCCGGCGATGCGGACCGGTTCACCGGCCCGCCAGCAGGCGAACTCGGTCGGGTACCGCTGGGCCAGCTCGTCGTCGGTCAGCCCCTCCCACGGCCCGTACCCGCGTTCCCGTAGCCGGGGGTCGGTGGCGACGGTGAGGCCGGTGGCGGTGGCGATCGCGGCGGCGGTCTGCGCGGCGCGTTGCAGGTCGCTCGCGACCAGCACGTCGGGGTGTTGGGCGGCGAGCAGGTCGGCGGCTTTCTCGGCCTGTGCGTGCCCGATCTCGGACAGCTCGATGTCGGTCTGCCCCTGGATGCGGCCGGAGGCGTTCCAGCCGGTCTGACCGTGCCGGCAGATCAGCAGTCGGGTCACCGACCGGGCTCTCCGGCCTCGGCGACGACGGCGGGGTCGGTGAACGGGATGACCGGGCAGTCGCGCCAGAGCCGGTCGAGCTCGTAGTAGGTGCGCTCCTCGTTGCGCTGGACGTGCACGACGACGTCGGCGTAGTCCAGCAGCACCCAGCGGCCGTCGCGCTGGCCCTCGCGCCGGATCGGCTTCTCCCCGGTGGCGAGCAGCCGCTCCTCGATCGCGTCGACGATCGCCTTGACCTGCCGGTCACTCGGCGCGGACGCGAGCAGGAACACGTCGGTGATCACCAGCTGCTCGCTGACGTCGATCAGGACGATGTTTTCCGCCTTCTTGTCGGCGGCGGCGGTGGCGGCGGAGAGCGCCAGCTCACGGGCGTGTTCGGTGGCGGCCACGGATCCCCTTCCGTACTGCGGGTGACGCCTTCAAGCCTCTCACATCAGCGGGGCGGATCGACCGGTCCATTTCGGTACAATTTGCGCTTTGCGATGTACTGGACCACGCCGTCGGGTACCAGGTACCAGACGGGTTTGCGGTCGACGACGCGGCGGCGGCAGGCGCTGGACGAGATCGCCATCGCCGGTACCTCGACCAGCGACACGCTGTCGCGCGGCAGGTGCTCGGCGGACAGCTCGTAGCCGGGCCGGGTGACGCCGACGAAGTGCGCCAGCTCGAACATCCGCTCGGCGTCCTTCCAGGACAGGATCGCGGCGAGCGCGTCGGCGCCGGTGATGAAGTACAGCTCGACCCCCGGTCCGTAGCTTTCCCGCAGGTCGTTGAGGGTGTCGACGGTGTAGGTGGGGCCCGGCCGGTCGATGTCGACCCGGCTGACGGCGAAGCGCGGGTTGGACGCGGTCGCCACCACCGTCATCAGGTAGCGGTCCTCGGCCGGGCTGACCCGCACGTGCTCCTTCTGCCAGGGCCGGCCGGTGGGGACGAACACGACCTCGTCGAGGCCGAACCGGTCCTGGACCTCGCTCGCGGCGACCAGGTGCCCGTGGTGGATCGGGTCGAAGGTCCCGCCCATGATCCCGACCCGGCGACCACTGTGCTGCTGCATCCGCGCATCGTAACCAGCGGTCGGGCCCCGAACGCCCGGCACTTTCCCAGTCTTCGGGCCGGCTCCCACCAGGGACGGGCCCAACCGGGCGTACGGGCCGATCTTGGCGGGCAGGCGGGTACCGCCGTCGCGGTTTGGTCGCCGCGGCGATCGGGCACCGGATCGGTGCGACACCGGGGGACAAGGTGGAGGTCACCGTTGCCGTGTGATGCCGTCGGGCCAGGTCCGCGGGCCGTGCTGGGCCGAGCGGCGCCGCACCGGCGAGCACGCGGCGTTGCTGGTCAGATACGCTCCGGCGGTATTGTCCGGATCGCACGATCCACCTCGTTCGAGGGGTTTCAGGCTGATCGGTACCGACGTAGGGTGCACCGGTACGAGACCGCGCCGCCACCCAGGCGGCAGACAGCTGGCGCACATCGTCGTCGGGACACGAGGTAACCAAGACACGATCGGAGAGTTGATGAGTGGCGTGATCAACGGGCTGTTGGAGCGCACGACCGGCTACCGCCTGGTGAACAGCGGACGCTCCGCCAAGGCCGCGCGCAGCAAGCGGGACGACGCCACGGCGCGGCCGGCGGCGAGCAAGCCGAAGCCGCGGGGCAGCGGACTGCCGGCCGATTTCGACGACGAGGCCGTCGCGATCATCAAGAAGGTCTCCGACCGCACGATGACCGGCCCGGAAAAGCTGTACGGCCTGATCTCCGCCGTGCGCTACGTGCACCGGTACGACGTGCCCGGCGCCATCGTCGAGTGCGGGGTGTGGCGGGGCGGCTCGATGCAGGCCGTCGCCCGCACCCTCGACGGCTACGGCGACTACTCGCGCGATCTCTTCCTGTTCGACACGTTCGAGGGCATGCCGCCGCCCACCGAGGAGGACGTACGGGTCCGTGACGGCCGCAGCGCCGAGCAGCTGCTGGCCGGCGCCAGTGAGACGTCCAAGGTCAAGGCGATCGCCTCACTCGACGACGTCCAGGCCGGCTTCGCGGACGTGCCGTACCCGAAGGAGAAGGTGCACTACGTGCAGGGCATGGTCGAGGACACCATCCCCGAGCAGGCACCGGACGAGATCTCCATCCTGCGGCTGGACACCGACTGGTACGCCTCGACCAAGCACGAGTTCGAGCACCTGTACCACCGGCTGTCGTCCGGCGGCGTGCTCATCATCGACGACTACGGCTGGTGGGACGGCTCGCGCCGGGCGACCGAGGAGTTCCTCGACAAGTCCAGCGCGCGGCTGCTGCTGACCCGCGCCGGTTCCGGGCGGATCGCCGTCAAACCCTGAGCAGTGCACTGCCGGCCGGCGCCCGGTCCGTTCTGGTCGGGCGCCGGCCGGACTCAGTCCAGGTCGGGCAGCGGCGGTTCACCGGACTCCCAACGGTGCAGCCGAACGGCCTTGCCGACCTCGGTGCGCGGCAGCACGCCGGGCGTCCCGACGCGTACCTCGCAGCGCAGGCCGAGCCGCTCGTGCAGGGCCGCCGACAGCCGTTCGGAGACCGGCGCCGGATCGCCGTCGACGGCGAGCTCGCCGCACACCACCAGCCGGGTCTGCGCGGTGCGGGTGTCCAGCACCAGCAGGTACTGCGGGGCCACCGCCGGGTCGGCCAGCAGTACCGACTCGATCTCGCTCGGGTACACGTTGACGCCGCGCACCACCAGCATGTCGTCGGCGCGGCCGACGATGCGGCTCATCTTCACCGAGGTACGCCCGTCCGGGCTCGGCGTGCGATCGAGCCGGGCCAGGTCACCGGTGCGGTAGCGCAGCAGCGGCAGCGCCTGCTTGGTGAACGTGGTGAACGTCAGCTCGCCCAGCTCGCCGTCCGGTACCGGCGCGTCGCCACCCGGGTCGAGCGCCTCGACGTAGAAGTGGTCGTCCTGGACGTGCAGCCAGCTGCCGGAGTCGAGCGTCTGGCAGGCGACGCCGGGGCCGATGATCTCGGACAGGCCGTAGATGTCCAGCGCGCGGATGCCCAGCAGCGCCTCGATCTTGTCGCGCATCGCGTCGGTCCACGGCTCGGCGCCGTGCACCCCGACGGTCAGGCTGATCTCGTCCGGCCCGACGCCGGCCGCGGCGAACGCCTCGCCGAGATACACCGCGTACGACGGGGTGCAGGTCAGCGCGTCCGGGGCCAGGTCGGTGATCAGCCGCACCTGGCGGGCGGTCATGCCGGCGGAGATCGGCAGCACCGTCGCGCCGAGGGCACGGGCGCCGTGGTCGACACCGAGGCCGCCGGTGAACAGGCCGTACCCGTACGCGTTGTGGATCAGCGAGTTCGGGGTGATGCCGGCGCCGGCCAGCGAGCGCGCCATCACCTGACCCCACAGCCGCAGGTCGGACTCGGTGTAGCCGACGATGGTGGGCCGCCCGGAGGTGCCGGACGAGCCGTGCAGGCCGGCGAGCGCGGTCCGCGGCACCGCGAGCATCCCGTACGGGTAGCGCTCCCACAGGTCCGCCTTGCGCACCACGGGCAGCCGGGGCAGGTCGGCGAGGGTCAGCTCGGCGCCGCCGGTCACGCCGGCCGCGCGCAGCCGGTCGGCCTGCAGACCGTCGGCCGCGAGCAGCCGGTCGACGAGCGCCCGCAACCGCCGTTGTTGCAGCGCGGCGCGCTCGTCGGTCGACATCCGTTCGGCCCGATCGAAGATCATCGGTGATCCTCCCTGGCAGCGGGCCCTCTTCATACCATCAGCTACGAGCGTCGACCGTCCCCGAGCTCAGGCGGAGCGGGCGGCGAGCGCGATGCGCACCTCGTCGCGGCCGGTGGCGAGGGCGCGGCGCACGCCCGCGGCCAGGTCGTCGCGCGCCAGCAGCGTCTCGGCGGCGGCGACCGTACCGGCGGACACCGCGTAGCCGGGGAACGACCAGCCGGCGAGCCGGCCCGCGAGCTCGCCGCTGCGGCCGGCGGTCGCGGGGAGGATCTCGGCGAAGTAGCGCGGCACGTACGGCGCGGTCAGCTCGGCCTGCTCGGGCTGCCAGAAGCCGCGGGCCAGCGCCTCCAGCTGCCGATTGGTGAGGGTGTCGTCGACCGTCATCGACTGCCAGGCCGCCTGCTTGGCACCGGCGTCGGGCAGCGCCGCCCGGCAGCCGGTCGCGTGTACCGCGCCCTGCCCGGTGTGGTCCCGCGCCAGCTCGGCGTCGATCTCGGCGGGGCCGGCCGCGCCGAGCACCACCAGCCGGCGCAGCAGCCGCCAGCGCAGTTCGGCGTCCAGCAGCACGCCGGCCGAAACCTCGCCGGCCAGCAGCCGGGTCAGTTCGGCCGGCTCGGTCAGGCAGGAGACGAGGGTACGCAGCGCGGTCAGTTGCCGGCCGCTGCCGGGCGCGGCGTCGGCGAGCATCGCCCGGCAGGTCTCGGCGAGGGTGTGCAGCGCCGCCGGCCGCCGAGCCGGGTCGAGGTACCGGTCGGTGACCTGTCCCCGCGCGTTGGCCAGCATGGTGGCGGCCAGCGTCGGGGACGCCTCACCGGGCACCGCCGCGGCGACCAGTTCGACGAACGCGACCGGCGGCCGGTCGGCGGCGCGGGTGGCGTCCCAGGCGACCGTCCACAGCAGCGCCCGGGTCAGCGGGTCGGTGGCCGCCGGCAGCAGCCGCGGCAGGTCGCGCATCGCCCGCTCGGCCAGCCGTACCGTGGCGAAGGTCAGGTCGCCGTCGTTGACCAGCACCAGGTCGGCGCCGTCGGCGAGCCCGGGTACCGCGGTGTACGCGCCGGCGATCTCGACCTCGACGCGGTGCTCGCGGGTCAGCGTGTCGCCGTCCAACCGGTAGCTGCCGATGCCGATCCGGTGGGTCCGCAGCGGCGCGCCGTGCACCCCGTCCTGCCGCACCCCGACCCGTCCATCCACTGTGGACAGTCTGAGCCGGTTGGTACCGGCGGTGCGCAGCCACTGGCGGGCCCAGCCGGCGACGTCCCGGCCGCTCGCCGCGGCCAGCGAGTCGACCAGGTCGGCCAGCGTGGCGTTGCCGTACGCGTGGCGGGCGAAGTGATCGCGCAGCCCGCCGAGGAACGCCTCGTCGCCCAGCCAGGCGGCGAGCTGGCGCAGCACCGAGGCGCCCTTCGGGTACGAGATCATGTCGAAGTTGACCAGCGCGCTGTCCGCGTCGGGCACCTCGTCCGGCGCGACCGGATGCGTCCAGCTGGACTGGTCGGCGGCGTAGCCGGCGAGCTTGTTGTGCCCGGCGAAGCTCGCCCACGCGTCCGCGTAGGCGCTGGCCTCCGGCAGCACCCGGTAGGACAGGTAGGTGGCGAACGACTCGTTCAGCCACAGGTCGTCCCACCAGCGCATGGTGACGAGGTCGCCGAACCACATGTGCGCCATCTCGTGCGCCACGATGGCCGCCCGCGTCTCGAGCTCGGCGTCGGTCACCGCGGAGCGGTACAGCAGTT
This sequence comes from Actinocatenispora comari, assembly GCF_017312725.1. Taxonomy (GTDB): domain Bacteria; phylum Actinomycetota; class Actinomycetes; order Mycobacteriales; family Micromonosporaceae; genus Actinocatenispora; species Actinocatenispora comari. Next base: position 3,949 of record NZ_BOPO01000056.1, on the reverse strand, counting down.
CGTCGCGATGGGTGACGCAGCCCGGGTTCTCCATCGCGCCGGCGTTGAACTCCGGCACGAACACCTGGTCGTACGTGTCGCCGAAGCCGTACCGCACGCCGAACAGCGCGTGGTAGGCGTCGAAGCAGCGTGCGGTCAGCGTCAGCAGCTCGTCCGCGGCCGCGGCCAGCGGTTCGGCCAGCGAGGCGCGGGCGTGCCAGCCGAGCCGGATCCCGTCGTGCTCCCGGTGCTGCGACACGTACGGCCCGGCACACACCGTGGTCATGTAGGTGGCCATCGGCCGCGTCTCGGTGAACTCCCACCGCCCGGCCGCGACCTGCGCGCCGCGCTCGTTGGCCAGCACCGTCCACTCCTCCGGTACCGTCACCGCGAGCGTCACCGGCGCCTTCAGGTCCGGCTGGTCGAAGCAGCAGAAGATGTTCTGCGCGCAGTCCAGGAAGCTCATCGCGTACACGTAGACGTTGTCGTCGGCCGGATCGACGAACCGGTGCAGCCCCTCACCGGTGTGCGAGTAGTCGCCGTCGGCGACGACCACCAGCTCGTTCTCCGCGCCCAGGTCGGTCAGCGGCAGCCGGTTGTCCTGCAACGTCGGGTCGAGCTCGCGGCCGTTCAGGGTGGCGCTGCGCAGCGTGCCGCGCAGCTCCGCGAACGTGTCCGTCCCCGGTTGCGCGCAGCCGAACCGGATCGTCGAGACCGACCCGAACCGCTCCGCCCCCCGGGTCAGGTCCAACTCGACCCGGTAGGAGCGGACGGTCAGCTGGTCGGCGCGCGCTCGCGCCTCGGCATGGGTCAGGCTCGGCATCCCGCCATCATGCCCAGCCGGAGCCGATCATGGTATGGCCGGGTGGAGAGCGCTTGCCGCCCGGCTTCCCGTCGGGCCGGCGCCGCCGGCCCGACGGTCCTCGTCCCCGGACACCAGCCATCGTCCCGGAGACCAGCCATCGTCCTGGAGACCAGCCACCGTGCGGGAAACGGCCATCGTCCCGGAGACGGCCACCGTCCGCCCGAGACCGGCTTCCGTGCGCCGGAGACCGGCCGCCGGAGTACGGCTACCGGCTGCTCGTCGGCGCGACGGCCGCGGCGCGCGCGGCCAGCGCGACCCGGATCTCGTGGTCGGCCTCGACCACCTTGCGGCGCAGCATCGGCGCCAGGTCGTCGCGGGCCAGCAGATCGGCGCCGAGCCGCGCGGTGCGCTCCGACACCGCCGTCGACGGGTAGCCGAAGCCGACCGCGACGAGCAGCAGGCCGGGGCTGCGCCAGGCCGCCGTGCCCGGCAGCTCGGCGAAGTAGCGCGGCACGTACCCGTCGGTCAGCGCGGCGTGTTCCGGCCGCCAGAACCCCTCCCCGACCGCCGCCAGGTGCCGGTTGGAGATCGACCGGTCGGCCATCAGCAACTGCCACGCCGCCTGCTTGGCCGCGGGGTCCGGCACCGCGGCCCGGCACCGGGTCGCGGCCACCTCGCCCGCGGCGGTGCGGTCGGCGGCCAGCTCGGCGTCGATCTCGACCGTCCCGGCCAACCCCACCGTGACCAGCCGGGTCAGGATCGCCCACCGCAGCTCCGCGTCGACCGGGACGCCGTCGGGCACCTGCTCGCCGCGCAGCCACGCGGTGAGCAGCGCCAGCTCGTCGTCGGTGACCGCGCACCGGGCCAGTACGGAGGCGGCGAGCAGCCGGTGTGGCCCGGACAGCAACGCGCGGGCGAGCCCGGCGAGCCGGTGCAGGGTGGCGTCCCGGCGCTCGGGTGGCAGGTAGGTGTCGGCGGCCTGCTCGCACAGCCGCAGCACCGACGGCGGTACGCCCGGCGACGGCTCCGCCGGCAGCGCCGCCGCGGCCAGCGCGACGAACCGCTCCGCCGGCCACCGACCGGCCCGGACCAGCTCCCAGGCGTTGGTCCACACCACCGCCCGCGACGCCGCGTCCGGCATCGCCGGCAGCAGCTCGCCGAGCCGGTCCAGCTCGGTCGGCGTCAGGTCGACCCGGGCGAAGGTCAGGTCGGCGTCGTTGAGCAGCAGCAGGTCGGCGGCCGGCCGGCCGACCAGCTCGGGTACCGGCACCGCGCCCGGGTCCGGGTCGTCGGAGACCGGCAGCGTGACCGGGACGCTGTCGTGCGCACCGGTCGCGGAGTACCAGCCGATCCGGATGCGGTGCGGGCGCACCGGGCCGCCGGCCGGCGCGGACCGCGCCACCTCGACCGACGAGTACCGCCCGTCCTGGTCGAGTGCGGTGCGCGCGGTCAGCACGTCGACCCCGGTGGTACGCAACCAGCGGTCCGCCCAGGTGGTCAGGTCGACGCCGCTGACCTCCGACATCGTGCCGATCAGGTCGGCCAGCGTCGCATTGCGGTACGCGTACCGGGAGAAGTAGGCGCGCAGGCCGGCGAAGAAGGTGTCCTCGCCCAGCAGCGCCGCCAGCTGGCGCAGCGCCGAGGCACCCTTCGGGTAGGAGATCGAGTCGATGTTGAGCAGCCCGTGCGCCACGTCCGGTACGTCGGTGGGCGCCACCGGGTGCGTCGCCGGCCCCTGGTCCGCCCGGTAGCCGGGGATCTTGCGGAACACGCTGAAGAAGCCCCAGGCGTCGGTGTAGCGGCTCACCTCACCGACCACCCGGAAGCCGAGGAACTCGGCGAACGACTCGTTCAGCCACAGGTCGTCCCACCAGCGCAGGGTGACCAGGTCACCGAACCACATGTGCGCCATCTCGTGCGCGATCACCATCGCCCGCAGCTGCCGTTCCGAGTCGGGCACCGCCGACCGGTAGAGCCACTCGTCCCGGACCGTGACGCAGCCGATGTTCTCCATCGCCCCGTACAGGAACTCCGGCACGAACACCTGGTCGTACTTGCCGCCGAACGGGTAGCGCATCGCGAACGTGCGCTGGTACCAGTCCATCGTCCGCTCGGTCAGCTCGAACAGCTCGTCGGCCTGCTCGTCGAGGTGGTCGGCGAGGCTCGCCCGGCAGTGCCAGCCGTAGGTGATGCCGTCGTGCTCCCGGTACACCGAGTGGAAGGTGCCGGCGCACACGGTGAACAGGTACACCGACATCGGCCCGACCGGCTCGAACTCCCACCGGGCCGCCGCCCCCGCGCCGGTTTCGGGGACCCCGCGGGTACCGGAGCCGTTGCCGAGCACCGTCCAGTCGGCGGGCGCGGTGACGGTCAGCGTCACCGTCGCCTTCAGGTCCGGCTGGTCGAAGCAGGCGAAGATGCGCTGGGCGTTGTCCGGCGACGAGGACCCGCACAGGTACGCCTGGCCGTCGGCCGGATCGACCGCCCGGTGCAGCCCCTCGCCGGAGTTGGTGTACGCCCCTTCCGCGGTGACCACCAGCTCGTTGTCGGCCGCCAGCGGGGGCAGCGCGAGCCGGTTGTCCGCGTACGCCAGGTCGATCGGCGCACCGTTCAGGGTGGCCGCGACCGGCCGGCCGGTCAGCTCGACGAAGGTGGACTCGCCCGGTGCGGTGCACCGGAACCGGATCCGGCTCACCGAGCCGAACACCTCGTCGCCACGGGTCAGGTCCAACTCGACGGCGTACGACTCGACGGCGAGCAACGCTGCCCGGCGAACGGCCTCGGCCTGGGTCAAAGACGGCATCCGTTCATCATGCCGGTACCCGACCAGCGCCGCCCGCTCGATCGCACCGGGCCGGCGGCCCCGCCGGGTACGCCGAAGGCCGTCGGCCATGGCACGGCGGTCGGTGACCGGGACCCACTCCGGTCGCACCGCGCGCCGTGCTCCCGGAGCGGGTGGCGGGTCAGAACAGCGTGCCGGCCAGCGTCGCGATCAGCACGTACACCGGGAGCGAGGCGAGGCAGATCAGCGCGCCGAGCCGCGGGGTGCGCTGCACCGCGCCGCCGACCCGCGGCCGGCACAGGAGGCCGACCAGCAGCACCCCGGTCAGGAACGCCAGCAGCGGGAAACCGCAACAGGTCCAGCCGTACACGGAGATCTGGCCG